>CP095846.1:1536482-1843779 GCA_023100825.1 Nocardioidaceae bacterium SCSIO 66511 | reverse complement strand
GCGGCGACGAGTTCGCGCTGTACATGCCGGCCACTCCGCTCGCGGACGCGTACCAGGTCGTACGACGCCTCGAGCGAGCTGAGCCCGGGGTGACCTGGTCGGTCGGCGTCACCGAGTGGCATGGCGAGTCGCTGACCGCCTGGATCGAGCGCACCGATCGGGCCATGTACGACGAGAAGCGCATGCGGCGCGGTGAGGCCGCCTCGTAAACCACCCACCGGAGTTTGGTGCGAATTGCACCACTGGCGCGGTGCTGAGTGGTGCAATTCGCGCCGAACTCTTTGCGAGGGAGTGCCTACGTAGCAGGCTTCTCGGTGACCCAGAGGTGGATGACACCCTCGACGACGACCGTGCCGTCGTCACGTCTGGCGGACACCTTGACAGGTACGTCGGGCGCGGCGTCCCAGTCGGCCTGGCTCGACTCTGCGACGCAGACGAGATCGGAGGTCGCCTTCGCGACGTACGAGACCTCCATGCCCTTGGGCAGCCAGCGCCAGCCCTTCGGCGTCGTCGCCTCGGCGAGCATGCCCATCGCAGCCTCGAGGCCATTGCACACCGCGATCGCATGCACGGTGCCGATGTGGTTGTGCACGGCCTTGCGCTTCGGCAGGTGCACCTCCGCACGATGCGGTCGGATCTCGGCGACTCGTGGTTTGACCGTACGGAAGTACGGCGCACGTCTGGTGAACGCGAAGGAGAAGACCCGATCGCCGAGCGGCAGCTTCGCCAGCCGCCGGTACAGGTCGTACGTGGATGCCATGCGCCAATGCTACCAGCAAGTAACTTAGCCGTGCACCTCTCGCCGAGCGCGTACGCTCGGCACCATGATCCGTCGCGCGATCGCCGGCGCGGGTGGCCTGATCGCTTTGGTCGCTTGCGGGTGCAGCGGCGAGCCCGAACCCACCGACTCGGACACCGCATCAACCAGGGCCGCCGAGTCGGCAGCGACGACTAGTGGGGCACCCGACGAACCGCTCGCACTCGTCGTGCACGAGTCCCGAGACGTCGGACGCGGCGTGAGTACGAGCGCAGCACGCCGGCTGGTGGCCAACGGTGCGCCGCGCTGGTCGAGCCTCGGCCTCGACGGTGGTTCGATGCATGTGGTCGCAGCGCCCGGCGTGTCATCGTCGAGTCGCATCCATGTGGCGTCGTCGAATGAGGCAGCGGTCGCGGCCGTCCGTACGGATCCGTCGACGCTCGCCATCGTCCCTGCCACCGCCGTCGACGCGTCCGTACGCGTACTCGAGGTGGCCGGGACGAGTCCGCTGCGTTCGCCGTCGAAGTACCCGCTGCGATCCGACGCGGGACAGTCACCCGACACGGTCACGACAGTGACGGTCGTCGGCGACATCATGCTCGGTCGCCGGGTCGGCGAACAGCTGACCGCGGCCGACGATCCGGCTGCGGTGTTCCGGCCGCTCGCTCGGCGCCTCGCATCCGCGGACGTGACAGTCGGAAACCTCGAGTCGACGCTGTCCGATGCCGGAGCACCCACCCAGGGCGACGATTCGTTCGCGGCCGAGCCGTCTGTGCGGCGTGGGCTGCGGCTGGCGGGCTTCGATGTCCTCGACGTCGCCAACAACCACCTCGGCGACTACGGGGTGCCGGCGCTGCGCACGACCCTGGCTCGCATCGAGTCGACGGGCGTCGAGTACGTGGGGGCAGGCGCCAACCGTGCGGAGGCGCGTACGCCGGTGGTCCGGGAGGTCGACGGCGTCCGGATCGGCTTCTACGCGACCGACTCCATCGGCGAGACGCCGGGCGCCACCGCACGCTCCCCCGGAACGAACCGCCTCGACATGCCGCCGCGTACGGGCCCGCTCGATCGCGCGGCACTCCGAGAGATCTCCGCAGACCTCCGTCGCCTCGATCGTCGGGTCGACACCGTGATCGTCATGCCCCATTGGGGAACGCAGTACACGCATGTGCCCGAGCCGAGTCAGCGTCGCGCGGCGGCTGCGTTCGTACGGGCAGGCGCCGATGTGGTCGCAGGCGGCCACCCGCACTGGGTGCAGCCGATCGAGCGGGCTCCGAACGCCGTGGTCGCCTACTCACTCGGCAACTTCGTGTTCGACATGGACTTCATGCGCAAGACACAGGAGGGCGTCTTCCTCGAGATCGTGCTCTGGGACGGCGAGGTCGTCAGCGCCGACCCGGTGCCGTACGTCATCGGTGACGACTTCGCACCACGGATCGCGACCGGCGCCCGAGCACGACAGATCCTCGGTGACCTCTCAACGCGATGACTGCAGCCATCGCCACATGATGCGGCCGACGCGCCGAACCTGGCGACGGTCGACGTAGTGCGGTCTGTCCTGCGCCGAGTGGTAGCCGGCGTACGGGACGCTGCCGAGCCGGACCGCGGACAGGCCCGCCCGCTCGAACGACCAGTGGTCGCTGGCTCGGCCTTCGCATTGTGTGGAGGGGATGCGCAGAGCGCGCGCGGAGCGTACGACCTCGCGTCGCAGATCGCCACCGTCGGAACCGGCGAGGCAGATCGGCACCGCGGCAGCGCGTACTCCTACCCGATCAAGCGAGACCATGCCGTCGAGGCTGTTGCGCTCGGCGCCCGACAGCTGGCGTACGAACTTGCGAGAGCCGAAGTGGTGCAGATTGTCACCCTCCCCGCGCGGCTCCTCCGCGCCGAACGCGATGAACCGCACGGGTACGGCCGGCGTGCGTTCGGCTGCGACCCGAGCCAGCTCGAGGACGACGGACGTTCCGGACGCGTTGTCCTCGGCGCCCGGAGAGACCGCGACCGAGTCGAGGTGTGCGCCGACTATGCGGTAGGGCGAATGAGGGTCGAAGTCCGGCGGGTCGGCGATCACGTTGTAGGACGTGCCGGCTTCAACCGGCACGCCCCAGGAGTCGCCCGCCGGCACGGGCACGCGGGTGCGGCGCACGTCGTAGCCCAGCGACGCGAGTCGCTGGGAGACGAAACGCGTGGCGCGTCGGAAGCCTGCCGACGTGGCTTCGCGTGGCCCGATGTCGTTCGCGAGTCGGCGTACGTCTGCGCGAACGGCGTCCGGATCGAACGGCTTCAGCTGCTGTTTCGGCGAACCCTCCATCGAGTCGTCGCCCGGTGGCTCGGTCGACGACTCAGTGGCCGAAGGCTCCGACGGCCGCTCCGGCCGATCGGGCTCGTCGCTGCAGGCCGTCAGCAGTACCAGGCCGAGTGACATCGTCGCGGCGTAGCGCCACATATGCCGAGCGTACGCGGATCTCCGCTCAGAGGTCGGGGTCGAGCTCGACGTCGAGCTCTTCGCGGATCACGGCGTACGCCAGGCCCGACGAATAGCCCTTGCGCGCGAGCATGCCGGCGAGCCGGCGCACCTGCACCTGCCGGTCGAGCGAGCGGACCGACCGCAGCTTCTTTCGGACGAGCGAGCGCGCGTTCTCGCGTTCGGTCTCGGGGTCGATGTCGTCGACGGTCTCACGTACGACGTCGTCCTCGACGCCCTTGCGACGTAACTCCTGCGCGAGCGCCCGCCCGGCGAGCCCGCGGGTGCGCTGGCGCGAGTCGACCCATGCCCGCGCGAACGCCTCGTCGTCGACCAGCCCGACGTCCTCGAATCTGTCGAGCAGTCGGCTGGCCACGTCGTCGGGCACATCACGCTTGGCGAGCGCTCGCTCGAGCTCGGCACGACTGCGGGGCTGCTCGGTCAGCCGCTGCAGCAGGATCTTGCGCGCAACGGACTCCGGATCGGCGTCGGGCCCGAGATCGCGTGCCTCGGCGTCGTCGGGTTCGCGGGTACGCCTGCCCCGCCTGCCCCCGTGGGCCGCACGTTTCTGCCCCGTTTTGCGCGCAGACGGGGCCGAAACGTGCGGGCCAGCGGGGGTGTGCCAATCGGACGGATCGGGTTTCATGACCGCGGCTCGACAGCTCAGAAGTCGACGTTCACGGGCTCCTCGACAACCGCCGGCTCATCGGCCGCGGCCTCGACGCCGAAGTGCTCCTTGATCTTCTTCTCGATCTCGTTGCCGAGGTCGGGGTTGTCGAGCAGGAACTTGCGGGCGTTCTCCTTGCCCTGGCCGAGCTGATCGCCCTCGTAGGTGTACCAGGCGCCGGCCTTACGAATCAGGCCGGCTTCGACGCCGACGTCGATCAGGCTGCCCTCGCGGCTGATGCCCTTGCCGTACATGATGTCGAACTCGGCCTGCTTGAACGGCGGGGCCATCTTGTTCTTGACCACCTTGACCCGGGTGCGGTTGCCGACCATGTCGGTGCCGTCCTTGAGCGTCTCGATCCGGCGTACGTCGAGGCGCACCGACGAGTAGAACTTGAGCGCCTTACCGCCGGTCGTGGTCTCGGGCGAACCGAACATGACGCCGATCTTCTCGCGCAGCTGGTTGATGAAGATGCAGGTCGTGCCGGCGGAGTTGAGCGCACCGGTCATCTTGCGCAACGCCTGGCTCATCAGCCGCGCCTGCAGACCGACGTGCGAATCGCCCATCTCGCCCTCGATCTCGGCGCGCGGCACGAGCGCTGCGACCGAGTCGATCACGATGATGTCGAGCGCACCGGAGCGGACCAGCATGTCGGCGATCTCAAGCGCCTGCTCGCCGGAGTCGGGCTGAGAGACCAGCAGCGCATCGGTATCGACGCCGAGTGCCTTGGCGTACTCGGGGTCGAGCGCATGCTCGGCGTCGACGAATGCGGCCAGACCGCCCGCCCGCTGAGCGCTCGCCACCGCGTGCAACGCCACCGTGGTCTTACCGGACGACTCAGGGCCGTAGATCTCGACGACTCGCCCGCGCGGCAAGCCGCCGATGCCGAGCGCGACATCGAGTGCGGTCGCGCCGGTCGGGATCACCTCGACAGGCGCCCGCGACCCGTCGCCCAGCCGCATGACCGAACCCTTGCCGTACGTCTTGTCGATCTGCGCGATCGCAGTCTCGAGTGCCTTGTCGCGGTCTCCAGCAGCCATCTGAATGGTCCCAATCTCTCGTTCGCGGCCGGTCATCTACGACGTTAGATCGAGCCACCGACAACGGTGCGCATCGAAGCGCCCGCTGTGGAAAAGCGGCGTGATCACGTCGACCTGTGGACGAGAATAGGCCGAACGCCTGTTCGATGCGAATCCGACACGCCGCTCGTTCCGCTCGACTTCAGTCTCGCGCTCGACGGAACCAGGCGTACGCACCCACCACCGCGGCGGTGACGCCGCTGAGCACCACCCACGCGGTGAAGTACGAGCGGTCGAGCAGCGTCGGATTGTCGGGGCGTACCCCGAGACCGCTCATCGCCGGAAGCGCGATCAAGGTCAACGACCCCCACAGTACGAACGCCACCACGAGCGGCGTACGCATCCGCACCGGAACGACCCTGAACAGGACGAGCCCGAGCCCGACAACGACCGGGGCGAGTACGAAGTCGTGTACGACGACACCACCGGCCAGCCAGCCGAACGCAGACGTCAACTGATCCAGTTCGAACTCCCGCATCGACCAGAGCCCGAAACACACCATCGCTATCCCGGCGACGACGAGCACCCCACGCAGCGCTCTCACGCGCTCACCTCCAGCCGATCCACCCATTTGGTCTGCATGACGCCGGGCCGGTTCGGGGCGATGAGCCGGCAGGGGTAGCCGTGATCGAGATCGAGGTCGTCGCCACCGAGCCGCAACGCGAGCAACGTACGTCGGTCAGCCGCGAACTGCGGAGGAAGCTCGCTCGATCTGAACGCACCCCGGGTCTGCATCGACGAGACATAGACCCGAGATGACGTCGGCGCACCGACGGCCGCCAGCAGGTCGGCGATCGGCACCCCCTCCCACGACGCGGAAACGCTCCAGCCCTCGACACAAGCGATCGGCAGCGTTTCCGTCGCCTGAGACATACGCTCGAGCTCCTCGCGGGTGAACCGCCGCGTGACTCCGTCGTACGCGACCTCGAGCGTCCAGCCAGCATCGACCGGCTCGACACCTGCCGCAGCCGCCGAGCGGTTGACCGGCAAGCTCTGCGGACCCGAACCGGATCGCACCGCGAAAACCGAGACGTTGCGTAGCAACGGAACGGACTGGCCGGCGGTTGCGAGGATCGCGAGCCCGGCGGCTGCCCAGGTCGTGCGCAACAGGCCGCGGCGGCTGAGGCCAGGACCCCCCGGCTCGGCGAGACCGCCCGAGAAGGCCTCGCGTACGACCGGCAGCTTGACTGCGATGTGGATCGCAAGTGCCCCGATGAACACCCATGCGACCGCGTAGTGCGTTGCCCGGAAGCTGAAGTCCCACGGGTACCACTGCGAGATGTTCACCGTTCCGGAGACGAGCTGGAAGACCGCAGACGCGACGAGCAACGCGATCGAACCGCGTTCCAACAGGTGCAGCACGAGCTCTCGTGACGGCCGGGGAGGCCGGACGAACAACCGAGGAAAGACCGACCACAGCTTGACGAGCAGCAGCGGGATGGCCGCGGTGCCGGAGATGACATGCAGCCCCTGCGTCACCCGGTAGAGCCAGACCGGCCCCACGGGCAGCGTCAACCAGGACGGAGTCTCGTATTGGTAATGACTCCACAGCCCGGTGGCGAAGGCGACCGTCATCGTGACCCCGAGCCAGACGCCCACTCGGCTGGTGACCTGCGGGCCGCGCAAGCGGCTCGAGAAGTCGTCGACGTTCGGTAGTCGCATCGGCTACACCGCCCTGGTGAGAACGGCGACTGTGCGGCCGGCGACCGAGGCGATGTCCTCGACGCGGAGTCCGGCCGTCATCGCCAACGCCCCGATCGCATCGACGCCTACCGTCGCCCAGGCGTACGCCTCGCTCAGGTCCCCGCCGACTCGCAGCCGCAGTACGTGTCGTTCGACGCCTCCGTAACCCGAGACTTCAGCGAGTACGCGACCGCCCTCGTGAACGAGCTCGGCGCAGCGTCGCAGTAACCTGCCCGGCTCGCCCCCGATGCCGACGTTGCCGTCAGCGAGCAGAACGTGGTTCCAGCGTCCTGGCAGCGACTCGAACACATCGTGCAGCAAGGCGTTTGCGCCACGTGCGCGGGTCTGCCTGACCGCTTCGTGCGAAACGTCGATCCCGGTCGCCCGGGCACCCGCGACAGCGTTCGCGTACGTCAGTCTGCCGGGCCCGCAACCGACGTCGAGTACATCGCCCCCGGCGGGGCGTACGAACAGCTCGTGATCGGACGCGTCCGCGTCATCCTGCCAACGCCGGACCGGCAGCGCCTGGATGGTGCCGTCCTCGAGGACGACCTCGCAGGGTTCACCGGCGTACGCGGCGTCGAGCGCCTCCCCCGCCGACCGGCGCACTTGCTCCGACGACCGTCGCAGTAGCGCGCTCGGGAGCGATCGCTCAGACTGCACTGAGCTCTTCGCGGGGACGCTCACCCGAGACCATCGCCCCGGAGTCGTGCGACCGCGCGCCCGAATCGTGTGTCCGGTGCGATAGTCGCCACCTCGAGCGCATCCGCCCACGTGTCCACATCGGTCAGCGCCGCGCCGTCCACAACACCTGCGCCACGGGCACGGAGTGCCGACCTGGTCAACTCGCCCGTACGCTCGGTCGACATCGGCACTTCGTGCAGACACTCGGCGTGTGCGGCGTGCCGCAGGGCTAGTAGCCACCACCCGCCGTCATGCGCCGGGCCCAGCACCGCTTCGTGATCCGCGAGCGCTCGTCCGCTCTCGTGCAGCAGCTCTGGGTGCAACTGCGGCGTGTCCATCCCGATCTGGACGACACCGGCACCGTAGTCGGCATCCGCATGCGCGGCGGCCAACCGTGCGGCAAATCCCTTACCGCGTTGGCTGATCAGCCGATGCGGCGCCAGCGAATCCTCGACCTCAGCACCCATCGGAGACTCCGAGAGCGAGCCCGTCATGGCAACACAGACCGGCCAACCGGTAGCGCCGGCGGCATCGATGGTGTCGAGTAGGGCCGCACCCGCGAGCGACGCAGCCGCCTCGTCGCCAACGTGCGCCGCCAGCCGGGTCTTCGCCGCACCCGGTACGGGGGCGCGGGCGACGATCAGGACGGCAGGATCGGAACGCATCATCTGCCCACCTCGCGTAGTACGCCCGCGAAGTCCAGCATCGTGAGCGCCGTTCCCCGAACACTCCCGGACACCTTGGAGCGCGTGCCCGGCGCCCGACGGGTGTAGACGATGTCGTGCTCGCGTACCGACCACCCGGAGCGCGCCGCTCGGATCATCAGTTCGAGCGGGTAGCCGAACCGCCGGTCGCGTACGTCCAGCGCGATCAGGTCGGCACGCCGACACACCCGCATCGGCGCCAGGTCGTGGATTGCGAGTCCGGTACGACGCCGGATCAGGCAGGCGAGCAGCGCCGTGCCGACGCGCGCGTGCCATGGCCACACGCCCGCGCTGACTGCCCGTCTGCGACCGACGGCCAGGTCTGCACGGCCCGCTCGCACGTCGGAATGCAGTCTGCGGAGTGCATCGGGATCCATCGACCCGTCACCGTCGATCACCGCGACGTACTCGCCGGTCGCGGCGCGCACTCCCGCATGGACGGCCGCGCCGTACCCGGGTCTCGGCTCTGACACCACCGTCGCGCCGGCCGTACGCGCCACCGTCGCCGTGTCGTCCGTCGATCCGTTGTCGACGACGATCGCCCGGAAGCCCGCGGGCACCCGGGCCAACAGCGCGGGTAGCGCAGGCGCCTCGTCGCGGCACGGAATCACGATGTCGCACTGGCTCATGCTTTGGACCTTAGGGATGTCCGTGCCGCAGATCAGCGCCGAACGATGACAAGCCGGTGACATCGCCTCAGCACGGCGCGATCCACCGGTGTTGCCGTCTACCGTCGAACCATGACCTCGCCGCGCACCCATACGTACGCATGGGTGCTCGGATCTGTCCTCGTCGGCGTGACACTCGTCGTTTCGGCGATCCTCATACCTCTGACGTCGGGGCTCGATGTGCACGTCGGAGTCTCCGCGTACGAGCCGTTCCCTCCCCTGCACGCGAACTGGGTACCCAGCCTCGACGCGCGGGCAATCCTCCCGATAGCCGTCGCCGTCGGCACTCTCGCGCTGTGGAACCGGATCGAACGGCTCGGATGGCGACCATTCGTCGCCGTCACCTGGATTGCGAGCTGGCTTTGGACGTTCACGCTCGCCTACGTCGACGGGACCAAGGGGCTGAGCGAGCAGTGGGAACGACCGGGCGAGTACGTGTACGACGCTCGACGGGTCACCTCGGTGAGCGACGCCCTTTCGGGATTCATCGACCGCATTCCGCTCGACGCACCCGACCACTGGTTCATCCACGTCGCTGGACATCCGCCGGGTGCACTCCTCGCGTTCGTCGGTCTCGACCGCATCGGCATCACCGACGAGTTCTGGATCGGCGTGACCGTGATGACCATCGGGTCCACCGCGGTCATCGCCGCTCTTGTCGCCGTACGCTCGCTCGGCGACGAGTCACTCGCTCGACGTACGGCACCGTGGCTGGTACTTGCGCCGATGGCCGTCTGGATGGGCGTCAGCGGAGACGCGTTGTTCGTCGCCGTCACGACGTGGGGGCTTGCCCTGCTGGCGCTCGCATCGCGGCGCCGCGGACGTACCCTCGCTGCGTACGCGGTGCCGGCGGGCGTGCTCCTCGGCTACTGCGTGTATCTCTCGTACGGGCTGGTCCTTCTCGGCTTGCTCGCGGTGGCGATCCTCATCGCCGCGGGCACCGTACGCGCATTGCCGTGGGCATGCGCCGGGGCGTTGGCCGTTGCCGCAGCGTTCACCCTCGCCGGTTTCGCTTGGTGGGACGCGTACCCGGTGCTGCACGAGCGCTACTACGACGGTGTGGCGAGCCGACGCCAGTACGGGTACTGGGTGTGGGCGAATCTCGCCGCCTGGACGTTCACCGCCGGCCTGGCCACGTGGGCCGCGATCCCCACCGGGCTCGAGCGCCTGCGCGAGCGCAATCCAGTTGCAGTACTGGGATGCGCGTCTCTGCTGTGCATCGTGGTCGCGACCCTTTCGGGTATGAGCAAGGCCGAGGTCGAGCGGATCTGGATGCCGTTCACCCTGTGGGCGCTGCTGCTCCCGGCGCTACTACCGAGCCGGTGGCGAACCCCGATGCTCGTCGGCCAGGCCGCAACAGGTCTACTTGTTCAGCTACTGCTGCTCACGCGATGGTGATGACATGAGAGTCCTGGTCGTCGAGGACGACGAGTCCGTACGCGACGTCGTACGCCGATATCTCGAGCACGACGGGTACGACGTGCTGCTCGCACACGACGGGCGCGAAGGGCTGCGCGCAGCCCAGGAGCACTCCCCCGACCTCGTGGTCCTCGACCTGATGCTTCCCGAGCTCGACGGTCTGACTGTGTGCAAGGCGATCCGCGGACAGCCGGACCCGTACGTGCCGATCGTGATGCTCACCGCGCTCGGTGAGGTCGACGACCGCATCACCGGGCTCGAACTCGGTGCAGACGACTACGTGACGAAGCCGTTCAGTCCCAAGGAGCTCGTGCTCCGGATCCGGTCCGTACTGCGCCGCGCTTCCGTCGACGTCGCCGACGACACACCGCTCGTCGACGGCGATCTGTGCCTCGACCGTGCGGCGCGTACCGCCACGCTGCGCGACGAGCCGCTGCATCTGACGGTACGCGAGTTCGATCTGTTGTCGTTCCTGCTCTCGAACGCCGGCCATGCGTACAGCCGGTCGGACCTGCTGGACAAGGTCTGGGGGTGGTCGTTCGGCGACCACTCCACTGTCACGGTGCACGTCAAACGCCTACGCCACAAGATAGAACGCGATCCGGCATCGCCCGATCGAATCGCTACGGTCTACGGCGTCGGCTATCGGTACGAGCGGACGACGAGATGAGCTCCGCGGACCTGCAGGCGGTACTTCTCGCGCTCGCATGCTCGGTGACGGTCACGCTGCTGGGCGCCGTCGTCGTACGCACGCTGCGTTCGCGAACACTCGCGCTGTCCATGAGTGTCGTCACGATGGTGCCTCTCCTGGCGATCATCGCCGGCGTCGTCGTGACCAGCGGCTTCATGTTCACCGCCCAGCTGCGCCAGAGCATCCTGGTCTGGATCGTCGTGACCCTGATCTGTGTACCGGCCGCGATCCTGTTCGGCAGGTCCCTTGCCCGGCAAAGCGTTTGGGAACACGAGGCGGCCGAGCGCGAACGCGCCGCCGAGCGGTCGCGGCGCGAACTGCTGGTGTGGCTCAGCCACGACCTGCGCACACCGCTCGCCGGAGTGATCGCGATGACCGAAGCGCTCGACGACGGTGTTGTGCACGACCCGGATGACGTGCGCGAGTACGCGCGCCGGATCCGACGCGAGACCGGCCGGTTGTCGGGCATGGTCGACGACCTCTTCGAGCTGTCACGTATCCATGCCGGCGCGTTCGCCGTCGATCGCGAGCCGCTGCCGATGCGGTCGGTCGTACGAGAAGCGGCGACGTCGGCGGCTCCCAGCGCGGACGCCGCGGGCGTGCGCGTACTCGTGGAGGAGGCCGACGCAGTCGTCCTCGGCGGAGAGCCGGAGCTCGTGCGAGTGCTCAGGAACCTACTGGGCAACGCGATTCGCCACACACCAACCGGAGGAACCGTGACCCTATCGGTCGCTACGGAGTCCGGAGCGGTGTTCGTACGCGTCGATGACGAATGCGGAGGGATACCCGAATCGGAGCTCGCGCAGGTCTTCGACCTCGCGTACCGCGGGAGCACCGCCCGCGGTACGGACTCCAACGGCGCCGAGCCGGTCGGCGCAGGACTCGGACTCACCATCGCCCGCGGCCTGGTGGACGCCCACGGCGGCACCATCGAGGTCGCGAATCACGGCCCCGGGTGTCGCTTCACGGTGCGGCTCCCGGCGGCGTGACACCTCGCCCGCACCGCGACACCTCAACTCTCCTACCGCCTGGGTCACCGAGTGCGCAGCCGGGCGGAAGCGAGCTCGGCCAGGCCCGTCTCCGGACGTACGCGCGCCTCGAACCCGAGACCGGTACGCGCGCGGTCCGGCGATGCCACCACATGACGTACGTCGAACTGCCGCGCTTCACCCGTGACGATCGGCACCGCTCCCCCGGCTGCGCGCACGAGCACCTCCGCCATCTCGCCGATCGTGAACGGCGTGCCTGAGCAAACGTTGTAGGGCGTCACCCGCGTACCGTGCGAGTCGAGCGCCGCAAGCGCGGCGACATTGGCTCGCGCAATGTCGTCGACGTGTACGAAGTCCCGTAGCTGCTTGCCGTCCTCGAACACCCTCGGCGCCTCGCCGCGTTCCAGGGCCGACCGGAAGATCGCGGCAACACCGGAGTACGGCGTATCCGCCGGCATGCCCGGGCCGTACACATTGTGGTAGCGCAACGCGATGCACCGCGCGGACTGCATGGTGCACCAAGCGTCGGCGAGGTTCTCCTGCGCGACCTTCGACGCCGCGTAACTCGTACGCGGGCGGATCGGCGCCGACTCGTCGACCGGCCGCCACCGTGCGGGCCCGCCGCAAACCGAACAGCGCGGATCGAACGAACCCGCAGCGAGGTCTTCGACGGATCGCGGCGCCGGTCGGACGCTGCCGTCGTACTCGCAGGTATAGGCGCCGTCGCCGTACACGACCATCGACGAGGCGAGCACGAGTCGGTCGACGCCGTTGCGCGCCATCGCCGCGAGCAGTTCGGCCGTACCGAGATCGTTGTGCGCGGCGTACAGCGGGAAGTCCTGCGCGTCGACTCCGTTGCCGACCATCGCGGCCTGGTGGCACACCGCGTCGACGCCGCCGAGCAGCGAGTCGAGCAACGCGCCGTCGCGTACATCACCGAAGCGGACGTCAGGCGGGGCTACCGCCTCCTGACCATGCGCCTCGGGTATGAGCGCGTCCATCCCGATCACCTCGTGACCCGCTGCGGCGAGTGCGTCGGCCGTACGCGCACCGATGAAGCCGGCCGCCCCGGTGACCAAGACCCTCATGGCAGTTCCATCGGCAGGTCCAAGCCGTCGAGCGACGATGCGCAGGTACATTCGCGCTCCTGCGGCACAGTTCCCGCGACGGTACGCAGGTCCGTACGCAGCGCGTCAAGGTGCGCGGCGAACACAGCCATGACGTCGGCCTGACTGACCGCTTGCTCCGCGTCGATACCCGCATCGAGGTCGGTGACGAGCGCGACGCTGGCGTAGCAGAGTGCGAGCTCGCGAGCCAAGACTGCTTCGGGATGCCCCGTCATGTTCACCAGCGACCAACCCTGCGCGGCGTACCACTGCGACTCCGCTCGGGTCGAGAACCGCGGGCCGTCGATCACGACCATCGTCCCTCCGTCGACGGCGTCGAGAGCGGACAGCATCGCCGCGCGGAGACGCGAGCAGTACGGATCGGCGAAGCCGATATGACATGCGCCCTGGTCGTAGTACGTCTGGGTTCGCCCGGTCGTACGGTCGACGAGCTGATCGGGCACAACGAGCGCGCCAGGCACCAGGTCGGCCCGCAGACTGCCGACCGCGCAGGGCGCCAGCACCTGGCGTACGCCGAGACTGCGCAGCGCCCACAGGTTGGCCCGGTAGTTGACCTGATGCGCCGGGAACTCGTGCCGACGCCCGTGCCGAGGCAGGAACGCGACACCACGGTCGCCTATCGCGCCGACCGCGACAGGTGCCGACGGTGGCCCGTATGGCGTGTCGACGGCGACCTCCGTCGGGTCGTCGAGGAAGGTGTAGAACCCGGAGCCGCCGATGACGGCGAGATCAGCAGAGGCACTGTCCATACTCACGAGCCTGCCAGGTAGCGGCTCCCTGCGTGCGCTGTGCTCGTGACAGTCCAGTGACGCTTCCTCACAGGCGCACCATGAACCGCCGAACCAACCGGGCGAGCAGGCTGAACGCAATCACGCCCACCATCGCTGCGACGACTGCCTCCCACGGATGCGGGAAGATCGACCCTCCGGCGACGCCGATCGCGGCGTACACACTCGACCAGAGAATCACCGCGCCGACGTCGGCCGTGACATACCTTCGCCACGAGTAGCCGCCGATCGCAGCGGCGAGCAGAACCGGTATCCGTCCGGCCGGTAACAGCCGCGAGAGCATCAGCGCCGCCACCTCGTTCTGCTCCACCTGGGTACGCATCTGAGTCAGACGCTCGGCGGGCCGCTCCCGGCTGAGCCAGCCGATCCGCTGCGCCAGCGACGCACCCGCGCGCGACAACACGGCGAAGGTGGCGAGGTCGCCGAGGTACGCGGCCAGCGCGCCGACCGCGACGACGAGGACGAGCTCCGCGACGTTGTGCTCCGCCAGGACGGCGGCAACGCTCACGGCCGCTCCCGTCGGCAGCACCGGGATGAACGAGCCGAACGCCACGACCGCGAACATCCCGACGAGGTAACCGAACGTCAAGGTGGTCGCGTCACTCACGTCGCCGGCCAACGTGTCGTCTCGCCCACCTGCAGTACGCGCGCCTGCGCGTCGGTCTCCGTCATCGCGGCGCGGAATCGCTCGCCAGGTTCAACGAACAGGCGGCGAAAGCTCGGCCGATGCACGTGCCGCAGTCCGGTCGGCCAGAACGTGCCGTAGTGCATCGGCACGGCGTACCGGGCGCCGACGAGACGAACGGCCTTGGCGGCGTGATCGGGGTTCATGTGCTTCTCGGGCTCAAGGGTCGGTCCCCATCCGCCGATCGGCACCACCGCCAGGTCGACCGGAGCGAGCTCGGCCATCTCGTCGAACAATGCGGTGTCACCGGCGAACCACACCCGGCAGCCGTCCCGCTCGAGGACGAAGCCGAGCGCTGGCCCGCTGATGCGCGACCGCTGGTGCCGGCGCGGGTCGTGGGCGGCGGGCACGGCTCTGATCCGGAGTCCTTCATACTCCACGACGTCGCCGGGCTCCACTTCGCGTACGCGCATTCGGGAGGCGCCGAGGACCGCACGTGTGCCGCGGGGGCCGATGACTTGCGCCGCCGGGGAGATGAGCTTCATCGACGGTAGATGGAGGTGGTCACCGTGCAGATGCGAGATGACGACCACATCGGCCTCTCGCGCTTGCCCGGTCGGAGTGGTCGAGCGGATGCGACTCAGGTGGCCGAGGCGTCTGGTGAGGACGGGATCGGTCAGCACCCGTACGCCGCCCATCTCGATCGTCGTGGTCGCATGTCCCCACCAGGTGAGCGAGACGGAGATGTTCATCTGCTCGAGTCCTCCGTCTCGTCGTCGCGCAGCCCGAGCGTACGCTGCCGTGCCCGCAGGGCCTCGAAGACATCGCGGCCACTCAGATCGCCTTCCGGTACGCGCATCTCGGTGGGATGGATCAGCAGGGCTGAGGTCTGGTCGCCGCCAAGGCCCCCATGCGAGCCGACCAGCTCCTCGAACGCCGCGACATCGCCAAGGCTCGGGTCGTGCCGGCCGAGCAACACCAGGTCGCCGACGTGCGCACGCTGGTCGAGCGCCAGCAGATCCCCGGCAGCGCGATCCCCATACACGGCAAGCGGATCCACGCCTTCACCACCGATGGTGGCGCCATCGACAAGCACCCGCCAACCGTCGGAGCCGAGCACGACGAGATCATCACCGTCTCGGACGATGACCGCGCCGACGTACGGATGTCGAGCGAGGCCCTCGATGAGCGCGGGATGCCGTCTCTCGATATCGACGCGGTCGACCCGGCCGGGCACATCGGCGAGGTACAAATGCGAAAGACTTCCCGAGACCACGACGACCACGTCGGGTGATTCGCGCGTCGCCTGCGGTTGCTTCGTACGACCGAGATCGACCTGCACGTCACCGGGAGCGTGCGTGGGTTCGACCTTCGTACGCATCAGCCCGCGGGTCGCCCCACCGACGATGTCGTCCGATCTGGCCGCACCCGTGAGCAGTACGTTAGCGGGTCCCCATGGCTCTGCGGGCGTGTGCTCGCGAGCGTCGCTCGACGCCGAGGCGACCAGCGTCGCAACGGTCTCGTCGAGTGTGGCCCCGGACATCTGTCGGAACGTCGCACCCTGCGCCTGACCGTGGTCGGACACCAGCACGATCTCGTAGCGACGGTCGACCTCGTGCGCGATCCGCTCGAACAATCCGATCACGTGGTCGAGACCGTCGAGGGTACGCACGGCCTCGGGTCGGCTCGGGCCCGCGTGGTGCGCGACCTCGTCGTAGTCGACGAAGTCGACGTAGATCGTCGGAGCGCCATGCGCCATCTGCTCCGCGACGATCGACACGTTGAGATCCCGCAGGATCACCGTGGTCACGCCGCGCAGCAGTACGAAGACCCCTCCCCGGCGTACCCGCGGTTGCACATCGCGAAGCCGCTGGCGACGACCCTGATACCACTCGGTGATGACCTCGCCCGCGAACACGACAAGCGACCGCGCGAGTCCGCTGCGGGCGACCGCGTACGCCGCAACGCCGTGCTTGGCCGACGGGAGCCGGGCATCGCTCATCGTGAGCAGCCGGGTCGGAGCATCACCGGAGAACAGGTTGGAGACGCTGACTCCGTCATCGGCCAACAGCCCTCGGCCGTCGGAGATCCGCTTCTCGATCTCTGCGGCGTCTCCCGGCCGGTTCGCGACGAGGATCTTGCCGGTTTCCTTGTCGTACCAGCGAAACGACGGGATGTGCTGGGTGTCGCCGTGCAACAGCACGGCTTGTCCCGCGGGTGTCGTCGCGGGCAGCCCGGTGTGCCAGTCGCGGAGCTCGTGGCTTCCGGATCGCAGCCAGCGCGAGACGTTCGGCATCGTGCCGCCGGTGACCGCCTGACGCAGCAGCGGTGCGCTGACACCGTCGAGCTGGATGATCAGCAACCCCGGACGGCCGGATCGCTCGCCGTTGACGGCGGAGAGCCGGATGGCGCGGCCGAGCACCTGGGCGAGGAACGCATCATCGCTGCCGGCGTCGAACAGCCAGTTGATCATCGCGCCGGCCGCCGTTGCGATCCATGCCGCGAGAACGACATCGGCCGTGCTGTCGGACTCCAGCCCCGGCGTGATCGAGAGAGCGATGCCGAGAATCACCATTTGGATGACGACGCCGGCAAGCAGTAATCCGAACGATCCGAGGACGATCGTCATCGCGAGTAGCAGCGTACGCAGCACGGCGCCGACGATGATGACCACGATGGCGAGCAGCGCGACCGCACCGACGTCCGAGGACTGCACACCGGGCAGCAGCCACAGAGCCACACCGAGCGCGAGGTACGACGTGAGGACGTACCGGATCATGGCGCGAATCCGTGGCCAGGTCGGGCGCCATTCCGAAGCCAGCACGCCGATCAGGCGGATACGACGCCTGATCGAGCTGGCCTGGGCCATCGCGTCCTCCGAGCAGCGGCTGGTTGAGTGCAGTCAACTGTAGGCTCCCGACGCCCCCGCCGTGGGCCGGACGTTCGAGCGCCGACTCGCGAGCGTGTCGCGCGCGAACGTCAGGCTCAGGACGTGGTGTGGTTCACGCCGCAGCAGGGACCGGCTGGAAGACGTACGTGCGGTACGTCCAGAAGCGGAACAGTCCGCCGAGCGAGACGCCCACGATGTTCGCCGCGATGTTGTCGGCGAGGGGCGAGGTGAACCCGAGCACGTGATGCGAGACGCCGAGGCAGCCGAGCGCGATGGCCAACCCGATCAGGTTGAACAGTACGAACAGCATCACCTCGCGATGGCGACAGGTGCTGGGCCGACAGCGCCACGTCCAGTGGCGGTTGCCGAGGTAGGTGACCAGGAGTCCCACTCCGGACGAGATCAGCTTCGCAGTGACCGGCCGGTCGGCGAGGAGTCCCGGGTCTCCGAGGTAGCACAGTAGGTTGAACACCACCAGGTCCGTGGCGTACCCCACGGCGCCGACGGCACCGAAGCCGGCGAACTCCGAGGCCCATGCCGGCACCCGGCGCCCTACGCGCTCGCGGATCAGGACTGCTGTGGACACCCGCGTGATCCTACGAGGCGATACCGCACTCGTTCAAAGGATCCTCGTCACACGCGTGTCTGCTCGCTCCGCGGTACGGCGAGAGCGGCCGCCACGACGACGCACACGATGACCGCCGCGCAAGCGTTGAGGGTGGCGAAGCCCCAGGCTCCGACGACAACGCCCGCGACCGCGCCGCCGACACCGGCGGCGATGCCCATCGTCATATCGGAGAAGCCCTGAACGGCCGGCCGGTCCGTGAGCGGCACTGCCGCCGTGACGACCGCCGAACCCGCAACCAGCGCGAACGACCAGCCGAGACCGAGCAGGAACAGCCCTGCGGTCAACCCGAGCGACCAACCCTCGTGCGCGGTGCCGGCGAGCGCGACTGCGCCGAACAACAGCGCCGCACCAGCCAAGAGCACCTGCCGCGGACCGATGGCATCGCTCAACCAACCGACGATCGGCGAGAAGGCGTACATGCCGAGGATGTGCACGCTGATCACGAAGCCGATCACCTCGAGCTCCGAGCCACCGTGGCCCATGTGCAGCGGGGTCATCACCATGACGCTGACCATCGTCGCGTGCGCCGCCGCGATGGCGATGATGCCGGCCAATGCGCGCGGATGCTCGCGTACTGCCTCGATCGCACGCCGACGCACAGGCACCGTGCCGCCGGATGCCTGCTCCAGGTCGCGGGCGACCAACAGCGGGTCGGGACGCATTCGCACGCTGACGAACACGACACCGAGCCCGATGCCCGTTGCACCGATGAGGTACGCGCCGGTCAGTCGGGGCAGTGAGAGGAGCTCGGCGAGGTCACCGGCAGGGCCGACGAGGTTCGGACCCGCGACTGCACCGATCGTCGTGGCCCAGACGACGATCGAGAGTGCTCGTGCCCGGTGTGCCGGGTCGGCGAGATCGGTGGCGGCGAACCTGGCCTGGGAGTTCGCCGCCGTCGCTGCGCCGAGCAGCGTCGATCCGACCAGGAGTACGCCGAACGACTCGACAATTCCTGCGACCAGGCAGAGAACCGCCCCCAGAGCGCCGACGACGTAACCGGTTGTCAGGCCCGGCCGGCGGCCGCGTGCCACCGTGATCCGAGCGACGAGGTACGAGGCGGCAGCCGAGCCGAGCACCTGTGCGGTCTGCGCGAGACCCGCGAGATCTGCTGAGCCGAGGATGTCCTCGGCCAGCAGTGCGGTCACCGCGATTCCGGTGGAGACCCCGATCCCGCCGAGTGCCTGGCTGCCGATCAGCGTGCCGATCGTACGGCGTTGTACCGATGCCACCTCGGCATCGGAGAGCGCCGTCATCGTTCGGAGGCGGGCAGCTCCAGCGCTGACCAGACCGCGCGCCACACGGTCTTGGGCGACTCTCCCGACGCGAGTGCCTGCTCGACGGTACGACCGTCGAGCTCGCGCAGGACCTGGTCGTCTGCCCACACCCGCGCGTACCCCTCACCGAGGTGGTCGTACATCCGGTCCCAGAACTCACTGTGCCTCACGCGGCAAGTATGACGCCGGGGTCCGACCGCCTTCGACGGGATGCCCTTCCCAAGGTCCCGCCGGAGGCGTACGTTCAGACGGTTGCACGCTAAAACTAAGGACCCACCTATGACTCTGTCCGGACCAGGCAAGCCACTCGCGGGTGCCATCGCCGCGACCCTCGCAGCGGCGATGCTGCTCGCATCACCCGGCGCGTCGGGAGAACCCCGCGGCCAGCAGGGCGACCAGCACGGCGATCACCCACGCCTCGAGCCCCGTACCCACTTCACGATGAGCCCCGACGGTTCCAGCGGCCGCAGAGCCGACGGCGAGGGCATTCCGAACATCGACTCCGTGAAGGACACCATTGCCGCGTACTACGGAGATCAGGGCGACGGCACGGCCAACATGACCGCGTCGCCGTACATCTCCGAGCTGCACCGGATCCAGCGCGCCGAGCAACGCTATCTTCGCCATGCGTACCGGCGTGCGATCCGGCACCACGAGAAGCCGGCGCTCGTCTTCGACGCCGACGACACCACGCTGATGACCTATGACATGGAGGTCGCTGCGATGGGGTTCAACTTCGACCCGGACCTGCAAGACGTCTGGGTGCAGGACGAGCGGTTCCCGGCGACACCGGGCATGGTCGATTTCGTCAATGACGCAAAGGACATGGGGTACGCCGTGTTCGGACTCACCGGACGCAACGCTAACCAGGAGGAGGCCACGCTCGGCAACCTCGACAAGGTCGGATACACGCCGTTCGACGCCGACAACTTCTTCACCAAATGGGTCGATCCCGCCGATCAGCCCGACTACGTCGACTGTGCGACCGACAAGTGCACGACAGTCGAGTACAAGGCCGGTACGCGCAAGCACATCGAGAAGGACCTCGGCTACGACATCGTGCTCAATGTCGGCGATCAGTGGTCGGATCTCCAGGGCGGGTACGCGGACAAGGTGCTCAAGCTGCCCAATCCGACGTACTACCTCCCGAGCCCGAACCTCCCTGGGCGACACGAACCGCAGCTGCGCCCGCGCCGACACTTCACGATGCGGCCAGATGGTTCGAGCGGCCTGTCACAGAGCGGCGAGGCGATACCGAACATCGACTCGGTGAAATCGACGATTCGCACGTACTACAAGGCCACCGACGGCATCGCCGACAAAGGCTCCTCGGCGTACATCTCCGAGACCGAGCGGCTCGCGGCGCGGTGGGCACCTCGCCTCGAACGCACCTGTGAGCGGCTGGACCGCCACGGCGAGCAGCCCGCGATCGTGCTCGACGCCGACGACACGACGCTGTGGACGTACGACATGGAAGACGCCGCGATGGGGTTCAACTTCGACCCCGACCTGCAAGACGTCTGGGTGCAGGACGAACGGTTCCCGGCGACACCGGGCATGGTCGACCTCGTCAATGCCGCCGATGACGCGGGTTGCACGATCGTCGGTCTGACCGGGCGCAACTCCGAGCAGGAGAAGGCAACGCTCGGCAACCTCGAGAAGGTCGGCTACACCGGCTTCAGCGCAGACAACTACTACACGAAGTGGGTCGACGCGGCCGACCAGCCCGACTACGTCGACTGTGCCGCCGACAAATGCACCACGATCGAGTACAAGTCACAGACCCGGGCCCACGTCGAGAAACAGGGCTATCGGATCATCGCCAACTTCGGCGACCAGTTCTCCGATCTCAAGGGCGGGTACGCCGACCGCTCGGTCAAGCTGCCCAACCCGACGTACTACCTGCCCTGACGGGCACCGATGCACTGCCGGGTACACACACACTTGCGTACCCGGCAGTGCTGGTCGCGCCTCAGCCGACCGCTGCGGGCTCTCGTTCGTCGGTCGCCTCAGGCTTGTCCGGTGCCTCCCGGATGCCGTACCGCTGCCACCAACGGCGCATCGGCCCGGGCGCCCACCAGTTGGCGCGGTTCATCACCTTCATCGCCGCCGGCACGAGCACGAGACGTACGACGGTCGCATCGAGGAGCAGCGCGACCAGCATGCCGACGCCGATCATCTTCATGAACAGGATTCCCGAGGTCGAGAACGCACCGATCACCACGGCGAGCAAAAGCGCAGCGCAGGTGATGATGCGCCCGGTGCGCTGCACACCGCCCGCGACGGCCGCGGTGTTGTCGCCGGTTGCGTCCCACTGCTCGCGGACGCGAGACAACAGGAACACCTCGTAGTCCATCGACAGCCCGAACAGGATCGCCAGCATCAGGATCGGCTGGGTCGCATCCAGGTAGCCGGGCGACTCGAAACCGAGCAGGCCGGACAGGTGACCGTCCTGGAAGATCCACGTCACGACACCGAAGGAGGCTCCGATCGACAACGTGTTCACGATGACGGCCTTGAGCGGTAGCACAATGGACCCGAATGCCAGGAACAGCAGTACGAACATCACACCGATGACGATCGCAGCCATCCAAGGCAGCCGGTCGGACAGCGAGTCGAGTAGATCGACCGTCTGGGCACTCTCACCCCCGACCAACGCCGTCGAGTCACCCGGCGTCGGCACCTCGCGCAGGTCGCGCACGATCTGCTGCGACCTCCCCGTCTGGCTGTCGGAGTCCCACGATGCCTCGAGCAGAGTGGCGCTCGACCCACCCGTCTGGGCCGTCTCGACCGGGCGTACCTGATCGACTCCGTCGACGTCGGCGAGGTCGTTCGCGTACGCCTGCGCCTGTGCGTCTCCGGCCCCGGTGAGGACGACCGACGCGGTCGACACCGGAACGTCGAAGCCGCTCTCCATCGCCTCGGTCGCGACCCGCGCGGGTGCGTCGGTCGGTAGCACCCGCTCGTCGACGCTGCCGAAATCGGCGCGCAGGAACGGCAGCGCGAGGCCGACGAGGATGGCACCCACCACGACGATGCTGACCACCGGACGCCTCATGACCGCGCGTGCGAACCGGGCCCAGCCATGGCTGCCGGTCAGCGCCGCGGTGCGCTTGCGGCGCCACGGCATCGCACCGACCTCGACCCTGCGCCCGAGCACGGCAAGAACCGCCGGCAGCAAGGTGAGCGATGCGACCATCGCCACCAGAACGGCCGCGATGCCGCCGTACGCCATCGAGCGCAGGAAGCCCTGCGGGAAGACGAGCAGCGACGACATCGCCGCCGCAACCGTCAACCCGGAGAACATCACCGTGCGCCCGGCCGTCGCGACCGTTGCCGCGACGGCTGCGTTGACGGCATCGCGGTCGTCCCCCCGACTGTCCCGCTCCTCTCGGAAGCGACTCACGATGAACAGCGCGTAGTCGATCGCGAGGCCGAGGCCGAGAAGCGTGATGATGTTGATCGCGAAGACCGACACATCGGTGATCTCGGTGAGCAGGCGTACGACGCCGAAGCTGCCGACGACGGCGATCGCGCCGACACCGACCGGCAGGAGCGCTGCGACGACGCTGCCGAAGATGACCAGGCTCAGCAGCAGGACGAGCGGCATCGACAGCAGCTCTGCCCGTTCGATGTCCTCCGAGACGGTGTCGTTCACATCGCCGTAGACCGCCATCTGCCCCGCGATCTGGGTGTCGAGGCCGGTCGCTTCGAGGTCGGGCTCGATCTCCTCGTACGCGCTCATCAGGGCGTCGTCGTCGGTGCCGTTGAGCGAGATCGTCATCAGGGTGGAGTGGCCGTCGTCGGCGATCATGCCGGGAGCCCCGGTGTCGTACCAGGTCGTGACGGCCTCGACCGCGTCGTCGGGAAGGCTGGAGACGACGTCTTCGACGGCGGTACGAAAGCCCGCGTCACGTACCTGCATCGAGTCGCTGGAGTAGATGACGGCGACGTCGGTCTCGCCACCCTGGAAGTCGCGCTCGACGGTCTGTGCGGCCTTCGTACTCTCGGCGTCGTCGTAGCTGTAGCCCCCTTGTCCGAGCTGGTCGAAGACACCGCCTCCGTACGCAGCAGCGGCAGCGACGACGAGCACGCCGACGATCAGCACGGCGCGGGCGCGTCGGGCGATGAAGCCGCCCCACCGAGTTAACATGTGTACCCCCTGTGATGCATTGTCACTAGCGTTATAGGTGTTTACCGTTTACGGTGTTTACTATCGACGTCGTCGACCCAAGTTGTCAAGGAGATTGCGTGCCGAGCACGAGGCAGACCACCGAAGCGGGCAGCAGCCGCCGAGAGCGCCAACGGCAGGCGACGATGGACGAGATCGTGCGTACCGCTCGCGGCCAGCTCTCCGAGCCCGGTGGCCTCTCCCTGCGCGCGATCGCCCACGAGATGGGTATGACCGCACCGGCGCTCTACCGGTACGTCTCGAGCCTCGAGGGCCTCACGCTCACCGTCGCCGCATCGATCTATGACGAGATCGTCGGCGTGCTCCGAGGTGCCGCCGACCGCCACTCGACGGCACCGGAAGCACAGATCATCGCGGCCGCGGTCTCGTACCGGCAGTGGGCGTTGCGTCATCGCGACGAGTTCGTGCTGTGCTTCGTCAACCAGATCACCGATGCCGACGAACCCGACCAGAACGCCTGCGCAGTCGCCGGAGACCGCTTTCGCCGGTTCTTCGCCGACCTGTTCGTCGAGATCTGGCAGCGACGGCCGTTCGACCTACCCGACGAAGCCGAGGTCGGCGAGCTCGCAACCGTTCTCGACGACCCGATGAACCCGTTCGTCCCAGCGGACGCCACACCCGCAGAGTCGGAGATACCTCCGGGCGTGCAGTGGGTCTTCCTCCAGGCGTGGACGCGCCTGTTCGGCATCGTCGCGCTCGAGGTGTTCGGCCACATCGCCCCCGGCATCGTCGACAGCGCGGCGCTGTTCCGCACGGTCGTGGCCGACTGCGGCCGAACGATCGGAATCAATGCCGACACACTGCCCGGTCTCGAGCAGATCTTCGCCGACGAGCTCGCCCGCTGAGCCCGCCTCGGCGGGTCGGCTCGGCGCGTCATGAGAAATCGGTCACGCTGCGTGGTTCGCGCCCGCCGAGGGGCAACCATCGTCGGCAGTGACACGTCCTAGCGTGCGTGAGGTTCCCCCGATGACCATCGCGACGACGATGGCTGCCCCCCACGCCGGTGCGCCACAGCGCGTCGGCCTGGAGTCGTTGTGGCATCCTGGTTCGAAAGATCAGGAAATGGGGGCGACGGTGTCGGATGTGGACGCCACGTTCGACGCATTCGTACGCGCACGGCTACCCGACCTGCTCCGTTTCGGACGAGTCCTGACCGGTAGCGAGGAGGCGGCAGCCGACCTCGTACAAGATGCGCTCGAACGCACCATCATGCATTGGTCTCGCGTCGAGTCACGCGATGACCCGGAAGGCTATGTCCGCCGGGTCATGGTCAACCGCAACATCAGCATCTGGCGCCGCCTGCGCCGCGAGCGCATCACCGACACGCTTCCCGACGACGGCTACACAGACCGCCATCGCGACCGCGAGCTCTGGGAAGCACTGCTGACTCTCCCACCCCGCCAGCGTGCGGTGATCGCGCTGCGCTACTACGAGGACAAGACCGAGGCCGAGGTCGCCGCCATCCTCGGCTGCTCCGTCGGCACCGTGAAGAGCCAGGCGTCGAAGGCGATCACCAAGTTGCGAGCACTGATTCCGACGTTCGCAGATGTGTCTGCCCGAAGGCGAGGTGGAGACGATGACTGAGCACGACGACACAGAGTACGAAGAGCGGCTTCGCCGGGTCCTCCGAGAGGTGCCCTCTCCCCACGCTGACGCCGACGCCGTGCTGTCGCGGGTCGAGACCGGCGCCCGTCGCCGTGTACGCCGGCGGCGCATCGGTGGTGCGGTCGTCGGCGTTGCGGCCGTGGCGACAACCGCCTTCGTGGTCGTACCCACGTTCGACCAGGAGAGCAACGTCGCCGACGGACCCGCATCGGTCAAGTCCCACCACAAGCAGCCACTGCACAGCACCGAGCTCCACAAGAAGGGCAGTGCCGCTATCGAGAGCCCTCGCCGCAAGGGCAAGGCGACCGCCGAGCGCGCAACGCTCGCGGCCGGCTCGGCGACCAAGGCGACCGACCTCGCCGTGTCCGATATCGCGCTGAGCGATCAGGGTGATCTCAGCCTGATCGGTCAGGGCTCCTGCTCCGACGGCCCCTGCCTGGTGACCGGCGCTCCGGAGTCTGCCGGCAACTTCCGGGTCGCACCGACGACGGAGCGGCTGCTGAAGCCGGTGACGGTGCGGGCCACGGCATCGACGGCGACCCGCCCTGGCATCCAAGTCGGCGACGATGAGTCGAACTCATGGACGTGGACCGACGCTTTTTACGCGAGTCACGACGCCGGCGAGACCTGGCAGGCCGTCCGCCTGCCCGGCTCGATGAGCGTCAATGACGTCCAGGCCGCGGGCGGTCGTGTCTGGGCCTTCGGTTCACGGCCCGACGGTCGAGCGGTCGTCGCCTCCTCCGAGGAGCACAAGGACGACTGGGTCACCGCGGCAGCACCGGTACGAGCCGACGAGACGATCACCACGCCGATGGCAGTCGACGACGAGGTCGCATTCGTGGCGACCAACGGCACCGACAAGAGTGCATTCGTCCGGCACGATGGCAGTCGCTGGGTACGCTCGCCCGCACCGTGCGCACGGCCCGTGGAGAGCTCCACCGCCGACGGCACTGTTTGGCTCGGCTGTCGCCGCGCCAACGGACTCGGCACGGTGTCGTGGAGCACCGACGGCGGCGCTTCGTGGAAGTCCAGCAGGCTCGAAGTCTCCCCGCAGCTCACCGCACTCGGCGGGATCGATTCGCGCACCGCGATAGTCTCGTCCGGCAAGATGCTCTACGTCTTCGACACCAACGGCGTCACGGCCGAGGCCACCGTGCCCTTCTCCGGCGACAAGGTCTGGGGCGACAAGGTCGGCTACACCTCGATCCGGTTCGACTCCGACGGCACCGGCTACGCGACGACGACCGGCGGCGCGCTCGCGCGCTCCGACGACGCGGGAGCGACTTGGCGGGTGGAGTCGCTGCCGTAGGCCGCTGACCCAACACTTCGGTGCGTTGTCGCTGGTGTCTCCCTCCACACCGTCGACAACGCACCGAACTCTGTGCGGCGCAAGCCGTTGTCGGTGCCGTCCGTCAAAATAGGGGCATGGCCGACGTACTCGAACGCTTCACCGAGCCCACCCGTGCCTGGTTCTCGGGTTCGTTCCCGTCGGCCACTCCGGCGCAGATCGGCGCTTGGGAGGCGATCTCCGAGGGTGCGCACGCCCTCGTCGTCGCGCCGACCGGCTCGGGCAAGACCCTCGCGGCGTTCCTCTGGGCACTCGACCGGCTCGGTGTGCAGGGCGATCACGCCGATTCGGGTACGCGAGTGCTGTACATCTCACCGCTCAAGGCGCTTGCGGTCGACGTCGAGCGCAACCTGCGGGCGCCGCTCGTCGGCATCGCACAGACCGCACGGCGGCTCGGGGTCGAGGCTCCGGAGGTCCGCGCGGGCGTACGCTCCGGCGACACACCGCCTGCCGAGCGTCGCCGACTGAGCCAGCACCCGCCCGACATCCTGATCACGACGCCCGAGTCGCTGTTCTTGATGCTCACCTCCTCGGCCCGCGAGTCATTGCGTTCTGTCGACTGCGTCATCGTCGATGAGATCCACGCAATCGCCGGCACCAAACGCGGATCGCACCTGGCGCTGTCGCTGGAGCGCCTCGACGGCATGCTCCGGCACCCCGCCCAACGCATCGGCCTGTCCGCAACCGTCCAACCGCACGACGAGGTCGCGAGGTTCCTCGGCGGTGCCGCACCGGTGCGCGTCGTGGCGCCATCCTCCGACAAGCGTTTCGACCTGTCTGTCACGGTGCCGGTCGAAGACATGACCGAGCTGACGTCGCCGTCGACCGATGCCGGCCCGCAGGAGGCGCCGACTCGCCCCTCGATCTGGCCGCATATCGAGGAGCGGGTCGTCGACCTGATCACGGCACATACGTCGACGATCGTCTTCGCCAACTCACGCCGCACCGCCGAGCGATTGACCGCACGGATCAACGAGATCCACGCCGAGCGCAGCGGCGAGCCGCAGACCGGCCCGAGTCCTCCCCCCGCACAGATCATGGCGCAGAGCGGCGCGAGCGAAGGCGTCCCCGGACTTCTGGCACGAGCGCATCACGGGTCGGTCAGCAAGGAGCAGCGCGCAGCGATCGAAGACGATCTGAAGAGCGGCCGACTCCCCTGTGTCATCGCGACCAGCAGCCTCGAGCTCGGTATCGACATGGGTGCTGTCGACCTCGTCGTCCAGGTCGAGTCCCCGCCGTCGGTCGCCAGCGGCCTGCAACGAGTCGGGCGCGCCGGTCATCAGGTCGGTGAGACCTCGCGCGGCGTGGTGTTCCCGACTCACCGCACCGATCTGGTCTCCGCGACCGTCGTCGCGGAGCGGATGCGTGCCGGCGATATCGAGCAACTCGCGATACCGTCCAACCCGCTCGACGTACTCGCCCAACACACCGTCTCGGCCTGCGCTCTCGAAGCGATCGACGTCGACGACTGGTACGACTGCGTTCGCCGCAGCGCCGCCTTCTCGTCCCTCCCGCGGTCGGCGTACGACGCGACCCTCGACCTGCTTGCCGGGCGCTACCCGTCCGACGAGTTCGCCGAGCTGCGCCCGCGCATCGTCTGGGATCGCGTCACCGGCGAGCTGACCGGCCGTCCGGGAGCCCAGCGTCTAGCAGTGACCTCGGGCGGCACCATTCCTGACCGCGGGCTCTACGGCGTGTTCCTCGCCGGCGCCGAGGCCGGGTCCCGCGGGGCACGCGTCGGCGAGCTCGACGAGGAGATGGTCTACGAGTCGCGCGTCGGCGATGTCTTCGCGCTCGGCACCACCAGCTGGCGAATCGAAGACATCACCCACGACCGGGTCCTCGTCTCACCGGCGTTCGGCCAGCCCGGGCGCCTCCCGTTCTGGAAGGGCGATGCGATCGGCCGACCGGTCGAGCTCGGTCGGGCGGTCGGCGGGTTCCTGCGGGCACTCGCCTCCCGCGACTCCGGCGCTGCGCTCGAGCGTTGCCGCGAGGCGGGCCTCGACGACTGGGCGATCGCCAACCTCACCTCGCTCGTCGGCGAGCAGCAGACCGCGACCGGGCGCGTACCCCATGACCGTCAGCTGTTGGTCGAGCGCTTCCGCGATGAGCTCGGAGACTGGCGGGTCGTACTCCACTCGCCGTACGGCATGCAGGTGCACGCACCATGGGCGCTCGCGATCGGTGCGCGGATCCGCGAGCAGTACGACCTCGACGGCGCGGTCGTCGCCGGTGACGACGGCATCATCGTGCGACTACCGGAGACCGATGCGGAGCCGCCGGGCGCGGAGCTGTTCACCTTCGAACCCGACGAGATCGAGTCGATCGTCACGGCCGAGATCGGTGGATCGGCGCTGTTCGCGGCCAGGTTCCGCGAATGCGCCGCACGAGCCCTGTTGTTGCCGCGCAGAGACCCCGGCCGCCGGTCGCCGTTATGGCAGCAGCGTCAGCGTTCGGCGCAGCTACTGGAGGTCGCGCACAAGTACCCGAGCTTCCCGATCGTGCTGGAGGCCGTACGCGAATGCCTTCAGGACGTCTACGACGTACCCGCACTGCACACCCTGATGAGCAGCATCGACGCGCGCACCATCCAGGTCAACGAGACCACCACTGCACAACCGTCGCCGTTCGCGCGCGCCCTGTTGTTCGGCTTCATGGGCACGTTCGTGTACGAAGGCGACAGCCCGCTCGCCGAGCGACGGGCCGCCGCGCTCGCACTCGACTCCCGGCTGCTGTCGGAGCTGTTGGGCCGTGCCGAGCTACGCGAGCTCCTCGACGCCGACGTGATCGACCAGGTCGAATCCGAGCTGCAACGGCTCGCACCCGACCGGCGTGCCCGTGACCTCGAGGGCATCGCCGATCTGCTCCGGCTGCTCGGTCCGTTGTCTCCCGACGAGATCCGCGACCGGTGTGCGTCCGGCGTCGACGTCGACGAGGCGCTGAGCGAGCTCGTCGATCGGCGCCGCGCCCTTGCGGTGAACCTCGGCGGCACGCCCCGCTTCGCCGCCATCGAGGATGCCGCGCGGCTGCGCGATGCACTCGGCGTACCGATCCCCGTCGGCACACCCGAGGCGTTCGTCGAGCCGGTCGAGGATCCGCTCGGCGACCTCATCGGCCGGTACGCCCGTACGCACGGGCCGTTCGCCGCGCACGACGCGGCCTCCGCACTGGGCATCGGCGAGGCCGTCGTACTCGACACGCTGCGCCGGCTCGCCACGGTCACGGCGCCACCCGGCGGCCGCGCGGAACCGTCGGCACGGGTCGTCGAGGGTGAGTTCCGCCCGCATGCGAGGGGTTCCGAGTGGTGCGACGCCGAGGTCCTCCGCCGCATCCGCCGTCGCTCACTGGCAGCGCTGCGCAAGGAGGTCGAGCCCGTCTCGACCGACACCCTTGCCCGGTTCCTGCCGGTGTGGCAGCACGTCGGCGGCCGGCTGCGCGGCGTCGACGGCGTCGCCTCGGTGGTCGACCAGCTGGCGGGCTCCCCAGTGCCCGCATCGGCGCTCGAGCCGTTGGTGCTCGCATCGCGGGTCGGCGACTACTCTCCCGCGATGCTCGACGAGCTGATGGCCTCCGGCGAGGTGATCTGGTCGGGCGCGGGGTCGATACCCGGCAACGACGGCTGGGTCTGCCTGCACCTCGCCGACTCGGCGCCGCTGACGCTGCCTCCGCCGGCCGATGACGAGCTCACGGCTGTCGAATCGGCAGTCCTCGATTCGCTCACGGGCGGCGGGGCGTACTTCTTCCGCGGGCTGTCCGACAGCGTTGCGGCAGCCCTCGGCGAGGTCGTCGCCGACGACGAGCTGCACGACGCGCTGTGGAGTCTGGTCTGGTCCGGGCGCATCACCAACGACACGCTGGCGCCGTTACGCACGCTGTTATCCGGCGGGCGGACCTCACATCGATCGGCCGCGCGCGCTCCGCGCACCCGCACGGCTCGTCGCGGAGGTATCGGCCGGCCACGAATGCCCAGCCGAACCGGCCCGCCGACGGCGGCCGGGCGATGGTCGCTGCTCCCCAAACACGAAAATGACCCGACGCTGCGCTCACACGCGGCCGCGGAGCTGCTGCTCGAACGCTACGGCGTTGTGACCCGCGGCTCGGTCATGGCCGAACGCACGCCGGGTGGCTTCGGCGGCATCTACAAGGTGCTCAGCGCATTCGAGGAGAGCGGCCGCTGCCGACGCGGCTACTTCGTGGACTCGCTCGGCGCCGCGCAGTTCGGCACCTCGGGCTCCATCGACCGGCTTCGCACCTTCATCCGCGAGCCGACCGACGCCGGACGAACCGAGGCCCTCGTACTTGCGGCCACCGATCCGGCGAATCCGTTCGGCGCGGCGCTGCCGTGGCCCGAACGCAATTCGGCCGACGCAGGTCACCGGCCGGGCCGTAAGGCGGGCGCAACCGTCGTGTTGGTCGACGGGCGACTCGTGCTCTATCTCGAACGCGGCGGGCGTACCGTGCTGACCTTCTCCCCTGAGGGCATCGATGACGCCGTGCGTGCCCTTGCGGATGCGGTCGCCGGCGGATCGCTCGGCGGCCTCAGCATCGAGCGGGTGGACGGCGAGCGGCCGATGCAGAGTCTTCTCGCCGAGCCGCTCGATGCGGCGGGCTTCCATCCGACGCCAAAAGGAATGCGGCTGCGGGGCTGACGCCCCACAGCCGCATCGACGTTTGTCGGTTCAGCTCCAGAACACGCTCACGTCGTAAGTCGTCCACTTACCCTTGCGCTTCTTGAAGACCACATCGAAGTCCGTGTTGAGCGACGACGTGCAGGCGTTGAAGTACCTGAACCGCAGGCCGCCCGACTGGCTCTTCCTGGTGGCCTTGGGCAGGATCTTCATGACCTTCTTGTACGGCATGAACACGCGGATGCGCTTCATCTTCTTGACGCTCACGCACTTGCGCTTCGCCTCAGCCGAGGTCTTGGCAGCCGCCGCGGTCTTCGCCCGGTCGGCCTTGACGACCGCACTCTGCGTCTTCGCCGTTGCGGCCTGCTCCGCATCCGATCCATCGTTCGCCGCATACGACGCGCCGGCGGTGGCCGTGAGGCCGGCCGCAACGGCAGTGGCCGCGACCATCTTCTTGGTGATCATCTGGGTTTCCCTCCCTGATGGAAAACATGCGACCCGGACTGGCCGCGTGCACGCATATCATGCACGGAGGGGGGGTCAGGTCTAGACAAAGGGTCCGAATTCGACGGTCGGAAGGAGTCGAGACCGTGCCCGAAGGCGATGCCGTGTGGCGTACCGCGCGCACCCTCGACCTGGCACTGTCCGGACGGATCCTGACCGCGACCGACTTCAGGGTGCCGGCACATGCCACGCTCGATCTGAGCGGACGCAACGTCGACGAGGTCGTCAGCCGAGGCAAACATCTACTGATCCGAATCGGGTCGGTGACAGTGCACAGTCACCTGAAGATGGAGGGTGTCTGGCAGGTGTATCGCCCCGGCCAGCGGTGGCGGCGTCCCGCCCACCAGGCACGTGTCGTCCTGCTCAATGCACAGCATCAGGCAGTCGGTTTCGCACTGGGCGCGCTCGATGTGGTGCCGCGTACGGCCGAGTCGACGCTGGTCGGCCATCTCGGACCCGACCTGTTGGGACAGGACTGGGACGCCGAACGGGCCGTCGCGAACCTTCGCGCCGACGGAGAACGCCCGATCGGTCTTGCTCTGCTCGACCAGCGCAACCTCGCCGGAATCGGCAACATCTACCGCAGTGAGGTGTGCTTCCTACGCGGCGTCGATCCGCGTACGCCGGTCGCTGCGACCCGTGGGCTCGCCGAGCTAGTCTCGCTCGCCCGGCGGTTGCTGTACGCCAATCGAGAGCACGCCGCAATCGTCACCACCGGCAACCGGCGTCGCGGCGAGCAGACCTGGGTCTACGGAAGGGCGGGGCATCCGTGCCGTCGCTGCGGCACGCCCGTCGAACGTCATCACCTCGGCGACGGGCCGGATACCGAACGATCGTGCTACGTGTGCCCGTCGTGCCAACCGTTGTCGTGACCGAGGGTCAACCGACAGAAACGGGTACGGCGAGCTTGGCGGCGTCGTCGGGCACCAGCGTCTCCAGCTGCTCGGCGACCTCGAGCTGGACGCTCACGTCGCGTAACACCCGAGACAGCGACACCTCGAGGGCCTCGCACAGGGCGGCCAACAGCTCCGAGCTCGGCTCCTTCTGCCCGCGCTCGACCTCGGAGATGTAACCCAGGCTCACCCGGGCCTTTGCGGAGACCTCGCGCAGCGTCATACCGCGCCGCATGCGATGCGTGCGGAGCGTCTCGCCGATCAGTTCTCGGAGCACAACCACCCTCGGACCTCCGCTCGTTGACTAGACACCATTTCCAACACGGTACGCGCCGAATTACTTCCCGCCGAACGAGATTCGCTCCAGGACCAAGGTGAGCGCCCCCGCAACGGTCGACGTACGAATCGCGGAACGACCACCGTCTAGCGCGAGCTCACGGCTGACGACCTGCGTCTCGCTCGCAACCGCCACGAACACCGTGCCCGCTGGTCGACCCTCGCTCGGGTCGGGACCGGCGACCCCCGTGGTCGCAACGCCGAGATCGCTTCCGCAACGCTGCCGAACACCGACGGCCATCTGCTCGGCCGTACCGCCGTCAACGGTACCGTGTGCCGCAAGGTAGGCCGGGTCGACGCCGAGGACCGAGCTCTTCAGGTCGGCGGCGTACGCCACGATGCCGCCGCGTACGACCTCCGAGGCGCCGGGTACGTCGACCAACGTTGCGCAGACCAGACCGCCGGTGAGTGACTCCGCGGTCGCAACGGTGAGCCCGGCCGTTCGCAGCGCCGCGATCACCTCACGCGGATCGGTCATTTCGCGTCGCCGTCGGTGCGACGCATCGTCATCGCCTGTCGGATGTAGTCGAGCCCGGTCACGACGGTCACGGCGACGGTCGCGGCCATCGTGATGTGGGCGACCCACATGGCCCAATCGGGCAGCGGGAGCACGTACAGCCCCAAGGCGACCGACTGCAGCACGGTCTTGATCTTGCCGCCCCTGCTCGCCGCGATCACGCCGCGCCTGATCACCCAGAAGCGCATCAGGGTGATGCCCCACTCGCGTACGAGCACGACGATGGTGACCCACCACCACAGCTCGCCGATGATCGACAGCCCTACGAAGGCCATACCGGTGAGAGCCTTGTCGGCGATCGGATCGGCGATCTTGCCGAAGTCGGTGATCAGGCCGCGGCTGCGAGCAAGGTCGCCGTCGATGCGATCGGTCGCCATCGCGAGTACGAAGACCGCGAACGCCGCCAGCCGGTAACCCGTGCTCTCACCGTCGTCGACCAGCAGGAGCCAGCCGAACACCGGAACCATCAGGATTCGCAGCACGGTCAGCGCGTTCGCGATGTTCAGATTGCTCGGCTGTGTCTCTCCGCCGGGTGCCGCGTCGCTTGCACCATTGGGCATCAGCTCACCTGCACTACATCGGCGATCAGGTCCACCCCATCGTTGCCGGTGACACGTGCGGCCACCGTGGCGCCCCGTACGATCTCCGCCGACGCGCCGCGCAACAGCGTACAACCGTCGACCTCCGGGCCCTGGTGCTCGGCGCGCCCGACCACCTCGTCATCGACGGACTCGACGAGCACGGAGACGACCTCGCCATGGCGGTCGGCGGCGCGCTGGTCGGTCAGCTCCTCGACGAGCCGGGACACGTGCTCGACCCGGTCGGCGATCTCGTCGTCGTCGAGCTTGCCGTCGAGCGAGGCGGCCTCGGTGCCGTCTTCGTCGGAGTAGCCGAACACTCCGGTCGCGTCGAGTCGCGCGGCGACCAGGAACTCGCAGAGCGTCTCCACATCGGCCTCGGTCTCGCCGGGGAAGCCGACGATCACGTTGCTGCGTACGCCTGCCTGCGGTGCGCGATCTCGCACCTGGCCGAGGAGCTCGAGGAAGCTGTCGGCGTCGCCGAACCGTCGCATCCGGCGCAGTAGCGGCCCAGACGCGTGCTGGAAGGACAGATCGAAGTACGGCACCACGCCGGGGGTGCCGGTCATCGCCTCGATCAGCGACGGACGAGTCTCGGCGGGCTGGAGGTACGACACGCGTACGCGCTCGACGCCGTCGACGGACGCGAGCTCGGGCAGCAGGGTCTCCAGCAGCCGCAGGTCGCCGAGGTCCTTACCGTACGAGGTGGAGTTCTCGCTGACCAGGAACAGCTCTCGGGCACCGTTGGCCGCAAGCCATCGGGCATCGGTCAGCACATCGGCAGGGCGTCGCGACAGGAACGATCCACGGAACGCCGGGATCGCGCAGAAACTGCACCGACGGTCGCAGCCGGACGCGATCTTCAGCGGCGCGGTCGGCGAGTCGTCGAGACGGCGACGGACGATGCGCGGGCCCGATGCGGGCCCCACGCCGGCGGGCAGATCGGGTTCGGCCGGCTGATGGCCGGGGACGACGACGTCGGCGGCGGAACGCTCGACCGGACTGATCGGGAGCAACGTACGCCGGTCGACGGGCACATGGGACTCGGGCCGTTCACCGGCGATGATGGTGCGCAGTCTGCCGGCGATATCGGGATAGTCGTCGAACCCGAGCACCGCGTCGGCTTCGGGCAACGAGTCGGCCAGCTCACTGCCGTACCGCTCGGCCATGCAGCCGACGGCGACGACGGACTTCGTACGCCCGCCGTCCTTCAGCTCCGCTGCCTGCAGCAGGGTGTCGACGGAGTCCTTCTTCGCGGACTCGACGAATCCGCAGGTGTTGACGACGACTGCCTCGGCATCGGCCGCGTCGGCGACGAGGCGGAACCCGTCATTCTCGAGACGGCCGGCGAGCTCTTCGGAGTCCACCTCATTGCGCGCGCACCCGAGAGTGACCAGGGCGACGGTGGTGGGATCGGTTTCGGTCGACATGGGACGGCCATTATCGCGTACGCGTCACATCGTCGGTCGGGCGGCGGTCGCGGTTTGCGATCGGTTACGCCCAGATCCCGCCGGCGGCTACTTCTTGCCGAGCGTCGCCTGGCTGTTCGGCCCGTTGGAGTCGAGCACTCCCGAGCGCTTGCCGTTGACCTCGGTGCGTACGCCCGCGCCGTTCTTGACCTCGACCGTCGCTCTGCCGGGCACCTCAAGGCGCTTGTGCTGGCCCTTCCGCAGGATCCCGCTCCAGGCGACCTCGCCGTCGGAGGTGCGTACGACGACTCGGCTCGGGCGCCCGGGCGCTCCGGTCAGTACGACGTCGTTGGGCGTCGGGGCCTTGAAGTTCTTCAGCTCGGACTTATCGGCTCCGGGCCCCGCCGAGCTGACCGAGTCGTTGCCGGCCGCCGCGCCATCGGAGTCACCGGTGTCGGTGAAGTACTGGACGGCGCCCCACACGATGCCCAGCACCAGCACCACGGCGATCAACGCGGCCCAGTTCGGACCGCCGGTCGTCAACCGGATCGAGGGTCTCGGCCCGGTCGCGAGCTCGGCCTCGAATACCTTTCGCGCCTCGATCGGCGCCTGCGCGTACGCGGCGTCGTACACCTGGATGAGCTCGTCGGCATCGACCCCGAGTACCCGCGACAGGCTACGGAGGTGCCCGCGCGCATAGAAGTCACCGCCGCACGGGGCGAAGTCGTCCATCTCGATCGACTCGATCACGTGCGGGCGGATACGCGTACGCTCCGCGAGCGCGTCGACCGATAGATGCAGCCGCTCGCGTGCCTCGCGCAAGGTCGGCCCGATCAGCGGCTCGACCTCGGGTTCGGCCTCGGGCTCAACCAGCGGTTCGGGCTCCGGCTCCTCGTCGACGACCGGCTCCGGCGACGTTTCGGGTGCGCTCTCGATCACGGGCGTCGACTCGATCACCAGGCCGACCCGGCCCTCCGTGCCGCGCAGTTCTCGTGCCTCCGGTAGATCGGCCGGATCCGACTTGAGCGCGAGCATGCCCACCGACGACGGTGCAGTACGGACGATGTCGGCGCGGACCGCCCGACCCGCGCCCTGGATCGCGGGCACCGGTGCGCGCCGCGGCGGTCTCGGATGCGACGGCTCGGTTGGGGGACCCGCCGGCCCGGGGGTGAGCACCGGGCCGGCTGGGTTGATCGCTGGTTCGTCATCACGGTGGTCGACCGCGTCATCGGTACCGAGCTCGCCACCGCCATCACCGCCGAAGTCGACGTCGGGTTCGTACTCGTCGCGCGTCGCGGCGTACTCGGCGGCGGACGACTCCCAGTGCGGGGCATCGGGGTCGGCCGCACTCTCCGACTCCGGGTGAGAGACACGCACCGACACCGCGGTGCGGTCCTTGGCGAGTCCGGTCAGCCGGCGGACGACCTCCTCGGCGCGCGCGGCCGTCGACAGCCCCATGGGCAGCGACAGCGGCTCCTCGTCCGACTCGGGTACGACGACGATCCGACCGTCTCGAAGGAAGCCGCGGCGCGGCTCCAGCTCGACTCGATCGATCGACACCCACGGCAGTCCGCGCCAGTCGCGGCCGACCCGCAGGCGTACGCCGTGTTCGTCGGCAACCAGAAGCGGTGCGCGCGCATCGATCCAGGCGACCACGTGCAGCGCGCCGATGACGCACAGTGCGCCGACGACGATCCACAGCACGGCCGATCCGTCGGCGGCCGCACGCCATCCGTACGCGAGCGCCATCGCCAATGAGCCGAACGCGACGAGCGCGAGCAGGCCGGCGTTACGGCGTACCTCGATCGGCTCTTGGGTGGCATCGGGTTGAACGGTCATGACGACTCTCCCCTCAAGCTGGCGAGCACGCCGTCGAGGTCATCGGGTTTGATCAGTACGTCGCGTGCCTTCGATCCCTCACTCGGTCCGACGATTCCGCGGGACTCGACTATGTCCATCAGTCGGCCGGCCTTGGCGAACCCGACTCGCAGCTTGCGTTGCAGCATCGACGTCGACCCGAACTGGGTCGAGACGATCAGCTCCGTCGCTGCGATGACCAGGTCGAGGTCGTCGCCGATGTCGTCGTCCAGCTGTCGTTTGCTCTGCTGCGACTCGGTCACGTCTTCGCGGTAGACCGGCTGCAGCTGGTCCTTGCAGTGCTTGCTGATCGCCTCGATCTCGGACTCGGTGATCCACGCACCCTGCATCCGCATGGGCTTGTTGGCACCCATCGGCAAGAAGAGCCCGTCTCCCCCGCCGACCAGCTTCTCCGCACCGGGCTGGTCGAGGATGACCCGGCTGTCGGCCAGCGAGGAGGTCGCGAACGCCAACCGGCTCGGGACATTCGCCTTGATCAGGCCGGTGACGACGTCGACGCTCGGACGCTGGGTGGCGAGTACGAGGTGAATGCCGGCGGCCCGGGCGAGCTGGGTGATCCGCACGATCGAGTCCTCGACATCGCGCGGTGCGACCATCATCAGATCGGCGAGCTCGTCGACGACGACGAGGAGGTACGGGTACGGGGACAGCTTGCGTTCGCTGCCCGGCGGCGCCTCGATGCTGCCGTTGCGTACGGCCTTGTTGAAGTCGTCGATGTGGCGGAACCCGAAGTTGGCGAGGTCGTCGTAACGCATGTCCATCTCGCGTACGACCCACTGCAGCGCCTCCGCCGCCTTCTTCGGGTTGGTGATGATCGGCGTGATCAGATGCGGGATGCCTTCGTACGCGGTGAGCTCGACGCGCTTCGGGTCCACCAGGATCATCCGCACCTCGTCGGGCGTCGCCCGCATCAGCAACGAGGAGATCATCGAGTTGATGAAGCTCGACTTACCGGAGCCGGTCGCGCCCGCGACCAGCAGGTGCGGCATCTTCGCGAGGTTGGCGACGACGAACCCGCCCTCGACGTCCTTACCGAGGCCGACGACCATCGGGTGGTGATCACCACGGGCCTTGCCCGATCGGAGCACATCACCGAGCGAGACGGTCTCCTTGTCGGTGTTCGGGATCTCCACGCCGATCGCGGACTTGCCGGGGATCGGCGACAGGATGCGTACTTCGTTCGAGGCGACCGCGTACGAGATGTTCTTGGTGAGCGCGGTGACCTTCTCGACCTTCACGGCCGGGCCGAGCTCGACCTCGTAGCGCGTGACGGTGGGACCGCGGGTGTAGCCGGTGACCTTCGCGTCGATGTTGAACTGCTCGAGCACCTCGGTGAGCCGATCGACCACCGCGTCGGAGGCTGCAGAGCGGGCCTTGTGGGGGGTCCCCTGCCGCAGGACATCGCCACCGGGAAGCGCGTAGACGACGTCGCCGGACAGCATCAGCTGCTCGGCGCGGTCCGGGAGCGGGTTGTGCGGTGGAGGCGGTGCTGTCTCGGGCTCGGCAGCGGGCGTACGCGACTCGGCGGCAGGCGCGGGAGCCGCGTCGTCGGTGTGCTGCTCGGCGTCGAACACCTCTGAGCTCGGCGGATCGTCGAACGCGCTGCCGTCCTCGATGAGCGGCGTGTCGTAGGGCTTGCTGGAGTCCTCGCGCGGCTCGTCGGCCTTGCGCTTGGTCCGCTTCTTCTTCGGCTCGGGCTCCTTCTCGTCGTCCGGATGCCGGCCGAGCAGAGTGTCGCGGGCAGCCGCGAGCCGGCGCGGGATCGCGTACACAGGTGTCGCGGTGACGACCAACAGGCCGAATACGGTCAGCAGCGCGAGCAGCGGAATCGCGACGTACTCGGTGCGGAACAGGTCGACCAACAGCGCCGACATGAAGTAGCCGATCGCACCACCTGCGTCGTTCATCGCCTCGGTACCGGCGACGGTGTTCGGCCTGGGCAGGCCGTGGCTGATGTGCACGATGCCGAGTACGCCTGCCGCGATCGACGACCAGCCGATCACCTGACGGCCCGCGGGACCGTTCTTATCGGGGTGGCGCAGCGTACGCCAGGCGATGACGCCGAGCAGGACGGGAACCGCCCAGCCGCCCATCCCGACCGCTCCGGTGACGACATCGCGGAGCACGTCGCCCGCGCGACCCGGGATCTGCCACCAGATCGCTGCGGCGACGATGACGCCGCAGCCGACCAACGCCAGCCCAACGCCGTCGCGACGGTGCTCGGGCGACAGGTCGCGAGCGGTCGAGCCGATGCTGCGGGCGATCGCGCCGATCACACCGGCGATGCCGAGCCAGACGGCGGCGATGCCCCTGCCGATGGCCATCAGCAGACGTGGAAGTAGGCCAGGCCCGCTGCGCGCTTTCGAGGTCCGCTTCTTGGCGGCGGACCGCTGCCGCGACGTACTGCGTGCCTGGCTACCGGACGACCGTGATCGAGAGCTCTTCGACGCGGACGTCTTGGAGCCTCGCGACCGCGGTGGGGAAGACGTGCGGGTCGCCATGGCTGCAGCCTAGGCCGAAATCACTGGAGTCCCACGCGTTACACGCCGAGAATCCGGCGAATTTCCGCGCCGATACCCGCCGTGAGCCGCGCGGTCTGCCAGTGACGGACGGGCGTGTCGCGGCCAGAAGCTCTACCGCCGAACTCGACCCGCGGGTTCGGATTGAACCCGCGGGTCTCAAAGAGCGCTTGGGCATAACGGGCAGAGGGCTCGTACGCGGTGAGTCTGTCCGCACCGCGCACGAACCCTCTCGTCACCGGTCAGGGCGTACGGAAGGTGGCGAGTCCACGAGGAGTGCCGAACCCGGTCGGTCCGTCGTAGCCGCGCTTGGCGGTGCACAGGTAACTGCGCTTGCAGAAGCCGTTGCGGCCCTTGCGTACGTCGTTGAACCCGTCGCCTCCGGATGCGTACAGATCGCGTGGTTTCAGCCCGCCCGCCTTCGCGGCGGCGATCATGCCCGCGATGAACGGCGACGATGCGCTGGTACCGCCGATCACCCACCAGCGACGCTTCTTCCCGCCGCTGAAGGAGTTGTAGACCGCGAGGCCGTCCGAGACCGCGGCCGCATCTGCGACGGTGCGCATCTGACAGGCCGGATCGTCCTGACCGGACGGGCCGGAGAAGTACGCCGAGCAGGCCGAGCCGCCGTACTTCCAGACCTTCTCGCGCCAGCCTCGTTTGGTGGCCGCGTGATGGAGCGTCGTGCCCCCAACGGCCAGTACGTTGTTCGAGCTCGCCGGGAAGCTCGCGGGCTCGAACCCGTAGTCACCCGAGGCGGAGACCGCCGTGACGCCGCTGCGGGCGTACTTGCGGTTCGCCTTCTTCACTCCCTTGTACTCGTAGAGGCCGTACGAGTGGTTGGTGACAACCGCACCGGCATCGACCGCGGCGTCGACTGCCTTGCCCATCGAGGCGACGGTTGGGTTGTCGGACTCTGCCAGCACGATCTTGCACGTGGGGCACGCCGCAGAGATCATCTGTAGATCGAGCGCGGCCTCCATCGCCCAGCCGGGGTCGGGTCTCGGGTAGGCGCCCGCCTTGCCGCGCTGGTTGATCTTCTTGAAGCAGCCGTCCTTGATCTTGCAGAGCGCAAGCCCGTACTGGCGACGGTACTTGTTCATATCGGCCGCTGCCGTCGGGTAATCGCCCGCCACCACAACGCCGACCTTCTGCCCCGGCTTCGGGTCCTTCGGCAGACCGTACGCGGCGCGTAGCTCGGTCGCGCCCCATCCGGCCGGATCACCCGCACGAGTGAGCGCCTCACGGCCGGAACGCTCAATCAGCGCATAGCAGCGGTACGCCCGATGATCGGGTTTCGCACATGCAGGTCTGGCGTGCTCTGCCCGTCGCCGGTCACGCGGTGAGGCCGAACCGTCCGAGATCGCCGTGGTCGTAGCGGCCGACGAACCCGACCTCGCCGTGAACCCTGGCGCGGCCGCCGAAGACGTCTCCGACCTGTTCGCGGCCCGCAGGCGATACGCCCGGACCGCCGTCTCCTTCACCGTGCGACCACCGGCGTCCTTGCCTTTCACCTGCAGACTCACGTAGCGGCGTTTACCGACGGCGGATGGGTTGCGGTATCGCACTCGGAACGAGTTCTTGTCGATCCGTTGTACCCGGGCCTTCCGCCACTTCTTACCGCCGCTCGTCGAGTAGCGAACGGTGGCCCTCTTGACCCGCGACTCGCGCGGCCCGAGGTTGTCGAAGTTCAGCCGGTAGCTGACCTTCCCCGCACGCACGCGACCGCGCAGATCCGCGGGCGGCACGTAGCTCGGCATCAGCAGTCGGACGACCCGCTTCGACTTCGCCGATGAGAAGCCCCACGACGTCGACACCCGCCCGGACAACGCTCTCGGCGCGAAGCCCGGCCTTGCCGTCGCACTCAGCCGATACTTCCGGCGCTTCGCGGGCAGCGTGACCTTCGGTGCGATCGCTCCGGCGCCCTTGGCTAGGGTCTGCTTGCCATGATGCAGGCTCCACGACCCCATCGACCGCAACCAGAACGACCCGAACTGCGCAGTACCGGCGCTGTTCCACAGCGGCAGCGAGCCGCGGAGCTCCTTGCCGTCGCGGCAGAACGAACAGTACCGGCCGGTGGCCGCCGAGTCGTTGCCGCGTTCGAGCCCGGGCCCGATCGGACTCCGTTGGAAGTTCTCGGCCGCCACCCTTCCGCGTTGGTACCGCCGGATGTGGGACACCGATGCGAACCGCCCCTTGCCCTCCACGCTTGCGGACTGGAGCCATCGCACGTTCTTTCGGGCCTGGAGCCAGATGCGTCGCCGACTAGGCGTCTTCACGCGGTACTCGGACACCCAGGCTGACGTCTCACCGGGTGCGAAGCCATACACGCCCGACCAGACCGCTCCGCCGCCGAGCGCATGGAACTTCTGCTGGGTGCGCGCGAATGCCTTACGTCGATGGTGCACGGAGATCCGCTTGGGTATGCCCGCCCACATGTCCTTGGTGTAGATCTCATGACGCCACGATTTCCTCGATCGGAGCGTCGAATCCAAGTACGCGCGAAGCCCACCGTGAGCGAGCTTCGCCGGCACGGGCTGCAACCTCGGCACGAACCCGGTGAGGCCCAGCGCGAGGCTGCCGTGCTGCTGCGACGTACGTACGAGGTTCAAGCTCCGCTCGACGGTCCGTGCTCCGGCGACGGACACTCTCGGATGAACGTCCGCCTGCTTCGCACGCAAGGTGACCGTGGTGTCATCGACGACCTTGACCTCCGGCGCGATATTGAGCCACGAATCGGATCTCGAGAACCCGAGCCCGACCACCGAGTAGTCACCCTTGGGCACCGACACCTTGCCGACGCCGTTCACTACGGCAACCGGATACAGGAACAGACGGGTGTTACGAGCGTTCTGCACGTATGCGTCTACGAACCGCGCGTCACCGCCGCCCGGACCTTTGGCCTTGATGGTCAAGGTGCGCATCTCGTAGTCCGGTGACCGAGTCGGCTGCTGCGTCGAGGCAAGCCGTACGGAGTTGACACCCGTCCACGCAGCTGGATCGACGGCCTCACCGGGCGTGTAGGTCGCGTCTACGACCGAGGCGCTGCCCACCGTACGTGCTGAGGACTCATCGACGTGCAGGCCCACGACATCGCGTGGCTTCACATCACGGTCGAAGCGGACGCGCACCGCCACCGGACCGGATCGTTCGGCCAGGGTCGCCACGTCGAACATGGAGTAGTCGAGCCGCTTACGAGCCTCGACGCTCAGCTTCGGGATCACGTATGTGTGACCCGGAGAGCTCACCAGTTGGGCAGGGTCTCCGCTCGACGGCGAACCGGGTAGCAGCGTAGCTGTGGTCCGGGAGCCCGCGTACTCGCGCAGGCGCACGCGATCACCGGTCACCAGTGTCACGACCCGAGAGCTCCCGCTCCGGTCGGTCGCGATCGGGTCGGGGCCGCTCGGTGCCCCGGAGGACGCAGTGGCGGGAACCACCTGTATCGGCGTGATCGCAACGGCCACCGCTGCCGCGCCGACTGCAGCTGCGCGCCTCCATCTCGTACGAGCAGGTGGCATCGGGCGGCGCGGCATACGATCTCCCCTCGTTGGGCGAACTCTTACCCAACTAGAGGCGTTGAAACCGTATTCGGTTGCCCGAGGCTACGAACTGATCTGGAAGGGCACACGTACGGTCGATGCTTCCCAGGGCGGGTTGTCACTGCCCACGGCGTGTGGCCCTTGGGAGGTGACGGTTTGGCTTGGGACCAAGGCAAACCGCCCAGGACGCGACCGCTCAGGCCTCGAGTACGACCGGCACGATCATCGGGCGGCGACGATGCGCACCGCTGACCCAGCGGCCGATCGTACGGCGAATGATCTGCTGCAGCTGGTACGTATCGCGTACCCCGTCGCGTACGGCGACCTCCAGCGCCTCCTCCAGGCGCGGGCGGATGTCGTCGAACACCGAGTCGTCCTCGGCGAAGCCACGGGCCTGGATCTGCGGGCCGCTCACGATCTTGCCGGTTGTCGAGTCGATCACCACGATCACCGAGATGAAGCCTTCGTCGCCGAGGATGCGGCGATCCTTCAGCTCGGAGTCGGTGATGTCGCCGACGGTCGACCCGTCGACGTACACGTAGCCGCAGTCGACCTGGCCGGCGACCCGCGCGACGCCGTCGACGAGATCGACGACGATGCCGTCCTCACCGATGATCACCTGCTCGGCCGGCACCCCGGTCGCCACGGCGAGCGCCGCGTTGGAATGCAGATGCCGCACCTCGCCGTGCACCGGCATCGCGTTGCGGGGGCGAACGATGTTGTAGAGGTAGAGCAACTCCCCCGCTGACGCGTGGCCGGACACGTGCACGAGCGCGTTGCCCTTGTGCACCACGGTCGCACCGAGACGCGTCAGCCCGTTGACCACCCGGAAAACGGCGTTCTCGTTGCCCGGAATCATCGACGATGCGAGCACGACGGTGTCACCGGGCTCGATGCGCACCTTGTCGTGGTCGCGGTTGGCGATGCGAGCGAGCGCAGACATCGGCTCGCCCTGCGACCCGGTCGAGACCAGCACGAGCTCCTCGGGGCGGTAGTCCTCGACCGCCCTGCCGTCGACCAGTACGTCGTCGGGCACGTGCAGATAGCCCAGGTCGCGCGCGATCGCCATATTGCGCACCATCGAGCGACCGATGTACGCGACCTTGCGGCCGTGTGCGACGGCGGCGTTGAGCACCTGCTGCACGCGGTGCACGTGGGAGGCGAAGCAGGCGACGATGATCCGCTGCTCCGATGCCGCGAACACCCGGTCGAGCACCGGAGTGATATCGCGTTCGGTGGTGGTGAAGCCCGGTACGTCGGAGTTGGTGGAGTCGGCGAGCAGCAGGTCGACGCCCTGCTCGCCGAGCCGCGCGAACGCCCGCAGGTCGGTGATGCGCCCGTCGAGCGGGAGCTGGTCCATCTTGAAGTCGCCGGTGTGCACGACGTTGCCGGCGGGCGTACGAATGGCGACGGCGAGCGCATCCGGGATCGAATGGTTGACTGCGACGAACTCGCATTCGAACGGAGCGAGGTCCTCGACGTCGCCCGCGGAGACGACGTAGTGCGGGATGTCCTTGAGACGGTGCTCTCGGAGCTTGGAGTCGAGAAGGGCCAGCGTCAGCTTCGAGCCGATCACCGGGATGTTTCCGCGCTCGCGCAGCAGGTACGGCACGCCGCCGATGTGATCCTCGTGGCCGTGGGTCAACACGATCCCGACGATGTCGTCGAGCCGGTGCCGGATCGACTCGAAGTCCGGCAGGATCAGGTCGACGCCCGGCTGATGGTCTTCGGGGAAGAGAACGCCGCAGTCGACGATGAGCAGCTTGCCGTCGTACTCGAAGACGGTCATGTTGCGACCGATCTCGCCGAGTCCGCCGAGTGGTGTGACGCGCAGAGCGCCGGGCTGCAGCTTCGGCGGTGTGCCGCGCTCTGGATGCGTATGGCTCATAGGTCTCCTGAACTGCTCGGGCACGGCGACGGGATGCGGGCGGCGCTCAGAGCAGGCTCGCTTCGGTGAGTACGTCGCGCAGAGTGTCGACCTGTGCCTGGGTGGCGTCGACGAGCGGCGAGCGTACGGTGCGGTTGAGCAGCACACCCGACAGCTCCAGTGCCGCCTTGCACATGATCGCGCCCTGGGTGACGGGATCCATGATCGTCTGTACGACCGGCAACATCTCGATGTTGATCCGGCGCGCGGTCGCGAGATCGCCCTTCTCGACGGCGTCGGCGAGCTCGGCGTACTTGCGGGAGCCGACGTGCCCGACCGTCGAGACCATGCCGGCGGCGCCGACGGCGAGCCAGGCGAGGTTCAGCGCGTCGTCGCCGGAGTACAGCGCGAGACCGCATTCGCTCATCACCCAGGCGCCGCTGGCCAGGTCACCGACGGCGTCCTTGACGCCGACGATGCGGGGGTCCTCGGCGACCTCGGCGTACGTCTCGTGTGCGATGCGTACGCCCGCGCGACCCGGGATGTCGTAGAGCAACACGGGTACGTCGTCGCCGGCCTCGGTGACGGCGGCGAAGTGGCGTACGAGACCGGCCTGCGGCGGCTTGTTGTAGTAGGGCGAGACCAGCAGCAGGCCGTGAGCCCCCGCGGCCTTCGCCTGTCGCGCGAGACGCGACGACGCCTGGGTGTCGTTGTTGCCGACTCCAGCGAGCACGGACGCCCGGTCGCCGACGGCCTCGAGTACCGCGGACAGCAGCCGGCCGTCCTCATCGGGGTTGGTGGTCGGCGACTCGCCGGTCGTACCGCTCACGACGAGGCCGTCGTTGCCGTTGTCGACGAGATGGTTCGCGAGCTTCTTCGCGGTGTCGAGATCGAGTTCACCGTCGGGCCCGAAAGGTGTGACCATTGCGGTCAAGATGCGGCCGAACGGCCGCTGTGGTGAGGCGTACGCGGAGGTCATGGCAATACGCTACCGCCCGCCCGAGAGGGCCGGGTCAACCTGTCCCGATGTCGAGCGATGAAGACCGGCCCGGACATTGACAGTCCCGGTGCTGTCCGCTCGGGGGCCCGGACAGCACCGGGACAACCGCTACATCGTTGCGGCCGAGGGAAGCGTTACAACTTTCTGCAGAAATTCTTTCCCGCTCTCCGGCTGCTTACCATGTAAACGTGGTAAACATCCGCTCTGCACACCGGAATCGCCGTGCAAACCGGCCGTCTGCCATGCAGAGCAGCATCGAGACTGCCGACGAACGATGTCCGTCTGTCGGTACGCCGCGGCACACTGGCGCCATGACGTACGCGCGTCGCAGCCGCCGCACCGAGCACTCCCCGATCGTCCGATGACCGCCTCGCCCCCGGACGTACGCGCCGCGGTCACGGCCGCCTACCGCGACGAGTGGGGCCAGGTGGTCGCGACCCTGATCCGCATCACTGGCGACTGGGACCTCGCCGAGGACTCCACCCAGGACGCGTTCGCCAGCGCGCTGACTGTCTGGGAACGCGACGGCGTGCCCGCCCGACCCGGAGCGTGGCTGACCACCACGGCGCGCAACCGCGCCATGGACCGGCTTCGCCGTGACGCAACCGGCCGGACCAAGCTGCGTGAGGTCTCGGTGCTCGACCGCGACCGCCGCGAGCCGCCGACCGAGCAGATCCCCGACGACCGGTTGCGGCTCATCTTCACGTGTTGTCATCCGGCGCTGTCCTTGGAGGCGAGGGTCGCGCTCACGCTGCGTACGCTCGCCGGTTTGACCACGGCCGAGATCGCCCGCGCACTGCTGGTGGCCGAGTCGACCATGGCCCAACGCCTGGTCCGGGCGAAGCGCAAGATCGCCGGCGCCGGAATCCCCTACCGCGTCCCACCCGCCGAACAGCTGCCCGAGCGGCTCGGCTCCGTGCTGGCGGTTCTCTATCTGGTCTTCAACCAGGGCTACGACGAACCGGACGGCGTACGCGATCTCTCGGCCGAGGCGATCTACCAGTCGCGCGTCGTCGTCCGGTTGATGCCCGACGAGCCGGAGCCGCGTGGTCTGCTCGCGCTGCTGCTACTCACCGAGTCGCGGCGCGGCGCGCGTACCGCAGCCAGAACCCTTGTGCCGTTGGAGGATCAAGACCGGTCACGCTGGGACCACGCCCTCGTCGCCGAAGGAGTCTCCGTACTCGACGAGGCGGTCGAGCTGCGACGGCCGGGCCCGTACCAGCTGCAGGCTGCGATCGCCGCCTGTCATGCGGTCGCGCCCGACGCGGCAGCAACCGACTGGCCTCAGATCGCCGCACTCTACGAACGCCTCGCTGCGCTCGCGCCGTCACCCGTCGTCGAGCTCAACCGAGCCGTCGCAATCGCGATGACCGACGGCCTCGACGCCGGACTCCAGCGCGTCGACGATCTCGCCGCGGCCGGCGACCTGGGCGATTACCACCTGCTCCCCGCCACCCGTGCCGATCTGCTCCGCCGCGCGGACCGCAACGACGAGAGCCGCGCGGCGTACGAGGAGGCGATCCGACTCGCTCCGTCAGAGGCCGAGCGTCGCTATCTCGCCCGCCGCCGCGATGAGTTGTAAGAGATTCTCACCGGGCTGTCGATCTGCTCGGCATCCGTTCGTCGGTGGGTTGAACCGACGAACCGCCGAGACGAAAGGCACCGCCATGCAGAACAACAGTTTCACCACCGAGTTCACCGTCGATCAAACACCCGACACGGTCTTCGCAGCGATCGCGAACGTCCGCCAGTACTGGGGCACCGGTGCGACGGGCGATTTCGAGCGCGAGGGAGACGAGTTCACGTACCGCGACGCCGATCTGATGAGTCATTTCCGGCTCAGCGAGGTCGTACCCGCCCGACGCATGGTCTGGCAGGTCGTCGACTCGCGTACGGGCTTCGTGCAGGATCCGGCCGAATGGGACGACACCAGGGTCGTATTCGAGCTCGCCCCCGACGGCGACGGCACGCGGCTGCACTTCACCCACGAGGGCCTGACACCGGACAAGGAGTGCTTCAACGACTGCTCACGCGGCTGGAGCGGCGTGATCGACGACGCTCTCCAGCACCTGATCACCACCGGACGCTCGGTGTTCGACGACCAGACTGCGCGCTGAACTTCTGGAGCTTCCGATGACCGCGACGCAGCAGCCCGACCCCGAGCTCCATCCCGATTTCAGCACGCCGGGAGCGATGGCGACCCCGTGGAACGACGTCGTCGCCGCTCTCGATGCTGCCGAGATGTTCTGGATCTCCACCGTCCGTCCCGACGGGCGGCCGCATGTGACGCCGCTACCGGCGATGTGGCTTGATGACGCGCTGTACTTCTCTACCGGACTCGAGGAACAGAAGGGTCGCAACCTGCTACGCAACCCGAGCTGCATCCTCACCACCGGCCACAATGAGTACCGGCGCGGGCTCGATCTCGTCGTCGAGGGACGCGCCGAACGCGTCACCGACCGCTCGACGCTGACCCGCCTGGCGGCGATGTGGGCGCAACGACTCGACTGGCCGTACGGCGTCGCCGACGACGGATTCCGCCACCGGCCGGACGGCCGCGCGCCGAACGTCGAAACCGGCGGGTCAGTACCGGTGTTCGGCGTACGCCCGGCGAAGATCCTCGCGTTCGGACGCGGCGAGAAGTTCAGCCAAACCCGTTACCGCCCCTGACAAGGCATCCGCATCACATTCGTGGACACATGCCCCGCGGCGTACGCGAGCCGCATGCCACCATCTGCCACGGAACCTCGACCGTGTACTTGCGACCGTCCGCCGAGTAGTCGACGTAGTAGCGGGGAACTTCCGCGCCCTTTCGGCCGACGTCCAGGACCGTGAGGAGCTGCAGGGTTCCATCGGCAGACGGCTCGTCGTCACAACGCTGTTCGACCTCGGTACCGTCCGGCGCTCCCAGTATCCGCCCCGGTATCTGGTTGCGGCGCGGTCCGATCTGTCCCTCCGGAGCCCCGATCGCGGAACCGAACGACAACCCACCTCGTGGCGTCGTCGCCAAGAAGACCACCGTTCGCGTCGACCGCGCGCGTACCGAGTACTCGTACCTGACCTTTTCGAGAGTGATCGGACCGCCCGAACGCCTGCACAGGTCGGACGAACCGAACGTGGCGGTCCACGGCACCCTCTTGGGCGCAATGATCGAGTTGCCCCCACCACCGGACACCTGGAGCGGACCCTCGCCGTTACCGAAGCGCACCCGATCGCCGACAGACCCTCCGTCACCGTCGCAACCAACCAATGACCCCAGGAGTATGACCGTGACGAGCAGAGTACGGAGCGTCGCCGGGCGCGGTCCCGTCAACGATGCCGCCGTTCCATGATCTTTCCGGCAGTCGCTGGTTTGGCGTTGTTCCCGCATAGGAAGCGTCCGCGCTTCTTCAGTTTGTACTCAATTCGCTGCTTCGATGAGTAGTTCCGATCGATCGTAAGGTCGATCCCAATCAGTGACGCGAACTTGACCGCCGCACCATATGAGTACGAATTTCCATTCGCCTTGGTCCGGCGCCACACGCCACGGCTCTGCCGCGCACACCGATGCCAGCTGGGGCGCGTCACGTGCTTACGGTTGGTACCCGTACCTCCAGTCTCGCCGACTGGGTGCCAGCTCCATTGCATCGTGCCGATCGGCTGCCCGTAGCACTCGAGTTTCATGAGCCGGTACCTGATGCCCTTGCGATACGAACGCTTTCTCTTGCTCCACGCCCAGGTAAAACCCCAACCACTCTCGACGAACCGGCCCCCGGTTGCGTGGAATCCCGCATGCGCGCTCTCGGCACTGGTGGCAATGCCGTAGTGAGCTCCCTGCGAGCTACTCACGACCATCCGGGCCCTGTCCTTACCTACCGGATACGATGTGCCGATCGTTGTGGGCCTGGTCCGATACTTCTTCGTGTAGACCCAGTGGGGGTACCTGCACGGTCCGCTGGCCTTTCGATGCGCGGCACCTCGGTCGGGCACCTGCACCGGAGCCGAGAACCGGGCAAGCGAAACGCCCTCTCCTTGCGCATCATGACTTCTGAGCGCGCTGCGCGATTGGAGACGCGGAACCTTGACCGTCGAGCCATGGCGAGTGGTCAATCGCACACGTTCGCCACTCGCGCTGGCCGACGTCGCCACGGGATCAGCCCACTCGAATGCCGACCCGACCCGCACCAGGCGGGCGGTGAGCCAGCTACTCCATCGATGATCGTCATTGCGCGCGACAACCTCGAAGTCGACGAGTCCTCCCGCACGAACCACACGCCTCGGTAGGTCGGCGGGATCGGCGTACGCCGTGACCTGATCTCCGGTCCGTTGCGTCCTCGCTGGAACGGGCCAGGCGCGTACGTCCCGCCCTGAGCCATCTGGTCTGGCCGGTTGGGCGTAGACCTGGAGCTCGGAGGCGTCGCCTGGGACGCTGCCCCGGAACAGGACAGGTATCGCGGCACCGCCAGATGCGTCCGTGAGAGACCTGTGCGACCGGTCGGGGCCGTCCGATTGCACGGGTCCTATTTGACGCTGCATTGCCGAGTCGTCCGCATCGGCCGAGGCGGGACCGCTAATGGTGGCGACTACGAGCACGAGCCCAAGCGCGCTCAGGCCAAATCGGTGTGTGTGTGTGTGTGAGTGCATGGCCCCTCGGGATTGATTTCAACGACTTTCGGCATCGAACGACGCGTGTGACCTTAACCAACCCGAGCCAGGCTCGCTCATGAGGGCCACTTAGTTCTGGTCGAGGCGTAGCCCTCGACCGGAACTAAGTGGAGAGCGCGCGCTGCGCGGCGGCCAACGAGCACCCGCGCACGTTCGCCGGTCAACGGGCGTAGAAGATGGCCGCGTGCATGACCATCCTTTCGACGTCGACACGTCCGCCGAGTCGGTCGAGCCCGGCCTGTTCCAGGTCGAGCTCACCGACAGGTGGACGACCGCCAACAAGACGCCCAACGGCGGCTACCTCACCGCGCTACTGCTTCGTACGCTCGGCTCGACGATGCCGCTGGCCGATCCGCTGACGTGCTCGGTCTCGTTCCTCAAACCCGGCGTACCCGGCGAGGCCCAGGTCCGTACCTCGACGTTGCGCGCCGGACGGTCGGTCGCCACCGGGCAGGCGACGCTTTCGCAGAACGACGCGCCCGTCGCCCACCTCGTCGCCAGCTTCGTCGACCGCGCCAAGACATCGGGACGTACCGAGACGTTTGCGCAGCCACCCGCGCTGCCGCCCGTCGAGGACTGCTTCGACCCGAATCCGGCAGGCGTACTCGAGGGCGTCAGCATCCTCGAGCGTTCGGAGTACCGGCTTGCGTCTCCGCCCGGCTGGGCGATCGGCAAGCCGTCCGGCGCGCCGACGGGCGAGTTCTGGATGCGCCTCGAAGGTGGCCGGCCGATCGACGCATACGCTCTCGCGTTCATGGTCGACGGGTACGCGCCCGCGGTGTTCGAGATCGGCGAGGTCAACCCGGCGACCGTGCAGCTCACGGTCTACATCCACGCAACTCCGGCGCCCGGCTGGCTTGCCTGCCGCCACTCGACCCGGTTCGTACGCGACGGCTACCACGACGAGAACTTCGAGCTGTGGGACTCGGCGGGCACGCTGGTCGCCGAGTCACATCAGCTCGCCGTACTCCTCTGACCTCGACGCACGTACGGCGTCCGGGCCGTGAGCACCCGAGTCGGCCCACGGACCGTCCACCGAACGGAACGGACGTGGGTCTCGCTAGATCGTGAGCGCGGCGACCACGGCAAGCACCATCGCGAGTGCCCCGCCGCCGATGAGCAGGTACGAGAGCCGGTCGGTCACGTCGTACTGGACAGTGCTGCGAGTCATCGTGCGCATCGTGCGCCTCCTCATCCGAGCGGGTTCGTTCGATGATGGGACGCACCGCCGGTGAAGCTATGACGCGACTTCTGCAGAAATCTCCAGTTGTGTCACGGCTCACCCGCGGCGACGGCGCCAGTACGCCCAGGTGACGGCGAGCAGCAGCGGACCCCACATGGTCAACGGCGCGTAGCACGCGGTCATCAGGACGGTCCAGCCGTCGACACCGTCGAAGTTGCCCGCCCAGCCCAAGGGTCCGGTGATCGTGAACAGCAACGTCGTGGCCACGCCGCCGAGGGCAGCGGGTACGGCCACCGCGAGGATCGGGATTCGCCGCCCGCGCAGGACGGGCACCCAGCGTGGGACGAACTCGCCCCACGGGCGTACCAACCCGATCGTCAGGAACGCGAGGGTCTCCGACAGCACGCCGAGGCCGAGCAGGTACGCGGCGCGTTCCCAGAACGGATGGCTCATCAGGTCGTCCATCATCGCGTCGTCCAGGCCCATCGAACCGCCGAACATCAGCGGAATCCGCCAGAGCGACGACAGCACCGGCGCCAATGCCGCCAGATGCGCGGCGACGACGGCCCAATGCGGTACCCGGGCGGTCGGTGCGCGGTCGGCGGTGGTGGTCATGCTCATGTGGTCTCCCTGATCGAGGTGTTCCACAACGATCGCGTCGGCGACGATTCGAAACCTCCCGCCGCAGGGGGACGCGGACGACACCTGCGCACGAAATGGGACGACTGCTCGTCTCGCACCTGGCAAGGTTGGCGCGTGACCGAGACAACCGAGACAACCGACTTCATCGCCACGTACAAGGCCTTCCTGGAGAAGGTCGTACACGACTTCGACGCGAACGACCGCGGCGTACCACCGCTGACCACCGTCCTGACCGAGCACCTCGGCCAGGACGTACGCGAACTTCCGCACGTCAAGGAGTCGGTGTCGCGGCCGCGCCTCGTCGACGCCGAAGCCGCTATCGAGGCGATCGCGGGCTCCACACATCGCGTCCTCGGATTCACCGGCGGGCATGAGCTCGCCGAGCTGTCGTTCTCGGCGATCCTGCGCGGGGCCGGCCACAACGTCGACATCGGTCCGGTCGACTACATCAGCCTGCCGACGGGCCCCGACTCGACCCGCCAGGTCGTCACTCGCGGCATCCATCTCTTCGCGTACGACGACGCACCGGTCGCCATCCTGCAGCGCGATGCGAACCCCGAGTGGGGATCCGACGTCGCGAGCATCGAGGTGCTCGCCGCCGACCGAGACATCGTGACCAGGCTGCTCAACGAGATCCGGCGGCTGATGGTCGAGCACAGCGTGCTGCGCGGACAGCTGATGACCTTCAGCGGCGACGAGTACGAGGCGACGCTCGGCGGCATCACGTTCCATCATCGTCCCGACGTCGCCGCCGGCGACGTGATCCTGCCCGACGGGACGCTCGATCGGCTCACCCGCCATGTCGTACGCCTCGGCGAGCTGCGCGAACGCCTTCGCTCGGCGGGTCAGCACCTCAAACGCGGCATCCTGCTGTACGGACCGCCGGGCACGGGTAAGACCCACACAGTTCGCCACCTGCTGACACGTACGGGCGGCACTACGGCGATCATGCTCTCCGGTGGCTCGCTTGCGCTCATCGGCGAGGCGACCAAGATCGCCCGGGCCATGCAGCCGGCGATCATCGTGCTCGAGGACTGCGATCTGATCGCACAGGACCGCGACTTCGACGACGGCCCCGAGACGACACTGTTCGAGGTACTCGAGGCGCTGGACGGCCTCGACGGCGATGCGGACGTGACGTTTCTGCTCACGACCAACCGGGTCGACCTACTGGAGCGCGCTCTTTCGCAGCGCCCGGGCCGAGTCGACCTCGCGGTGGAGATTCCGCTGCCCGACGAGGGGGCGCGGCGGGCGCTGTTCGGCCTGTACGCAAGAGATCTGCCGTTCTCCGAGGACGCACTCGGTGTGGCCGCCCGGCGGGCCGAGGGCGTGACCGCGTCGTTCGCCAAGGAGCTGATCCGTCGCGCGGTACTCACCGCGGCGATCGCGGACACCGCACCGGCAGACACCCACCTCGCGGAGGCGCTCGACGAGCTGCTCTCGGATCGCGAGGCGCTGACCCGCAGCCTGCTCGCTTCCGGACCCGCGCAGTTCCACGACCCCGACGAGGATCCGGACGGGGCCGACTGGGACGACGGAGATGACGACGACGCGTACGCCAGCTCCCTGTCGATCGAGTTCGACGACTAGCCGGGCATTAGTGTGATCGTCGCGAGGGTCGTCGGAGGTGCAGTGTCAGAGATCGAGATCCGATTGAGCGGCACCATCGCCGCCCTACGCGACGGAACCCCGGCGCCGATCCCCGGTACGCGAGTCCGAGCCTTGCTCGCAATGCTCGCCCTCTCCACCGGGCGAACCGTGTCGGTCAGCACACTCTCGCTCGGATTGTGGGGCGATGACCCACCGGCGCGCATACGCGGCAGCTTGCAGACCTACGTGGCACGTCTTCGCCGGGTCCTCGGCGCGAACGCCGTCGCGACCGACTCGATCGGCTATCGGCTGGACCTACCGGTCGATGCAGTCGACCTGCTGCGGTTCGAACGGCTCGCCTCGGTCTCCGACGACGCCGCCGATGCGGCCGACAGACTCGACGCCGCGCTCGCGCTCTGGGTCGGCGACCCGTTCGGTGTCGCTCCGTCGACGTGGATCGAGCAGAACATCGTGCCGGAGCTCACCGAGCGCTACCTCCATACCGTCGAACGTCGCGTCGACCTCGACACGGCCGCGGGCGATGCGACGACGCGCATTCCGATGCTGCACCAGCTCATCGAACGCCATCCGCTACGCGAGACGTTGTGGGCGCGGCTGCTCACCGCTCTGCATGGCGCCGGACGTACCGCCGAGGCCCTTGATCAGTACGAAGTGCTGCGTACCCGGCTCGCCGGCGAGCTCGGGGTCGACCCGTCGCCTGACCTGCAACGCAACTACTACCGGCTGCTGAACAACGCCGCACCGCTGCCTGCTCCCGACGTTGATCCGCCGACGGCCGGTGTTGCGCAGCAGCTGCCTCCGGCAGTCGCGGGATTCACCGGGCGCGTCTCGCAGCTGGCCGCACTCGACTCGGCGGTAGTCACAGACGATGCGCCGCTGATCGCGGCACACGGCCCGGGCGGGGTCGGAAAGACCGCGTTGATCGTGCACTGGGCGACACGGCACGGCGACAGGTTTCCCGATGGCCGGTTGTTCGTCGACCTGCGCGGTTACGGGCCCGGTGAGCCGGTCGAACCAGTCGACGCTCTCGACACCCTGTTGCGCGGCCTCGGTGTGCCCGGCGCGACGATCCCGGCCGACCTCGACGGCCGCAGCGCGATGCTTCGTACCGAGCTGAACCGACGACGCGCCCTGGTCGTGCTCGACAACGCCCGCGAGACCGCTCAGGTGCGTCCGCTCCTTGCCGGTGGTACGACCACAACCGTCGTGACCAGCCGCAGTCAGCTGCGCGGGCTCGTCTCGCGTGACGGCGCCCGACGAGTCCCGGTCGCGCCGCTGCCGGCCGACGAAGCGGTCACCATGCTCGCCGGCCGTTTCGACCGCGACGTCACCGCCCACGACAGCGAGCTCAGAGAGCTGGCCGAGCTCTGCGGATATCTACCCGTCGCGCTCACGGTCGCCGCCGAGCGTGCCGGACGGGATGAGCGAACCAGCCTCGCCGACGTCAACGGCCGGCTCCGCGACGAGTACGACCGACTGGCCACCCTCACCGACTGGGCAGACGATCCACTCACCGACGTACGCGCGGTGTTCTCCTGGTCGTACCGCTCGCTCGCCGACGACTCCGCCCGGATGTTCCGTCTCCTCGGGCTTCACCCCCATCCGCAGACCGCGGCCGACGCTGCGGCCGCATTAGCCGGCGTAGATCAACGCACCGCCGAACGCGCCCTCGACCGGCTCACCGACCGGCATCTGCTGACCGAGGTCTCCGAGGGTTGGTACGAGCTGCACGACCTTCCGCACGCCTACGCCCGCGAACTCGCTGCCGAACACGTCGAAGAGAGCGGCGAAGCGCTCGATCGGTTGCGCAGCTGGTACCTCCACTCCGCCCGCTCGGCACAGTCGACGATGAATACGCCGATGGTCGACTACGTCGTTCCGGACGTCGTCGCGGGCGTACACCCGGCGCGGTTCGAGTCGGCCTCGGAGGCGTTCGACTGGCTTGCCGCCCACCAGCGCGCGATCCTGTCCGTGCTGTGGGCCGCCGCAGCAGACGGCGACCATGCGTTCGTCTGTGCCACGGCTCCGCAGTGCTACGGGTTGCTGAAGCAGACCGCCGCGTTCAGCACGTCGATCGAGCTGTTCGACCTCGCACTGGCGTCGGCTCGAACGGTCGGTGACTCGATGCTCGAAGCATTGTGCATGCGCTACCTCGGACAGAGCCACCAAGACCTCGGTGACCAGGCGACGGCGGTCACCCATCTCGAGGCGGCCGAGACCAGGTTCGCGACGCTGCAGAATGCGCCGGGACAGCTCGTCTCTGCGACCGCGCTCGGCCTCGCCCTGTCCTATCTCGACCGGCCGCTGGACGCCCTTGACGCGTACGACCGGGCGTCGAGCCACGCACGCCAGCTCGGGAGCGTCGCCGGCACGCTGGGGATCGTGAACAACCAGGCGACCATCTACCTCACACTCGATCGCCCGCAGGAGGCCCTCGATGAGATCGACCTCGCGCTCCAAGACGCACGCGGTGTCGACGGTCTCGCCAAGACGGTTCTCGGCGAAGCCCTGATCACTCGCGGCGAGGCGCTGATCGCAACCGACCAGAACGACGCCGCCGTCGATGCGCTCGAGGAGGCACTCACGGCACTGGGGACCGTCAGCCACCGTACGAGCGAAATCGTCGCTCTTCGACACCTCGGCGTCGCCCAGTACGCACTCGGTGACTCCGACGCGGCCAGGCGTAGCTGGGAGCGTGCGACCACGACCCTCGACGAAGTCGGCCGAGACAATGTCCCGAACGCGAGCCGCGCCGACCTGCGACGTCTACTCGACTCGCTGTCCGACGTGACTACGCGAGCCCGCGCCGAGTAAGCAGAGCCGCTGTCTGCCCAGGTGGGTCAGTGTCGGCGCTCGTAGGTGACGACGTCGAAGCCCTCGCGCGGGTCGCGGTCGGACTCGACCCAGCCCTGCGGGTCGATCTCCGGGAAGTACGTATCGCCGTCGGGAGCCTGCGGCACCTCGCTGATCAGGAGTCGATGGGCGTACGGCATCGCCAGCCGGTAGATCTCCGCTCCCCCGAGTACGTAGATCTCGGCGTGTGACTCGGCGGCCACCCGCAGAGCCGACTCGATGTCACCACATGTCGTAACACCGGCCGCGGCCCAAGCCGGATCTCGGGTCACGACGATCGTCATACGCCCCGACAACGGCTTGCCGATCGAGTCGTACGTCTTGCGGCCCATGACCACGACATGGCCGAGCGTCGTGGCTTTGACATGCGGCAGGTCGCCGGGCAGATGCCACGGCAGGCCGCCGTCGCGACCTATCACGCCGTTCTCGCCGACCGCGGCGAGCAGGATGACGACCGGCGCCTCCGGACCGCGCTCGTCGGTCGCTCTCTCCTCGCCGCTCCGTGCAGCTTGGTCGCGCTCGTCGAGCCGCTCGTCCCTTGCTCTCTCCTCGCCGCTCTGTGCAGTTTGGTCGCGCTCGTCGAGCCGCTCGTCCCTCGCTCTCTCCTCGCCGCTCATACGGCAATCGGCGCTTTGATCCCCGGATGCGGGTCGTACCCTTCGACCGCGATCGAGTCGACCCCGAACCCGTCGATCGTGTCGACACCCGGGTCGAGGCGCAGCGTCGGCAGCGCGCGCGGCTCACGGGAGAGCTGGGTGCGCGCCTGGTCGAGATGGTTGACGTACAGATGCGCATCGCCGAGCGTGTGCACGAAGTCGCCGACCTCGAGACCGGTCACCTGCGCAACCAGATGCGTCAGCAACGCGTACGAAGCGATGTTGAACGGCACACCGAGGAACACGTCGGCGGACCGTTGGTAGAGCTGCAGCGAAAGTCGGCCGTCGGCGACGTAGAACTGGAACAACGTGTGACACGGCGCCAGCGCCATCGCGTCGAGGTCGGCGACGTTCCATGCGCTGACGAGGTGACGCCTCGAGTCGGGGTCGGTACGGATCTGCTCGATCACCTGAGCGAGCTGATCGAGATGGTCGCCGCCGGGCGTCGGCCAGGATCGCCACTGGTAGCCGTAGATCGGGCCGAGGTCGCCGGCCTCGTCGGCCCATTCGTCCCAGATCGTCACGCCGTGCTCATGGAGCCAGTTGACGTTCGTGTCGCCACGCAGGAACCACAACAGCTCGGCGACGACGGAGCGTACGTGCACCTTCTTCGTCGTCACCAACGGAAAGCCAGCGCTCAGGTCGAACCGCAACTGGTGGCCGAACACGCTACGCGTGCCGGTGCCGGTCCGGTCGCCTTTCGCGACGCCGTCGTTGAGGATCCGCTGCATCAAGTCGAGATACTGCCGCACAGACCGACACTAACAGCGCACTCGGACGTGGAACGGCCGTGACGCGCAGACCACTCCACCACGCGCCACGGCCGTGCTCGTGGCCCCCTACGGCGCGACCCCGAACGGACCCGCGTCGGCGTCACACGTGACGTTATCGTCCGGCAGGGTCTGTTCCAGCAAGTACGCGGACGAGACCTTGGTCGCGCATTCGCTGGAACCGAGCACACCGTGTCCACCGCCGTTGACGGTGACGAGACGCGATCCGGGGCTGACCTCGTGGAGTCCCTGCGCCGACTTCAGCGAGGTCGCGGGATCGTGGGTGTTGTTCATGACCAGGATCGGCGTCGACGGCTCGTTGTCGAAGCTGCCGTGGTAGGCGTCCTCGTCCGACCCCGGCCACTGCGCACACGGAGACGAGATCCAGGCCCACAAGATCCCCATGGGCGCGACCTTGTCCTTGCTCGCTGCCGCCTGTGTCCACGCGTCCGGGTCAACCGGGTTCGCGCCGTCGGTGCAGGCGACGCCCTCGAACGCCGTCGCCGGGCCCCGCTTGAAGAGATCGAGAACGTCGTCGACAACCGACGTACCCAGAACCGGGTGGTCGAACTCCTCGACCGCCCGCTTGAGCATCCCGAGGAGGTCCTGCCGGGCGTCGACCCGCATGGCGCGTACGCCTTCGGCTCGCGTCGCAGCGGGCTGCTGGAACGGGAACCTCAGTACGTCGATCACCTTCACCAGGCCGGTGAGCAGCGGATAGAACTGTTTGTTGTACAGCGCCTGATGAGTAATCATCTTCAGGTGCTGATCGGTCACGGTGATGCCCGGCAGTACGATCGGCCGATCGTGAAGGCTCTTCACCACGCGGTCGAAACGGCCCTTCGCATTACCGGCCAGCGGACAGGCGAAGAAGCCGGCCTCATCGCATTTGGCGAGCAGGTACTCATAGGTGTCCTGCAGGCCCTCCGCGCTGCCGAACCGGGTAGTGATCGGCTCGGTCTCGCCGCTGCCGTCGCGGCCGGTCTGCCACTCCACCGGATCGATCGCGCTGTCGGTCACGACGGCGCGTACGCGATCGGGGAACATGTTCGCGTACACGGCTCCTAGGTACGTGCCGTACGAGACGCCGTAGTACGTCAGCTGCTCGTCACCCACCGCCTGCCGGATCAGATCCATATCGCGAGCGGTGTCAGCGGTCGACATGTGATCGATGATCGGTCCGGCAGTCGCCGCACAGCTCTTCGCTAGGTACGCGTCGTACTCCTGGTTCGCCTTGATCTGCTCCGGCCCCTCGGGGTAGCGGATGTCCGGCGCGGGGACCTCCTCGACGTCGGCCGGTTTGGTGCACTCCAGCTTCTCGCTGCCGCCGACGCCACGGGGGTCGACCCCGATGACGTCGAAGCGCGACGTGACGTCGGCACCGATCCCGTCGATGAATCCACCTGCGCTCTGCACCGACGATCCGCCGGGTCCGCCCGGGTTGATGAACAACGACCCGATCCGCTCGGCGGAGTCACTCGCCGGATACTTGATCAGGCTCAGCGTGATCGTGTCGCCATCGGGGTCGTCGTAGTCGAGCGGCACCTCGGCGGTCGTGCATTGCGCCGGCTCTTCGGCGTCCTCGCACGCGCCCCAGTTCAGGTCGGGCACGGGCGCCTCGACTTGGGACGCTTCGTCCGGGTTGCTCGCCGCATTGGTCTCGTACGCAGCGGCCGGCACCGCAGTCAGCGTCGCCGCCGAGACGACGGCTGCCGCAGACAGGGACAGTGCACGAATACTTGGCCTCATAGCGAATTGCTATCGCGGACCGCTCGCACCGCAACACTGCGCGTACGCAGGACTCACGGGCCCACGCGGCTGTAACACAGACAGAAGACGTTGCCCTCCGGGTCGGCGAGCACGAACCAGGTCGAGTCGCTGCGCTGCCCCACGTCGACCCGGCGTGCACCGAGCGCGAGCAGGCGCACGAGCTCGGACTCCTGGTCGCGATCGGTCGGATTGATGTCGAAGTGAAGTCGGTTCTTCTCCTTCGGCGGTCCGTCCGGGGTCCACCGAAAGTCGATCTCGAGGCGGTCCTCCCCCGGTGCGGCGATCGACACCCCGTCCGGCCCGTGCTCAGTACGTTGCCAGCCGCGGTCCTTGACCCGCCAACCGAGCACCTCCGCCCAGAACTGCGCCAACGCCTCGGCGTCGGTGCAGTCGACGGGAATCGAGTTGATCCTGCTGGCCATGATCGGGTCCTTTCAGACGTCGACGTGGTCCGGCGAAGCCGCCGGCCGCGGGTTGGACTTTCGTTCCTGGTGCAGCGCGACGCCGCCGATGACGAGCCCGATGCCCAGAACCTCTACCAGCGTTGGCAGCTGCGCCAGAACGAGAACACCGATCACCGTTGCGGTTGCGGGCAGCAGCGACACCATCAGTGAGTACGTGGCCCGGGCAAGCCTCGCCATCGCCAATTGGTCGCAGACGTACGGGACGACCGACGACGCGACGCCGACGCCGAGCGCGGATGCGAGCAGCATCGGGTCGACGAACGCGGGACCGGCATGGGCGATCCCGAGCGGTACGCCGACCGCGGCGGCAATGAGCATGGCGATCGCGAGCCCGTCGATGCCTGCCACCGACGAGTCGCTCGCGACTCGATGCGCAAGCATGACGTACACAGCGAACAGCAACGCGTTGGCCGCCGCGAAGACGAGCCCGATCGGGTCGGTCACGAATGCGACGTCGGTGAGTAGGTACACGCCCGCTACTGCGAATGCGAGTGCGGCCGCATTGCGACACGTCCGCGCGGCAACTGCCGCGAGCACGATGACCGGCAAGAATTCGATTGCAGCGACCGTGCCGAGCGGCAACCGGTCGATCGCGAGATAGAACGCCGAGTTCATCACCGCGAGAACCACGCCCCACCAGACGATGGTGCGACGTTGCGACGGTCGCAATCGGGCATACGCATGCCACGGCCGCCGCCACAGCGCGAATACCGCCGCTGCGGTCACGATCCGCAACCACGCGACGCCGAGCGGATCGATGCTGGCGAAGAGCAACACCGCGAATGCCGGCCCGAGGTAGTGGAACACAGCACTGCCGACGAAGTACGCATGCGGCGGAAGCGATCTGGACACACCTCTATGCTGGGAGTCACAACGAGAGATCACCATGAGCAGATGAAGGTGAAACGCCGTGTCCGCTTCCGGATCACGAACACCTATGCCAAATGACATCGCTGTTCGAAAGTTCGTCCTCGACGAGGTCAACCGGCGCATTCTGGAGGTGCTGGACACCGATCCTCGGCTGACCACGTCGGAGCTCGCCCGCCGCATCGGCATGTCCGCGCCCGCGGTACGCGAGCGGGTGAGTCGCCTCGAAGAGGCGGGAGTCATCCGTGGCTACCGACTCGACATCGATCCCGCGGCGATCGGGCTCCCCGTCGCCGCGTGGGTGAGGATCCGCCCCGGTCCGGGTCAGCTACCCAAACTCGCCGAGCTCGCTGCGCGTACGCCCGAGGTGAGCGAGTGTCATCGCATCTCGGGCGAGGACTGTTTCCTGCTGAAGGTCCACGTGGCCGCGATCGAGGCGCTCGAAGACGTGCTCGACAAGTTCCTCGTACACGGTCAGACCACGAGCTCGTTCATCGTGTCCACGCCCGTGGCGCCTCGTTCGGTGATGCCCCACTGAGATCCGGCCGCCCGGTCTCGTCGTTGCGACCGGCACGCGCGCGCATCGGTTCCGAGAGACGCGGCGCCGTGACCGCCAAGACGAACCCGCAGTCGCTAGAGTGTCGGCATGCACCATCCCTGTGACTAGCGGACGCCGGCGGACTCGAGTCCGCACGTTGCCGACCCGTTTCTCGAACCAGTCACCGGAGTCCATCGTGTCCCCCGATATCCATCCGGGGAGCTATCGTGCCGTGCTGGCACTTCCGTACGCACTGCCGACGTTCGCCGCTGCGCTCGTCGGCCGCCTGGCGTACGGGCTGCTCCCGCTCTCCCTGCTGTTCACCGTCCATGCCGCAACCGGCTCGTTCGCGACAGCAGGCGCTGTCGTCGCCGCCTTCGGCCTCACGTCACTGTCGATGCCGTACAAGTCACGGTTCGTCGACCGCCTCGGACAAGCCCGGGTCCTCCCACCGCTCGCGGTGTCGAGCGGCGGCGCACTCGGCGCGATAGCAGCGCTCGGCGGCAGCGATGTCGACACCACGTACGGGTATGTGGCGCTCGGCATCGTCGCCGGCCTTTGCGCGCCACCGCTTGGTCCGTCGATGCGCTCGACCTGGCGACACCTCACCGAGGGAACCTCGCTCAAGCAACGCGCGTACAGCCTCGACTCGGTGTGCGAGGAGTCGCTGTACCTGATCGGCCCGATGCTCGTCGGACTGCTACTCGCCATCGCCTCAGGGGCGTTCGCACTCACGACGACCGCAGGCCTGCTCATCGTCGGAACACTCGGCATGGTGCGCACACCACCCGCCCGGCGACGCAATGAAGCTCCGGCGTCGGCGATGGGGTTCGACGCCGGACCGCTCCGGGCGACGGGGTTCGCTCCGGTGCTTGCAACCATCCTGGCAACAGCCACAGCGCTCAGCCTCGTGTACACCTGCATCGCCGCCCGCGCAGAGGAGCACGGCACGCCGGAGGTCGCCGGGTTCATCGAGGCGGGTATCGCCGCCGGCAGCGTACTCGGCGGCCTGCTCTGGGGCAGGCTGAACCATCACCGCAGTCGGAGTACACAACTCTTCGCTCTCGTCGGATACCTCGGCTTCGGCATGCTGCTCGCGAGTACGACGGCCGGACTACTGTCACTCGGCGCAGTGATGGCGCTGACGGGCGTCGCGATCGCGCCGCTGTTCGTCGTCGCGTACCTCGCCTCGGACGAGCTCGCACCGCCCCATCAACGCACCGAGGCGAGCACCTGGGTCAACACCGCCAACAACGTCGGCAGTGCACTCGGCGCATCCGGCGCGGGCGTACTGATCGAATCGGCGGACACTTCGATCGGCTTCGCCGTCGGCGGCGCGGCACTCACGCTCACCGCGGCCGCGATCAGGATCGTCGCCCGCCGATGACCGCCCGCTGGTGCAGGCCGGGCGTGCGGCACAATCGCCTGCATGAGTTCCCCCACCGCCGACGTCAGTGTCCGGGTCGCCTGGGCCGACGACGCACCTGCTGTCGCGCGCTGCCAGGTCGCGGCTTGGCGTGAGCAGTACGCCGACGTACTCCCGCAGGAGATGGTCGACTCGCTGGATGTCGACGACTTCGCCCGCAAGTGGGCTGCGTCGATGGACAAACCCGGGGACGCCCGCAACCGGGTTCTGGTGGCCCTGGAGCGCGCGACGGTACGCGGGTTCGCAGTGACCTCTCCGGCCGACGACCCCGACGCCGACCCGATCGCCGACGGCGAGATCGTGGAGTTCGTCATCGACGCGGCTGCCCATGGCGAGGGCCATGGATCGCGGCTACTGCAGGCATGCACCGACACGTTGCGGGCCGACAAGTTCACCCGGGCCACCTGGTGGATCGCATCGACCGACGACCGACTGCGCTCGTTCGTCGAGGGCACCGGCTGGGCTCCGGACGGCGCTCACCGTGAGCTCGATGTCGACGGCACGGGCGCCAACACCATCAAACAGGTACGCCTGCACACCTCGCTCGTCGTGGACGACGACTGATCCATCGCGCCAGGAGTGGCGCAGATCCGTTGTTTTCTGGGCTTCCGGGAAACGAGGTTGCGCCACTCGCCTTACCGACCGCCGGCACGATACGTTCGGCCGCATGGATCCGAACGCGGCAGACCGCGACCGCCTGCGCAATCGGCTACGGCGGCTCCCGCCGGTCCGTTGGCTGCATCCGGCTCAGCTCGCGCGCATCGGAGCGCAGGTGGCGATGGCGCGTACGATCGGCGGCTTCGCAGCCCGGCGCGAGAACGAAGCGGCGCTGCCGGCGGAACTATACGACCTTTCGCTGCCCGAGCGGGAGTGCTGGATCGACTACACCGCCGACCTCGGCGATGGGTTCGACTCCACGTACGCGGTCGCGCGGAGCATCGCCGTCGATCCGCTGCCGGGCGGGGCCGCCGACGAGGAGCATCCTGCCCGTACGCACGGCGAGCTGCTCGTACTCGGCGGCGACGAGGCGTATCCGGTCGCGTCGCAGGCCAACTACACCGACCGCACTACCTCCGTCTACCGAGCGGCACTGCCCGAACGCTCCGAGCAGTCACCGGCGATTGCGGCGATACCCGGCAACCACGACTGGTACGACGGGCTGACTGCGTTCCTGCGGGTGTTCTGCCAGGGCTGGCTCGCGGATGTGCCCTTGCCCGTCCCGCGGAAGGGCTCCCTTCGCACAGTCGACCCACATCGACGGGTGTCGTCGTTCGTCGGCGGGTGGCGAACCATCCAGTCGCGCAGCTACTTCGCGATCAAGCTCCCGTACGGCTGGTGGCTCTGGGGCACCGACATCCAGTTCGACACCTACCTGGACGCACCGCAGCTCGCGTACTTCCGCGAGGCGGCGAGTCACCTCGGCGAGGGCGACAGCATCATCTTGTGCACGGCCAAGCCGACGTGGGTCGATCCGCACGGCAGCGACACGATCGAGCAGTTCGTCAGCAGCGCCCTCGGCGACCGGGCGGACGCCGTGCGCCTCATCCTGTCGGGCGACCGGCACCACTACTCGCACTACTCCCGCCGGACAGGCGACGGACCGCAGGCGCTGGTGACGTGCGGCGGCGGAGGCGCGTACCTCTCCCCCACGCACCACCTCCCGAAGAAGACTCGCTTCGGACGCTGGTCCGGCGACGGCGAGGCGGAGTTCGAGCGTACGCAGACGTTCCCGTCCGTTGCCGAATCGCGACGGCTCGCCCGCGGCTGCTGGCGGCTGCCTTGGCGCAACCCCGCCCTGACCGCGATGCTCGGTCCGGTCTACGCCGTACTGATCTGGCTGCTCGCCGCGACCCAACCGGGCGACGGTGCGGTCGACCGCCTATTGGGCTACTCGATCGCCGACACTCAGCTCGCCGCCCGTTCGCTCCCCGCGCTGTTCGGTTGTCTGCTGGTGCTCGGTATGACGATCGGACTCGCGCGTCCTCGATCTCGAGAGCCCGTACGCGCACTGGCGGGCGTACTGCATGCGGCCGCACATCTCGCCCTGCTCCTCGGCGCGACCTCGCTGGTCGGCTCGATCAACTGGCCGGACGACGGCTTCGTCGCCGCCATACTCATCACTGTGCTCGCCTCACTCGGCTGCGGCATCTCCGGCGCGTACGTACTCGCCGCTTACCTGTACCTCGGCCAGGTGTGGCAGGACCTGCACGGCAACGAGCTGTTCGCCGCCTTACGCATCGAGGATTTCAAGAGCTACCTGCGTCTGCGGATCGGCCCCGATGGAGTACGCGTGCACCCTGTCGGGTTGCGCTCGGTGCCGCACTCCTGGCGTGCCGCCGACCGCGGTCCGCTGCTCGCCCCGGCGAGCCCGCATCCACCGGAGTCGATCGAGAAGCCGTTCACCGTGTCTCCGCGCCGCTCCCGCTGAGCGGACGCGTCAGACGCCGAGTACGTGCTCGAGGCCGACAACGACGCCGCGCAGAGATCGGTCCGCGCCCGCCACGGCGCGTACGCCCGCGACAACACCGGGCATGAACGACTCCCGATCGATCGAGTCGTGCCTGATTGTCAGCGTCTCCCCGAGAGCGCCGAGCAACACCTCCTGGTGCGCGACCAGCCCGCGGGCGCGTACCGAGTGCACGGGTACGCCCGCAACAACTGCGCCGCGGGCGCCGTCGGGATCCGACGTGGTGGCGTCGGGCATTGCCGAGCAACCGGCGTCCGTACGCGCGCTCGAGATCATCTCGGCAGTGCGCTGCGCCGTACCCGACGGTGCATCGACCTTGTCGGGATGATGCATCTCGACCACCTCGACGGACTCGAAGTACGGCGCTGCCTGCGCGGCGAAGCGCATCATCAGCACGGCCCCGATCGAGAAGTTCGGCACGATCAGAACGGTCACATCGTCGCGGTCGCCGATCAGGTTCCGCAGCTCCTCGATGCGCTCATCGGTGAACCCGGACGTGCCGACGACGGCGCTGACTCCGTGCTTGATGCACCACGCGAGGTTGTCCATCACGACGTCGGGCCGGGTGAAGTCGACGACGACCTCGGCGTTGGCGCCCGTGAGGCCGGCGAGCGAGTCATGGATGTCGACGCCGGCGACGAGCTCGAGGCCGTCAGCTGCGTCGACCGCCTTGCATGCTTGGGATCCCATCCGTCCGCGAGCGCCCAGAACGCCCACCTTCGTCGCCGCGTCAGTCATGTGCCCGATCCTCTCACGGTGACGCACGTACGGCACCCGGCCGAACGCGAAAGGCGCGACCCGGGATCTCCGGATCGCGCCTTCGCGGTTCTGCGCCGTGGCAGCAGGGTGACGTCAGCCGACGCCCACCGCCGTCCACGCCGCCTCGACGGCCTTGACCTCGGCGCTGTCGGCGCCGTACAGCTCGCTGGCCGCGTCGATCGTCGCCTGGCGTCCGTCTGCGTAGTTCGTGTCGGACGTCATGAAGCCGGTAAGGGCGAGGTACCAGATATCGCCGGCCTTCTCGATGCCGATGCCCTCGACGGTCGACCCGTCACAGGTCGGCGAGTCGTAGTCGACGCCGTTGATCGTCTTCTTGCCCGAGCCTTCGGCCAGCAGGTAGAAGAAGTGGTTGCCGACACCCGACGAGTAGTGGACGTTGAGGTCGCCGACATCCGGCGTGTAGCAACTGGCCGACTTCTCGTCCCGAGCCGGATCGTCCATCCAGCGCAGCGGAGTGCCGTCCAACATGACGTCTTCACCCATGTTGTAGTTGGCCTCGTCGGCGTTGGCGTGGAAGTCGACGAGCGTCGCGAAGATGTCGCTGGTCGCCTCGTTGAGCCCGCCTGACTCGCCCGAGTACGTCAGGTTCGCCGAACTGCTCGTGACGCCGTGGGCGAACTCGTGCGCGCCGACGTCGAGCGTCGCGAACGATCCGGTGGTCTCACCGTCGCCGCCGCCGTACGTCATGCAGTTGCACAGCTTGCTGAAGAACGCGTTGTTGTAACCGTTCCCGTAGTGCACGCGGCTGTAGCCGCCCTTGCCATCATCGGCGACACCGTGCCGGTTGTGTACGTCACGGAAGTAGTCCCAGGTCGCCGCCGCCGCGTACTGAGCGTCGACCGCTGCGGACTGCCGGTTCTCAGGAGTGCCGTCACCCCACGTGTTGTCGTCGTCCATGACCTTGTCGCCCGGCGTCGGGATGAGGCAGCCGAGGAACGGGATGCACAGCAGGTCCATCTTGTTCATCTTGTCTTCGGTGCGCGTACCACCGCGGGTCGGGTCGAGCAGCTCGTACTGGTCGCCGGACTTCCTAGTGGTCAGCGGAACGGTGCCGGAGTACAGGCCTGTACCTTCGCCGTCCTCTGCTGTCCGGTTCTGCTCCTCGGAGCGAATCGCCTCACCGGTACGGGCGTCGACGTAGGTGAAGCGGTAGCTCGGCACGCCGTTGCTCTGCACGCCGGTCGTGCGTACCTCCCAGGCGAGCCGCGGAGCCGACTCCCGTGCATCGACGACGAGACGGCGCTTGCCGTGCAGGTGCACCCGACGGATCTTCTCCGCACGTACGAAGCTCTTGGCTGCGGAAACTGCGGCCCTGCGCTCGACCTGCGGTCTCACCCGTACGTCGACGACCTGGCGCAGCGTGGAGCTGAGCCCCTGCCACCTGCCACGCTGGCTCTGGTGCACGACCATGTCGCCGCCGATCACCGGCAGGCCACGGTAGAAGCGGTCGACACGTACGTGCCGGTCACCCGACGGACCGATGAGCGCATCGGTCGCCCGATAGCGGTCGTTGCTCGACAGCCGGGCCTTGCCCGAGTGTTGCGCGAGGGCGTCGAGTGCGTCGCGCGCGATGGAACTGTCGGTGGCGACGCTTCGGATGTCGCCGGAGTCGGACGGTGCCGCGTTCGCGGCGTTGGCGTTCGCGGCCGTGGTGGGCAGGATGAGACCGGCCGCGATCAGCGAGCCGGCAGCACCCAGGCAGAGTCGTTTCATCGGAGAGTCCTTTCACCGACGGGACGGGCGGGCGCATTTTGTATCTATCGCGCATAGCTCCAATAGGTTTGTACCGGTGCGTGATAGATACAAAATGAGGGGTCGGCTCGAACTCTGGCAGCACGGTGTTACCGGCCGGTACCTCTGACGGCGCAGGGGCTCGCGGTCAGGACACGATGCCGCGGATCACATCCATCGACTGCCACAGCTCCGCGTACGAGGTCGACAGCGGCGACAGGCCGAGTCGGATCGTGTCGGGGTTGCGGAAGTCCGGGATGACACTGGCGGCGACCATCTTGTCGCGCACCTTGCGTGCCCCGGGACCTTGGATGCTCACGTGTCCGCCGCGCTTGGCCGCATCACGCGGCGAGACGACGGCGTAGCCACGCGGCGCCAGCCAGTCGTCGACCAGGGCGATGCACACGCCGGTGAGGTCGGCGGCCTTCGCCCGGATCGCTCCGATGCCGGCCTGACCCACCAGCCGGACGCCCTCCTCGACCCCGATCATGGCGAGGATGCCGGGCGTACCGCTCAGCATCCGTCGCGCACCGATCGCCGGCTCGTACGTATCTGCCATGGCGAACACATCGCGCGCACTCCACCAGCCCGGGATCGGCTGGCGTACGTCTGCGAGCAGCCGTTGTGCGACGTAGATGAAAGCGGGTGCCCCGGGGCCGGCGTTGAGGTACTTGTAGGTGCAGCCGACGGCGAAGTCGACACCGTGGCGATCCAGTTCGATCGGGAGTACGCCGACCGAGTGACAGACGTCCCACACAACGAGCGCTCCGGCGTCGTGGGCGAGCGCGGTCAGACCGGGCAGGTCTGCGATGGCGCCCGAGCGGTAGTCGACGTGGCTGAGGACGACGACCGCGGTCTTCGGTCCGAGCGCCGCGGCCAGGTCGCGGTCGGTGACGCCGGCGACCGGGTCGGGGCTCAGCCAGCGTACGTAGAGTCCGCGGGCGCGCGCGATGCTCTCGACGAGGTAGCGATCGGTCGGGAAGTTCGCATCGTCGATGACGATCTCGTCGCGACCGCCCTGCAGATCGCACGCCGCGTACACGACCTTGTAGATGTTGACCGACGTCGTGTCGGTGACGACGGTCTGACCGCGAGCCGCACCGAGACACGTCGCCGCGAGCTGGTCGCCGATCTGCTCCGCGCGATCGGCCCAGCCTTCCTCCCAGCCGCGGATGAGTCGCTCACCCCACTCGCGCTCGACGGCCTCCTTCATCCGCGCGACCGTCGCCTTCGGCGGGCGCCCGAGCGAGTTGCCGTCGAGGTACGCGACCGGATCGTCGAGCCGATGGAATGCGTCACGGAACCCACCGAGCGGGTCTGCCTCGTCGCGCGCGAGCGCATCCTGGTAACTGAGCGTCATGCCACCTCCTGGGCCGAGCACATGGTAGTCGCGCTCACGTGCCGATCTGGGTGCGAACCGCCAACAGCTCGGGGAAGAACGTCAGGTCGAGAGCCCGCTTGAGGAATCCGACCCCACTCGATCCGCCCGTGCCTCGCTTGTGCCCGATCACCCGCTCGACCGTCTTGAGATGCCGGAACCGCCAGAGCTGGAAGCTCTCCTCGACGTCGACCAGCTCCTCACAGGCCTCGTACGCCTGCCAGTGTTCGTCGGGCGCGTCATAGATGGTCTTGAACACCGCCGTCACCCCGTCGTTCGCGGCGTACGGACGGCTGAAGTCGCGTTCGGCCACCTCTGGCGGCACGGCGAAACCCTGGCGCCGCAGATAGCGGAGGAACTCCTCGTACAGGCTCGGCGCCGCGAGATCGGCCTCCAACCGAGCATGGCCTTCGGGATCGTGCTCGAAGACCTTCGTCATACCGGGCGTCTTGTTGCCGAGCAGGAACTCCACCGTGCGGTACTGCAGCGACTGGAACCCGGACGCATGGCCGAGGGAGTCGCGGAACTGCGCGTACTCGATCGGGGTGAGCGTCTCCAGCACCGACCACTGCTCGAACATCTGCCGCTGGATGTGCTTGATGCGAGCAAGCCGCTTCAGCGCCGGCGGCAGGTCATCGGCCGCGATCAGCGCGATCGCCGAGCGAAGCTCATGGATGAGCTGCTTCAGCCACAGCTCGGTGACCTGATGCTGCACGATGAACAGCATCTCGTCGTGGTGACCCGACACCGGATGCTGGGCGCCGAGCAACCGATCGAGGTCGAGGTAGCTCGCGTACGTCAGCTGCGAACGCAGATCGGTCTCGACGCCCTCCTCGATCGGGCGGTAGTTCTCGCTCATGCCCCCTGTCTATCAGGTGTCATCTGGCGTGATGGATCAGTCAGAACGTCTCTCGATTCGGGGCAACGAGATCCGGCCGTCACCTCGTAACACTCTGCACAAGAGGCCACTCGATGATAGGAATCTCAGATGCCAACCGACGAGAAGTTGGGTATCGGCGGCCAACTGCTGTTCGTCGCGTTCGGTGGCATTCTTGGATCACCGTTCCTGCTGCTCGGATCCGGGTTGGTCGTTGATGTTAAGCGGCAAATCCAACGATTGCGCAAGGAACTCGGACGCGGCGACGATGAGGACCGACCATGACAAGCGAGAGCGCGACACCGACGTTCGGCTCGATGGCGGTGGCGTACGTCGTCGTCGCGATCATCCGATTGCCGATGGCGATCGTTACTGCGGTTGTGGCCGTTGGGCTCGGTCTGGTCGGCGACTTCGACGTCGGCGTACGAAGGGCCATCGGGCTGGCAGCGGTGGCGTGGGCGTTGTGGCCGCTGATCCTGGTTCCGGGCGCGCACTACCTGTCCCGGCGACGTGACAGCGGAACGACTCGGATCGACGTCGTCGTACTGGAGTGTGCCGCTACGGTCGGTTCGCTGCTGGTGAGTGCGGCGCTCTTCGCCGGAGGACCCTTCGGCGGTCTTGCGTACGGGCTCGTCGCCGCCGCGATCATGTGCCTGGTCACGGTTGTGACCCTCACCCGTGGGCGACCGTTCTCGACCGACTGGCGCACGCCGACGGCGTGCTCCGTACCGTCAAATCCCGCTACCGATGAACCGGAGTTCGGCGCGTAGTCGTTGGTGTTCGGTCGCAACACCAACGACTACGCACCGAACTTCGCCTAGCGGGACGTCAGGCGAAGCGGGACGGATCGTCGAACGGTCCGACCACTGCGAGCGCCGGCTCGGTCGCCAGCAGGTCGCCGGCAACCTCACGTACGTCGTCGAGAGTGACGGCGTCGATGGACTCGAGCAGGCCGTCGATGCTGGCGATCTCGCCGTGCAGCAGATCGGCCTTGCCGATGCGCGCCATCCGTGAGGCGGGATCCTCGAGCCCGAGTACGAGGCCGCCGCGCAGCTGCCCTTTGCCACGAGCCAGCTCATCGGCGGTCAGCCCGTGCGCGGCGATGTTGGCGAGCTCGGTACGACACACGTCGAGTACGTCGTCGATCTTGTTCGGGGCACATCCGGCGTACACGCCGACCATGCCCGCATCGGCGTACTGGTTGGTGAACGAGTAGACCGAGTACGCGAGGGCACGCTTCTCGCGTACCTCCTGGAAGAGCCGTGACGACATGCCGCCGCCCATAGCGACGTTGAGTACGCCCAATGCGTGTCGTCGTTCGTCGCCGCGCCGGAGCCCGGCAAGACCGAGCACGACGTTCGCCTGCTCCGTTGCGCGTTCGAGCACGGACACGCCGCCGGTGAACGTGACGGCGCGGCCGCCGCGTCGGGGCGGCGCTGGTGTCCCCGCCGGATCGTCGAGCGCGCCCGCGGACTCGAACGCCTTGCGCACTCGGCGTACGACCGCTGCATGGTCGACGTTGCCGGCGACGGCCACGACGATGGACGACGGTTGGTAGCGACGACGGTAGTAGCCCGCGATCTGGCGGCGGGTCAGCGTCGTCACGGTGTCGGGGTCGCCGGCGACCGGTGCGGCCAGCCGCGAGCCGCGCCACGACTGCGCGACGATGAGATTGTGCACGACGTCGTCGGGATCGTCGTCGTTCATCGCGATCTCTTCGAGGATCACGCCACGCTCGGCCTCGACGTCGTCGGCAGCCAGCCGGGAGCTGGTGATCATGTCGGAGAGAACGTCGATCGCGAGCGGCAGGTCGGTGTCGATCACCCGCGCGTGGTAGCAGGTGTGCTCACGTGCGGTGTAGGCGTTCATCTCGCCGCCGACCGCTTCGAGCCCGGCGGAGATGTCGACGGCAGACCGGCTCGGGGTGCCCTTGAACAGCAGGTGCTCGAGGAAGTGCGATGCACCGGCGAGGGTCGGCGTCTCGTCGCGAGACCCGACGCCGACCCACATGCCGATCGTCGCGGAGCGTACGCCCGGCATCGCCTCGGTCACCACGCGCAGCCCGCCCGGGAGGACGGTGCGGCGGACAAGGCCGCCGTCGTCCTCACCGAAGACGGTACGCGTGGTGCCGGGCGCCTGGTCGGGCGCGAGCGCGATAGGTGTCACTCGTCGTCCGAAGACGCGCTCTCCTCGTCGCTGCCCGAAGCGTCAGACTCAGCATCCTCGATCACCGGGACGAGCGAGAGCTTGCCGCGGTCGTCGATCTCGCCGATCTCGACCTGGACCTTCTGGCCGACCGAGACGACGTCCTCGACGGACTCGACGCGCTGGTTGTTGTTCAGCGCGCGCAGCTTGCTGATGTGCAGCAGGCCGTCCTTGCCGGGCAGCAGCGAGACGAACGCACCGAAGTTCGTCGTCTTGACGACCGTGCCGAGGTAGCGCTCGCCGACCTCGGGCATCGTCGGATTGGCGATCGCGTTGATCGCGGTACGGGCGGCTTCCGCGGCCTCGCCGTTGTCGGCGCCGACATAGATCGTGCCGTCGTCCTCGATCGAGATCTCCGCACCGGTGTCGTCCTGGATCTGGTTGATCACCTTGCCCTTCGGGCCGATGACCTCACCGATCTTGTCGACGGGTACGCGCAATGTGATGATCCGCGGCGCGTACAGCGACATCTCGTCGGGCCCGTCGATGGCCTCGCTCATCACGTCGAGGATCGTCAGGCGGGCGTCGTGCGCCTGGCTGAGCGCGCCGGCGAGCACGTCGGCCGGGATGCCGTCGAGCTTCGTGTCGAGCTGCAGCGCGGTGACGAACTCGCGGGTGCCCGCGACCTTGAAGTCCATGTCGCCGAAGGCGTCTTCGGCGCCGAGGATGTCGGTCAGCGTGACGTACGCGGGTTTGCCGTCGACCTCACCGGAGATGAGGCCCATCGCGATGCCGGCGACCGGCGCGCGCAGCGGCACACCGGCGTTGAGCAGACCCATCGTGGAGGCGCAGACCGAACCCATCGACGTCGAGCCGTTGGAGCTGAGCGCCTCGGAGACCTGCCGGATGGCGTACGGGAACTCCTCGCGCGAGGGCAGCACGGGCAGCAGTGCCCGGCCGGCGAGCGCACCGTGGCCGACCTCGCGACGCTTCGGCGAACCGACCCGGCCGGTTTCACCGGTCGAGTACGGCGGGAAGTTGTAGTTGTGCATGTAGCGCCGGGTCTTCTCCGGCGACAGCGTGTCGAGCTTCTGCTCGAGGCCGAGCATGTTCAGGGTCGTGACACCGAGGATCTGGGTCTCGCCACGCTCGAACAGCGCCGAGCCGTGCACGCGCGGGAGCACGCCGACCTCGGCCGAGAGGGTACGAATATCGGCCAGGCCGCGCCCGTCGATACGTACCTTGTCGCGGAGCACCCGCTCGCGGACGAGGGTCTTGGTGAGCGCCCGGATGGAAGCACCCAGCTCCTTCTCGCGGCCCTCGAACTCGGCACCGAGCTTGTCGATGGCCGCTGCCTTGACCTCGTCGAGACGCGACTCGCGCTCCTGCTTGTCGGCGATCGTCAGCGCCTGCGCGAGATCACTGCGCACCGCGTTGTCGACCGCGTTGAACGCGTCGTCCTCGTAGTCGAGGAAGATCGGGAACTCCTGGACCGGCTTCGCGGCCTTCTCGGCGAGTGCAGCCTGCGCCTCGCAGAGCTGGCGGATGAAGACCTTCGCTGCCTCGAGGCCGTCGGCCACGACGCCCTCGGTCGGAGCGGTCGCGCCACCGCGGACGAGCTCCCAGGTCGACTCGGTGGACTCTGCCTCGACCATCATGATCGCGACGTCGCTGGAGCCGTCGGGCTGTTCGGCGATGCGGCCCGCGACGACCATGTCGAACACGGACTCCTCGAGCTGGCTGTGCGTCGGGAACGCAACCCACTGGTCACCGATCAGGGCGACCCGGACACCGCCGACGGGACCCGTGAACGGGAGGCCGGAGATCTGCGTCGAAGCCGACGCGGCGTTGATGGCGAGCACGTCGTACGCGACGTCGGGGTTGAGCGCCATCACCGTGATGACGACCTGGACCTCGTTACGCAGGCCCTTCTTGAAAGTGGGGCGCAGCGGGCGGTCGATCAGCCGGCAGGTGAGGATGGCGTCCTCGCTGGGACGGCCCTCGCGGCGGAAGAACGAGCCGGGGATGCGGCCCGCGGCGTACATCCGCTCCTCGACGTCGACCGTCAGCGGGAAGAAGTCGAAGTGGTCCTTCGGATGCTTGCCGGCCGCGGTGGTCGACAGCAGCATCGTGTCGTCGTCGAGGTACGCGGAGACCGCACCGGCGGCCTGCTGAGCCAGCCGACCGGTCTCGAAGCGGATCTTGCGGGTGCCGAACGAGCCGTTGTCGATGACTGTTTCGGCGAAGGTGATGTCGGGTCCCTCCATGGGAAACCCCTCTCTGCACACGAATCTGGTGTGCGATCGCGGAGCAGTGCTGCCGCGGTCGGCGTCGCGTTCACGCCGATGTCAGTGCTGGCATCGGGGTCGGCGCCGGTCTTCGATCGAGGCCTGCGGGTGGGAGATGCCCTCCCGAGGGCCACTACCGAGGACCGAGCATGCCGGACGGACAGCCAACTGCTCCATGGTCGTTGGATCTATGTAGTTGTTACGTACAAGAGCGGCCGCTGTCATGCGACAGGGCCGCTCTCGTCGGCGTCAACGGCGCAGGCCGAGCCTGTCGATCAGGCTGCGGTAGCGGTCGATCTCGGTGTTCTGCAGGTAGTTCAGCAGTCGCCGGCGCTGGCCGACGAGCAGCAGCAGACCACGACGGCTGTGGTGGTCGTGCTTGTGCTGCTTGAGGTGCTCGGTGAGACCGGTGATGCGCTTGGTCAGCAGAGCGATCTGGACCTCGGGGGACCCCGTGTCGCCGTCGCTCGTCGCGTACTCCTTGATGATCTCGGCCTTGGTCGCCTCGGTCACCGAAGCGCTGACCTTCTTCTTGGCAGTCTTCGTCGCCACTATTGTCCCTTCGAGGATTCGTTGCACGGCGCGCCGGGGCCTGTTCACCCGGGCACTCTGATATCCGTGGCCGCTATACGGCACCTGTCAGGCTATCAGCCGAGCGCGGGCGCCCCTAATCGGCACCATCGCGTGCAACGGGCCACGCAACTGCCATCATGGCGTCGGTCTACCGCGGCCACTGTACGACAGCGAGGACTCATGCCGACTGTGCCGGATCCGCCCGCCGTCCGCGAGGCGATGGCGTACTACGACAGCTGGCTCGAGTACCGGCGACGCTATCTGCGAGTGCCCGGCGTGCAGGCGGCCGTACTCGTCGACCGTGACCTCGCACTGTCCACCGCGTACGGGTACGCCGACCTCGATGACGAGGTGCCGCTGACGACCGGATCGCTGTTCCGGATCGCATCGCATTCCAAGACGTTCACCAGCACGGCGGTGTTCCAGCTGGTCGCGCGCGGACCACTACGACTCGACGACCGGGCCGGCGACTGGGTGGACGAGCTCGCGGGCGCGCCTCTTGGTGATGTCACGGTTCGCGAGCTCCTCGCGCACGGTGGCGGCGTTGTCCGCGACAGCGACGACGGCGACTTCTGGCAGCTGCGGCGGGCGTTTCCGGACCGGGACCAATTGCGAGAGATCGCTCGTTCGAGTGCTTCGTCGGTGATCGAGCGCAACGAGCGCTTCAAGTACTCCAACATCGGGTACGGCGTACTCGGGTTGATCCTCGAGGCGGCGAGCGGGCTTTCGTACGACCAGCTGTTGCGCAGCGCGGTGATCGAACCGCTCGGCCTGCCCGACACCGGCACCGACCTCGACCCGACCCGCAGCGCCGACTACGCAACGGGATACACCGCGCTGGCGTACTCCGACCGGAGGGTCCCGATCGAGCACATCGACACCGGCGCATTGGCCTCGGCGACCGGCTTCTACTCGACTGCGGCCGACACGGTGACGTACTTCTCCGCGCACTTCGAGGGCGACGACCGGCTACTCGATGAACAGTCGAAGCGCCAGATGCAGCATCCGGTCTGGCAGACGGGCAGAGGTGACCGCGAGTACGCGCACGGGCTCGCGGTGGTGCGCGTCGGCGAGCGGTCGACGATCGGACACGGCGGCGGATACCCCGGCCACATCACGACGTCGGTTGCGGATCCGAGCGGCCGCATCGCGGTCTCGGTGTTCACCAACGCGATCGACGGGCCGTCGGAGACGCTCGCGCACGCGGGCGTACGACTCATCGACCTCGCCGCTGCGGCGGAGCCCGACCCGAGCGGTGCCGACCTGCGGCGGTTCACCGGGCAGTTCGCGACGCTGTGGGGTGTCGCGGACGTCGCCCTGCTCGGCGGTCGGCTGTATCTGGTCGATCCGACGGACGCCGACCCGGTCGAGGACGTCACCCGGCTCGAGGTCGTCGACGAGACGACCCTGCGCATCGCTGAAACGTCCGGCTACGGTTCGTACAGCGAGCCGATCAGGTACGAGTTCGACGAGCACGGCCGCGTACTCCGCACTCGCGGCCCGAGCGCCACCACCGCGACCCCACTCGACGACTTCACCCTTCCCGCCGGGGTACGTGCGCCGCGCTGAGGCGCGGTTTACCACGGGCCCATAGCAAACTGCGCGCGGTTTGCTATGGGCCCGTGGTATTCCACGCCGCTAGGGGGGCAAGTTTGCTGGTGAGTAGCGCGGTTTGCTATGGGCCCGTGGTATTTCGCGGGGCAACGTCAGGCCCGAACACGCGCGGATCCGGTGCCGGTAGAGGGCAGCGACCCACCCGTTGCGTACGCTTTTATCACGATGGTGGAAGTGGACGTTGGTGTCGGAGACCGCCGGAGGCTTCCAGAGGGGCTCCGTTTCGCGGTCATCGGGCTGGTTTCCACCGGCGTCACGATCGCCGTCTTCAACCTTCTGGTGCACACCGGCGAGCGCCCCGTCCTGCTCGATCACCCGATCGAGGCGTACGTCATCGCGATGGCGGTCGGCACGATCGTCAGTTTCGCGGGCAACCGCTGGTGGGTGTTCGATGCGGCCGACTCCGACACGATCGTCGCCGAGTTCATCCGGTTCGCACTTGTCAATGTCGGAGCCACCGCGATCCCGTCGCTCTGCTTGGCGTTCTCTCGATACGTCCTCGACCAGAGCTCCGTCATGGCCGACAACATCTCTGCCAACGTCATCGGGTTACTACTGGCGACGATCGCGCGCTACTGGGCGTACAAGTTGATCGTGTTCAGGACGAAACCAGCCGACCGCGAGTATGGTGACGCCGATCCCTCGGCCGAGAAGGAGCCGTCCGCATGACCCGTCCGTCCCTACGCAGCCTCGGCGCGCTCGTGAGCGCCCTCGTGGTCGCGACCGTTCCGTTCGCCGCCGCACCATCGGGCAGCGCAGAGCCGCAGCAGGCACCCGCGTACGGCGAGTACGTCGCGCTCGGCGACTCCTACACCGCCGGTCCCCTCATCCCCGACATGCGCGACGACCCGGCCGGATGCCTTCGGTCGACGCACAACTACCCCGCGATGGTCGCGAAGGCGCTCGACGTCGACTCGTACGTCGATGCGAGCTGCTCGGGCGCGCGTACGAAGCACCTACGTAAGCCGCAGTCGATCAATGGCGGCGAGAACGCCCCGCAGCTCGACGCGCTCACCGCCGACACAGATCTGGTCACGCTCGGCATCGGCGGCAACGACTACGGATTGTTCGGTTCGGTGCTCGCCAAATGCCCCGAGCTCGCCGACAAGAACCCCAAGGGCTCACCGTGCAAGAAGTGGTTCAACCGTAGGGGCATCGACTTCAAGAAGCGCGACGCCAAGCGCATCGAGCCGCGGATCGAGCGTGCCATCAAGAACATCCGCGATCGTTCCCCGAACGCCGAGATCGTCGTCGTCGGCTACCTTCGCATCGCTCCGGTCGACGGCAGCTACTGCCGCAGGATCGTGCCGTTCGCCAAGGGCGACTACAAATGGGCCGACTCCGTCGAGCGGACTCTGAACAAGTCGTTGCGCACCGCCGCGAAGGCGAACGGCGCCAAGTTCGTCGGCATGTACCCGCCCTCGGTCGGCCACACAGCGTGCGACGGCCAGCGAGCCTGGATCAACGGGCAGTACCTCAAGCTCAATCGCGCCGCGTCGTATCACCCGTTCCGCAAGGGCATGCGCGGAATCGCCGACGCGACGTACAAGCGCATCACCGGATCTGCGCTGCAGCGCTGACACCGGAGCGATCCGTCCCGGGTTGTCCCTGACGATGCCCTGAGATCGGTCCAATCGACTTGTCCCGGGTCGTACGGGGCGCGACGATGGTCGGGTGAGCGCTGTCGATACCTACGTCGCCGACCTCGGCGCCGCCCTGCATGGTTCGGCGCGTGCCAAGCACGATCTGCTGCAAGAGGCCCGCGACCACCTTGTCGACGCTGCCGACGCGTATGTCGACGAGGGCATGACGATGCCTGCGGCAGAGCAGCGGGCGGTTCGCGACTTCGGCACGCTGCCGGAAGTCGCACCGTCGTACCAAGCCATCTTGTCCGTCGGCCAGACGCGGCGCGTCGGGCTTTGGATGCTGGCCGCCATTGTCGCGCAGCCCTTCGCCTGGGAGTTCTGGGCAACGCTGCCGTACGGTCAGTACGCGGACGCCCGCGGTGGCGTATTCGAGTACCTCGACGCGTACGTCGAAACGGTCGGCGCCGCCACCCTGGTCTTCGCCCTGCTCACGGTCGTCGGTTGCGGAATCGGCACACGGTTCCTGGGTGTACGCGACTGGGTCGTGCGCCTCGCGCTCACCAGCGTCGCGCTGTCCAGCGTCCTGATCATCGTCACCGCGATGGCCATGGTCGCGACGGGCGTACCCACTCTGGTCGGCATCGCCTATGCCGCGGCGGTGACCTGGGCACCCATGACCGCGCTGACGGCAGCGTGCGTCAGCGCCTTGCGCGGTGTCGACGTCGTGCAACGACTAGCCGAATAGTGCGCTAACCGGCGCCCTTCGCCGGGCGCAGGACGGCCTCGACGACTGCCGACAGTCGTCTCCAGGAGTCGCGTTCGGCGCTCAGCGCGCGTCGCCCGGCGGCCGTGAGCTGGTACGTACGTCGCTTCCGTCCCCCGACCGTGCTCCAGGTACTGCGCAGCAGCTTCGCCTTCTCCAGCCGGCGCAGCGCCGGGTACAACGTACCGGTCGCCATATCGAGCTCGCCGTCGCTCCGGCGCGCGATGCGCTCCGAGATCGCGTAGCCGTGTAACGGCTCATCCTCGACGCTGGCGAGGATCAGCGCGTCGATCTGTCCACGGAGCGCATCGGCCTTCACATCAACTACCTTACGCAAGATCGGATGCGTAGACAATCCATATGTTGTGTGCTTACATATTGGGAGTCGACACATTCGGAGGGAACGCATGTCAACGCAACGGGGTCGATTCGTCCGGCTCGCCGCCTGGTCCCAGCGCCACCACTGGTGGGCCTTGGCAATGTGGGCCATCGCCCTCGTGGCCGTCACCGCAGCATCGGTCTCGATCGGCAACGACTACCGCGACGAGAACACATTGCCCGGTACCGAGTCGCAAGCGGTCGCCGACGCCCTCGAGAGCCAGAACCCCCGTGAGTCCGCAGACACCGTGCAGATCGTCATGCACGCCGACGACGGCCTCGCCTCGTCGCAAATACGGCCGCGGGTGACCACGATGCTCGCCGACGTCGACGCGCTCACCCAGGTGTCCGAGGTGAGTGACCCCTACACAGCCGACGGCGCGGTCTCACCCGACGGCACAATCGCCTTCGCAGACGTACGCCTCGACACCGAGCCGAGCGAGACCGACCCGACCGACGTCCGAACGATCATCGACACGGCACAGGAAGCCGACGGCGACGGGCTGCAGGTCGAGCTCGGCGGCGACGCCGTACGCAACGCGAGCGAAAGCGGCGGCGCTGCCGAAGGCCTCGGCATCCTCGCGGCGCTGATCATCCTCATTCCGCTCTTCGGATCGCTGCTCGCCGGTTCTCTGCCGGTCATAGTCGCGATCTTCGCGGTGGGCACCTCCGTCGGAATCATCGCCCTCGCATCGCAGGCGGCCACGATCCCGAGCTATGCGGCGCCGATGATGATGCTGGTCGGACTCGGGGTTGGCATCGACTACGCGCTGTTGGTCTTCTCGAGGTACCGCTCCGAGTTGCTGCACGGCTTCACGCGAGCCGCGGCCGCGCGTACGGCCCTCGACACAGCCGGCCGGTCGGTGCTGTTCGCAGGGTGCACGGTCATCGTCGCCCTACTGGGCCTGCTGTTGATCGGGATGGGAGCGATCCAGGGTCTCGCGCTGGCGGTCGCGCTCACCGTGCTGATGACGATGGTCGCCTCGATCACGCTGTTGCCTGCACTGTTGACGTTGTTCGGTCGACGGATCGAGAAGAGCGTACGCAAGCGCGCCGCGAAGTCGAAGCGCGCACCCGGCAGCGGTTGGCGGTCGCTCGCGGCGGCCGTGCAGCGCCGCCCGGTCGCCGCACTCGTCGTCTCGGTCGCGGGGCTCATCGCGCTCGCACTACCGGCACTCGATATGCGATTGGGATTCGCCGACGCCGGCACCGACGCCCCCGACTCGACGAGCCGACAGGCGTACGACCTACTGGCCGACGGGTTCGGCGACGGCGCCAACGGACCGCTGATCGTTCTTGCCGAAGCCGACCAGCGCGCGGCCGGCGCCGCAGCAGAAACGCTACGTACGACCGACGGCGTCGAACGGGTGGCCGGCCCGATCCCGACGGACGAGCAGGGCGCCTCGACCCTGCTGGTCTTCCCCGACTCCGGACCCGCGGATCAGGCGACCACCGACCTAGTGCACACCCTGCGCGACGACGTCCTGCCGCGCGTCTCCGATGATGCGGGCGGCACGTACCGCATCGGCGGGTCGACTCCTGCCGCAATCGACTTCGCCGACGCCGTCGGCGAGCGACTCCCCTGGTTCATCGCCGCGGTCGTCGCCGTCTCGGCAGTGCTCCTGACGGCCGTGTTCCGATCCGTCCTGATCCCACTCAAGGCGGCGGCACTGAACCTGCTGAGCATCGGCGCCGCACTCGGCGTGATGACGTACGTGTTCGGAGACGGCCACTTCGGCGCACAGCCCGGTCCGATCGAGGCGTATCTGCCGGTGATCATGTTCGCGGTCGTGTTCGGGCTCTCGATGGACTACGAGGTCTTCCTCGTCTCACGCATGCACGAGGAGTGGCGGCGTACTCGCGACGCCGTCCATTCGGTACGCGAGGGCCTTGCGGCGACCGGCGGCGTCATCACGGCCGCAGCCGCGATCATGATCGTCGTGTTCGGCGCCTTCATCGCCAGCCCGAGCCGGATGCTGCAGCAGATGGGCCTTGGGCTCGCGGTCGTCGTACTGCTTGACGCATTGGTGATCCGCTGCCTGATCGTTCCCGCAGTCATGCGACTCCTCGGCCGATCGGCCTGGTGGCTGCCTCGCTGGCTCGATCGTGCCCTACCGACGGTGGAGCTGGAGAACCCCGAACGAGTCGAGCCGCCGGCCCCGGAGCGGGTCCCGGCCGGTTAGCTCCGACCGAGGCCAGCCGGACAGGTGTGAGGGGGTGACACCTGTCCGGCTCTGCGTGACGAGTGGGACGATCGTCCAGATACTGAGCATCGTTGCTTGTCGCATCTGGTTACCCGTTGGTAGGTTGCGGTCACCGTTCATCCACATGAGGGAGATCACACCGATGCGGAGACCCCTGGGGCTACCCGTTGCGGCCGCGCTCGTCGGGCTGCTCGCGACCGTCGCCGGCACCACGAGTGCGAATGCCGAACCTGACGATGCCGCCCGCAAGACGCAGTACGACAACTATGTGGCACTCGGCGACTCGTTCACGGCCGGCCCGCTGATCCATCCGATCCGCCTCGACCGCCCGCTCGGCTGCGTCGTATCCGCACGCAACTACCCCGCTCTGCTCGCCTCGTACTTCGACGTCGAGACGTACACCGATGCCAGTTGCAGCGCCGCACACTCCAGCCACCTGTGGAAGCCACAGCAGACGCCGCTCGGCACGAACGCGCGCCAGCTCGACGCACTCAGCAAGGACACCGATCTGGTCACGCTCGGTATCGGGGGCAACGACTTCGAGCTGTTCGGCAGCCTGCTCTCCGACTGCACCGCCGTCCGCGACCAGAACCCCAAGGGCTCTCCCTGCAAGAAGAAGTTCACCAAGAAGGGCGTCGACACGAAATTCCGCGACGCGACTCGCATCCGCGGACACATCGCGCGCAGCGTCCGCGCGATCCACAAGCATGCGCCGAACGCAAAGGTGGCCGTCGTCGGCTACCTGCGGATTCTGCCGCCGATCGGTACCTGCGACGCCATCCCGTTCGCCGACGGCGACTACGCATGGGGCAACAAGCTGCAGCGCAGGTTGAACAAGTCCCTGCGACTCGGGGCCACGCGCAACGACGCGACGTACATCAACATGTACCCCGCCTCCGTCGGACACGACGCCTGCGGGAGCGGCGTCGCGTGGGTCAACGGCAAGCAGATCGACCTACTGCGGGCGATGAGTTTCCACCCGTTCGCAAAGGGCATGGTCGGCATCGCCAAGCAGACGTACCGCCAATTGACCGGCGAGAAGGCACCCGCACGGGTCAAGCCGTACGACACGGGTGCACCGACTGCGAACCGCGCCGTTGTGAAGCGGCTCGTGCGACTCCTCCCCTGACCTCCGCCTGACCTGCCGCCCCCTGAGCGGGACGTACGAGTGCGACACACCTGTGTGTCGCCGCGCGAACGTCCCGCTCAGGGGGTGGGGGCGGCGGCGAGCAGGCGTCGTACGTCGGCTACGTCACGGTGCATCTGCTCGATCAGGGCCGCACGTCCGTCGAACGCGACCTGGCCGCGTACTCGGTCGACGAAGAGCGCCTCGACGTGAACGCCGTACAGCTCCAGGTCGTCGCGGTCGAGTACGTACGATTCGACGCGCCGGTCGATGCCGTCGAAGGTCGGGTTGGTGCCGACGCTGATCGCGGCCGGCAAGGCGTCCTTCACGCCGTCGACTCGCAGCCACCCCGCGTAGACTCCGTCGTCGGGTACGGCAACGGCGTTCGACGCCGGGATGTTTGCCGTCGGGAAGCCGAGCTCGCGCCCCCGCTTGTCGCCCTCGACGACGACACCGTCGACGCCGTGGAAGCGACCGAGCACCTGAGCCGCGGCGGCGACATCGCCGGACGCAACGAGTGAGCGTACGTACGTCGATGACCACGGCTGCTCGTCACCGTCGAGCGCGAGACCCTCGACTGTGAAGCCCTTTGCGGCACCCTGTTCGCGTAGGAACGCAACATCACCGGCGGCCTTCGAGCCGAACCGGAAGTTCTCGCCGACGACGACCGCGGCCGCGCGCAGGGCCTTCACGACGACCCGGTCGACGAACTCCTCTGGGCTCCACTGCGACATATCGCGGTCGAACGGAAGCACCAGCACGTGATCGGCCCCGGCCGCCGCAAGCAGGCGTACGCGTACGTCGATGCTCGTCAGCCGCGCGGGAACTCTCGATGGAGCGATCACCTGCATCGGATGCGGATCGAACGTCACGGCCACGACGGACGCATCGGCCGGACTGTCGGCAGCGACCTCATGGGCGCGCCGAAGCACGTGCCGATGGCCCAGGTGTACGCCGTCGAAGTTGCCGATGGTCACCACGCTGGGCCGGTCTTCGAGGTCGACCTCCTCGATCGAGCGCCACACCGTCACCCGCGAATCTCCTCTCCAGATGTTGCGAGCACAACTCTCCCATGTCGCCCGCGGGCTGAACATGAGAGGCTTCTCATTCGCATCTCATCGGATGCTGACTCCGACCTGACACGCTGGGGACATGCCCGCAGTACGTAAGTTGCTCCTCGTCGCCGCCGTCGTCGCGATCGCCGCTGTCGGCGGATTCGCCGTCGCACGAGCCGTCTCGACCGGCGGCCCCGATCCGAAGGTCGACGATCCGGTCGTCGTACGCCCGGCGGACGATTCCGACACGCAGAAGACCCCGGACGACTCGGCTGGCTCTGGTGAGCAAAAGAGCGACCGGGACAAGGGCAACAACCCGGGCAAGGGCAAGGACAACCGGGGCAGCTCCGGTAAGGACGACCGCGGCGATGACGACCGCGACGACTCTGGCCCTGGACGCGGTCGAGACGATGACGACGACGATGACTGGACGCCGGTCAACCCGAGCCCCGGCACGTACGACGATGATGATGACGACGACGATGACGGGGATGACGACGGCGGCGATGACTGAGCCGAACTCGTCGCGTACCGCGATACGGTCGCAGCAGATCACCGACCTTCGAGGGCCTCATGAGCAGACTCAAGACGCTGACGGTGCGCGCACGCATCACGATCGTCGTCGCACTGCTCACCGCGCTCGCGCTCGTACTCGCCGGTGTGTCCGCGTATGTGGTGGAGATGCGTCGTCTCGACCGTGAGGTCACGGCGTCGATGGAGCAGGAGGTCGAGGAGTTCAAGACTCTGGCGAGCCGCGGCGAGGACCCGGCGACCGGTAAGCGGTTCACCAGCATCTACCGGCTGATGGAGACCTTCATGTCTCGCAATGTGCCGGAGGGCAACGAGATGATCTTCGCGACGCTGTCGGGCCATCAAGGCCGTTACCTCGGCGGGCCCGGTCTGCGCGACGAGGCCAGGCCCTTCGGCGAGCGAGCCGAGTTCAAGGACACGGTCGCACGGCTCACTCGCGCGGGCGGCGGCACCGAGACCATCGACAGCCCGCTGGGCAGGGCGATCGTGATGGTCCAACCGGCGAGCGACGCAGACGAGGAGGGCGCGTTCGTCGTCGTCCACCTCATCGACCGCGAACGCGGCGAGCTGTACGACGTGATGCGTACGTTCGGCATCGTCGCCGGCATCGCGTGGCTGATCGTCACGCTGATCGCGTTCGCGCTGACCGGTCGCCTGCTGCGACCCGTGCGCCGGATGCAGTCCACCGCGCAGCAGATCGCCCAGGGAGACCTGTCGAGGCGGATGGAGGTCATGGGCAACAACGACCTCACCGAGCTGACCGTCACGGTCAACGACATGCTGGACCGGATCGAGTGGGCGTTCCAGACCCAACGACAGCTGCTCGACGACGCCGGCCACGAGCTGCGTACGCCGTTGACCGTCCTGCAAGGCCACCTCGAGCTCACCGATCCGAACGACGCCGCCGAGATCGAGCAGACCCGTGAGCTGCTGCTCGACGAGATCGCCCGGATGACCCGCCTGGTCGAAGACATCCTGATGCTGGCGAAGTCTCAGCGACCCGATTTCATCCAGCCGAGCGATGCCGATCTGAAGGACCTCATAGGCAGTGTCCTCGAGAAGTGCCGTGCGCTGGGCGAACGCAACTGGAAGATCGATGCCTGCCCCGACGCATCGGTGCGCCTCGACGGCCAACGCATCACCCAAGCGCTACTGCAGCTTGCGCACAACGCCGTACGCCACACCGAAGACGACGACCTGATCGCGATCGGTGCCCGCCTACGCGACGGGAGTGCGGAGTTCTGGGTACGCGATACGGGTCCCGGCATCGCGCCGGAGGACCGCGACCGGATCTTCCAGCGGTTCCGCCGCGGCAGTGACACCACCCGCGACGACGGATTCGGCCTCGGCCTGTCGATCGTCTCGGCCATCGCGGAGGCGCATGGCGGGTACGTACAGCTCGACGACCCGCCCATCGGCGCCACCTTGCGAATCGTCGTACCCATCGATGCGAATGCGAGAGATTGAGAGAGATGAGCCGGATCCTGATCGTCGAGGACGAACCCCGCATCGCGTCCTTCCTCGCGAAGGGCCTCAAGGCCGACGGTTTCACGACGACCGTCGCGGAAGACGGCATCACCGGGCTCGACTACGCGCTCACGGGCGAGTTCGACCTGATCGTGCTCGATATCGGGCTCCCGGGGATGGACGGCTACGAGGTGCTTCGCCGGCTACAGACCGAACGCGCGACGCTGCCGGTCATCGTGCTGACGGCGCGCGACTCGGTGAGCGACACGGTCGCAGCGCTCGAGGGGGGCGCCGCCGACTACATGCCGAAGCCGTTCCGCTTCGATGAGCTTCGGGCCCGCGTACGTCTGCGGTTGCGCGAGACAAGCGCCGCGGCGACCGTCGACGACGAACTGACGGCCGGCCCGATCCGCCTCGATCTTCGTACTCGCGAGGCGACGGTCGACGGCGAACTGGTGGAGCTCTCGGCGCGGGAGTTCAAGCTGGCCGAGGTGTTCCTGCGCAACTCGGGTCAGGTGCTCTCCCGTGAGCAGCTGCTGTCGCATGTGTGGGGATACGACTTCGACCCCGGCTCCAACGTCGTCGACGTGTACGTCGGCTACCTACGCAAGAAGCTCGGCAGCGACGCGATCGTGACGGTGCGCGGGATGGGTTACCGCCTCGACCCCGGTGAACGCTGACACGTGAGAAGTACCCCGCTGACACGCGGGTAGTTCTAGCGTGTCAGCGGGGTATTTCTCACGTGTCAGCGTTGTTGGTCAGCGGGTGAGGGAGACCTTGAAACCGGACAGCCGGGCCTTCGGCATCGCCGCGAGCAGCGGTTCGAGCGCCTCGGCGAACTCACGCGGCGTCGGGCGATTCGTGGGGTTCTGTTCAAGGCACGGCAAGATGAGCTTGGCGACGACGGGGTCGACTGATTCAGGAAAGTCGTACGGATCGTCGACCAGCTGCCGGAAGCGCTGCTCGACCGGCGCATCGTCGTCGCCCGACCCGACGTCGAACGCGCGGTATCCGGCGGCAGCGTGGAACATCGTCGCGCCGAGACCCCACATATCGGATGCAAAACCGGGCGTACCGGAGTTCTGTGGGTCGGCTTGTTCGGGAGCCATGTAGTCGTCGGTGCCGATGGGGTACGTCAGCTCCGCCGCCGCCTGCTCGGAGCGGGCGACGCTCAGGTCGATCAACCGCGCGGGCGCGCCCATGATCACGTTGCTGGGCTTCACATCGAGGTGTACGACGTCGCGCTGCCGCAGGTAATGCAGCGCAGACGCGAGCTCGAGCCCGAGCGGGAGCAGTTGCTGCACCGGCAACGCGCCGTGCCGGCGGATCAGCGACGACAGGTTCGGACCGTCGATGTTCTCCAGCGCGACGTACGGGCGCTCGTAGTCGGCGTCGGCGTGGAAGTACCGTACGACCGCCGGATGCTCGAGCCGATCCAATGCAGCGATCTCTCGCCGCAGCCCGCGCAACGTCGACTCGCTGTCGACCTGATCGGGGCGTACGACCTTGACGACGACGGGCGTGAAGAGCACCTCGTCGAACGCGAGGTACGCCTCGTACGCCTCGCCGCCGCCGAGCAGGTTCTGCGCGATCAGATCCGGCACGATCTGGTCGCCGGGCTCGAAGCCCCACTCACTGTCGCTCATCAAGAACCTCCTGAGGATCGGTACGAACGACGCCGGGCGGGGGCTCCGCGAGGTTGGGAGCCCCGCCCGACGATCGGTGCGCGTCAGCGACGCGTGTCGTTCTTGCTGCGATCGTTGGTGTGATTGACACTCCAGTCGCGCTTCTTCTTGCCCTTGCCGTCGCGGGTCCAGTCACGCGTCTTGTCGGCGCGGCTCTTCTCCCCGTCACGGCTGACCCGGCTCTTGCGGCTGTTGGTCTTGTCGCGGCTCTTCGCGCTGTTGCGCGAATGCTTCGTGCCGCGCGAGTTCTTCGAGCGGGTGTTCCTCGAGTTCTTCGACTTCGTGTTCTTCGACCTCGACTTGTCCCGCAGGCCGTCGTCGTCATCGTCGTCATCATCGTCGGCGACGAACACCACGGAAGTGTTGTCGTCGTCGCGCTTGGCGTACGCGGCGTCCTTGGCGTCGGCGTTCGAGGACGATGCAACGCCCGTGACGAGCGCACCGGCGCCCACGGCCACCGCAACACCGACAATGCCGGACTGGATCAGCTTCTTCATGGGTCTCCCCTTCGCTTCTTGTCGATTACGGGATCAACAATGCGCGGCAGCGGTGAGACGGCCATGAGCCATCCATGAGACGGCTCTCATCTTCGGCGTGACGGTGATTACAGCAGTGGGCGCAACGGTGCGAGCACGGTTTCGCTGAACTTCGCCGCGATCGCGCGGCGGTCCCACTCCTCGATCGACAGCCGCCGAGCGTTCGAGCTGTCGGCGAAGAACACCTTCTCCATCTGCTCGGCAAGGCCCTCGTCGAACACCTCGACGTTGATCTCGTAGTTGCCCGTGAGGCTCAACCGGTCGATGTTCGCCGTGCCGATCGTGGTCCACTTGCCGTCGATCGTCGCGGTCTTCGCGTGCACCATCGCATTCTCGTACAGCCAGATCGAGATGCCCCCGCGCAGCAAGGTCGAGTAGAACCCCCGCGACATCCAGTCTGCGACGACGTGGTTGGACGTCTCGGGTACGAGTACCCGCACGTCGACCCCGCGCCGGGCCGCCGCCAGCAGCGCCGCGAGGATCTCGCGATCGGGGATGAAGTACGCCTGGGTGATGTAGATGTGCTCGCGCGCTCGGTCGATCGCCTCGAGGTACATCCCGCGGATCGGGAAGACCAGCAAACCGGGCACATTGCGATGCGTACGGATGTGCGGCTCCCACGTACGCGCACCTTCATCGGCGAGCAGCGGCAGCCCGTCGGCGCGCTGCATGTTCCAGAAGTCGACGAAGGCGTTCTCGAAGTCCCACGCCGAAGGCCCGCGGAACTTGATATGCGTGTCGCGCCAGTCGGTCGCGTACGTCGCCCCGATGTTGTAGCCGCCCACGTACGCGATCTCGCCGTCGACGACGAGGATCTTGCGGTGGTCGCGGCCGGACTTTCGTACGTTCAACATCAACAGGCCGGGGCGGAACAGCGGATAGCGCAGTACGTGGATCGCCGGCGGAAAGGAGAGGAACGAACGGGGAACGACGAGGTTGGCAAACCCGTCGTAGATCACGTGGACCTCGACTCCGCGTTCGGACGCCTCGATCAGCGCTTGTTTGAACTCGCGGCCGACCTCGTCGCCTTTCCAGATGTACGACTCGAACAGGATCCGGCTCTTGGCGGCGCGGATCGACGCGAGCATGTCGTCGTACAGATCCTCGCCGTAGGTGAACGTGGTGGCTTGGGAGCTACCGACCTCGATGTCGGCGGGTGCGGTCCTGGGAAAACGCACCTTGCGCGGCCGGATGCGCTTACGCCAGTTGTCGATTCCGATGAGCGAGATGATGATGGCGAGCTGGGTGACGAACATCGCCAGCAGACCGCGCCGGAATGCCTTTCGCAACGCGCGGATCGCGCTGCGTCTGCGTGAGTTGTGCCCCGTTGACATGAGCACAATCTACGTCAATCGCGTCAATGCTGGTCAGACGAACACGGCAACCGGTCGGGCAGTCTCGCCTCTTTGTTCGTACAACGCGAGGAACGTATCGTCGGGTGCGAACATCGCTACCGGCGCGCCGCCGCCGAGCACCAGATCGGGCAGCGGACGCCCGTGGCGCACCATGCGCGCGACCTCATCATCGAGGGTCACCGACTCGAAGGCCGCCCGAGCTGCGGCGCCTATGTCGAGCACCGCGAAGTCGTCGGCAAGGGCGTCGAGGGTGCGTGCGTCGTCGAGTCCGAATGGGCCGACGCGGGTGCGCCGCAGCGCCGTCAGATGGCCGCCGACGCCAAGTGCTGCTCCCAGGTCTCGGGCGAGCGCACGGACGTACGTACCGCTCGAGCAGCTGACCTCGAGATCGACGTCGAGGTACGGCGGGGTTCGGCGGGAGTCGACGATCTCAAGGCGGTCGACGTGCACGGTGCGCGACGCCAGCGCGACCTCTTCGCCGGCGCGAGCGCGTGCGTACGCCCGCTTACCGTCGACCTTGATCGCCGACACTGTCGACGGCACCTGCTCGATCGCGCCGCGTAGGGGCGCGAGTGCCAGCTCGACATCGGCGACTTCGATGCCGGCTGCGTCCGTCTCCTGCTCGAGCTCGCCTTCGGCGTCGTCGGTGTTCGTCGTCGCGCCGAGCCGTGCGGTCGCGGCGTACTCCTTGCGCGTCAGCATCAGGTGACCGAGCAGACGGGTCGCCCGATTGACGCCGAGGACCAGCACGCCGGTCGCCATCGGGTCGAGGGTGCCGGCATGCCCCACCTTGCGGGTGCCGGCGAGGCGGCGTACCCGCGCGACGACGTCATGTGAGGTCCAGCCCGCAGGCTTGTCGACGATCACGAGCCCATCGGCCATCTGAGCTTCTCCTGCGGGCTCAGACGTCGAGCTCGTCGTCGCGCTTCTTGTACGGGTCCGCCTCGCCTGCGTACGACGCGGACGCTGCCTTGCGCGCAACCTCGGCGTCGGACTGCTTGGCCTTGGTGAGCAGATCTTCGATCTGTCGGGCGTTCTCGGGCACACCGTCGAGGATGAACTCGATCGACGGCGTGTGCCGGATGCCGAGCTGCTTACCGACCTCGGAACGGATCAGACCGGTCGCACTGGCGAGCGCGGCGGCCGTACCGTCGATCTCTTCGGCGCCGCCGAGGACGGAGTAGAAGACAGTCGCATGCTGGGCGTCACCGGTCACGCGTACGTCGGTCACCGTCGCGAAACCCAGGCGTGGATCCTTGATTCGGCGCTCGAGCATCTCGGCGACGACGACCTTGATGCGGTCGGCGATCTTGCGTACGCGCGGCGAACTCATGGTGCGTCCTCATTGGTGGGTGAGTCGAAAGTGAAACCACCCGCCAGTCTAGTAGGCCGAGCCATCGTTGCCCGACCGTGCCGGACCAGCGCAGCCGTTACCGTCAGCGATCGTAGGAAAACGCTGCGCGAGATTCCACTCATCGATAGCGTCGGGCCACGACGGGCCCGGGCGCCGTCGCGATGCAACGTCCGGCGACCGCCGCTTCCGGGCGGTGGAAGGGGGAATGACCACATGCTCGACAACCTGCAGGCTCGGCCGCGAATCCGCGGCGTCGTCGTACTGCTCGCACTCATCGGACTCGTCACCGCACTCGGTTCGGCGAGGTCGGCGGCAGTAGGCGAGCCGTCCGGTTCGGAGCACTCGCAATACCGCTGCCACGGCAAGCAGCCGACGATCTTCGGCACCAAGAAGGCAGACAACCTCCGTGGTACGAAGGGCCGCGACGTGATCGCCGGCTTCGGGGGTAACGACAAGATCCGCGGTCTCGGCGGCAACGACATCATCTGCGGTGACCGGGGTGCCGACACCCTGATCGGCGGCCGGGGCAACGACCGGCTGTACGGCCAGCAGGACGGATTCGGGGAGGACTACGGGGACTGGTTCACCGGCGATCGACTTTCCGGCGGGCCAGGAAATGACGTCATGGTCGGTGGCGGCAAGTGGGGCGCCGATCGAGTGACGTACCACGGCTCCAAGCGCTCGGTACGAGTGAACCTGCCACGCGGCACCGCTTCGGGCCAGGGCCAGGACCGACTGCGCGGTATCAAGGTCGCGATCGGTAGCCGGTACGACGACACGATCACCGTCGGAGGAGACCACGCCTCCGGAGTCGGCGCTGCAGGCAACGACACCCTGCGGATCAAATCGGGCCCGAAGAATCGCACCGAGGGAACGGCCGAGAAGCCCTGGACCTGCTATCTCTGGGGCGGGCGAGGCCGAGATCGACTCGTCGGAAGTGCTGGAAACGACTACCTGTTCGGCGACTCCGGTAAGGACGTAGTCGTCGGCCGCCGAGGAGACGACGTGATCGGCTGGGCACATGAGACCTCGGACGACCTCCTGCGTGGAGGGCCCGGCGCCGACATATTGCGCAACGGCAAGGGAGACGCGCGAATCGTCGGCGGACGAGGCGCCGACACCCTGTTCGGTGGGCCCGGGAACGACGCCCTGCTCGGCGGACCCGGATCAGATACGGTTTCGTACGGGCGGCCGTACCCGAGCGTTCTCGACCATCCGGTCAAGGTGAACCTGAACCGCGGCCGCGCGGACGCCGGTGAATACGGACGCCACCGATTGACCGGAATCGAGAACATCCGCGGGTCGTCACACCGGGACACGCTCATCGGAGACGACGGCTCGAACAGGATCAGGGGCGGCGATGGCCGCGATCTGGTCAAGGGCCTGGGCGGCAACGACTCACTCGACGGCGGACCCGGGCGAGACCGCGGAAACGGGGGCGCGGGTACCGACACGTGCAAGAGATTCGAGACGGTGACCGCCTGCGAGAACTAGCCGAGAACGACGTTCGGGTGCGACACGCCAAGCATGTCGCACCCGTACGTCGGGCTCACGGGGCGGGAGCCCCGGTGAGGGTCAGCTCCGCGGGATCTCCCGCATCTCGAAGCTCTCGACGATGTCGCCGACCTTGATGTCGTTGAAACCGCGCAAGGTCAGACCGCATTCGAAGCCCTCGCGGACCTCGGATGCGTCGTCCTTGAACCGCTTCAGACTGGACAGCTCGACGTTGTCCTTGACGACCGCGCCGTCGCGGAGCAGTCGAGCCTTGGCGTTGCGCCGGATGACGCCGTCGGTGACCATGCAGCCCGCGATGTTGCCGATCTTCGAGGAACGGAAGATCTCGCGGATCTCCGCCTGGCCGAGCGCGGCCTCCTCGTACTCCGGCTTGAGCATGCCCTTGAGCGCCGCCTCGATCTCATCGGTGGCCTGGTAAATCACCGAGTAGTAGCGGATCTCGACACCCTCGCGGTCTGCGACCTCGGTCGCCTTGCCCTGCGGACGCACGTTGAAGCCGATGATGATCGCATCGGATGCGGCGGCCAGCATGACGTTGGTCTCGGTGATCGCACCGACACCGCGGTCGATGACCCGCAGCCGTACGTCGTCGCCGACGTCGATCTTGCTCAGGGCTTCCTCGAGCGCCTCGACCGAACCCGAGCCGTCACCCTTGAGGATGAGCAGCAGTTCGTCGGATACGCCCTTCTCCATGCTGGACATGAAGTCCTCGAGCGTACGACGGCCGGTGCGCTGCGCGAGCATCGCGTTGCGCTCACGCGCTTCACGCTTCTCGGCGATCTGGCGAGCGATCCGGTCATCGGCGACGACCATGAAGTTGTCGCCCGCGCCCGGCACTGCCGTCAGGCCCAGGACGAGGACCGGACGCGACGGCGTCGCCTCTTCGACGTTCTCGCCGTGCTCATCGAGCATCGCGCGCACCCGGCCGTACGCCGGGCCGACGACAACGGAGTCACCGACGCGCAGCGTGCCGCGCTGGACGAGCACCGTTGCCACCGGGCCGCGGCCGCGGTCGAGGTGACCCTCGATCGTCGTGCCCTCGGCCTTCTGATCGGGGTTCGCCCGCAGATCGAGCGCAGCATCGGCGGTGAGCACGATCGACTCGAGCAGATCGTCGAGACCGAGCCCGCCCTTGGCCGACACGTCGACGAACATGGTGTCGCCGCCGTACTCCTCGGGTACGAGGCCGTACTCGGTGAGCTGGCCGCGGACCTTGCTCGGGTCGGCTTCCGGCTTGTCGATCTTGTTGACCGCGACGACGATCGGCACATCGGCCGCCTTGGCGTGGTTGAGCGCCTCGACCGTCTGCGGCATGACGCCGTCATCGGCCGCAACGACCAGGACCGCGATATCGGTGGCCTGCGCACCACGAGCACGCATCGCCGTGAACGCCTCGTGACCCGGCGTATCGATGAAGCTGATCCGTCGTTCGTTCTCGTCGACCTCGGTCGCGACCTGGTACGCGCCGATGTGCTGGGTGATGCCACCGGCCTCCTTGTCGACGACGTCGGCGTTGCGAAGCGCGTCGAGGAGCTTGGTCTTACCGTGATCGACGTGACCCATGACGGTCACGACCGGCGGACGCGGTGCCATGTCGTCGTCGCTTCCGGTGTCTTCGCCGAACTCGAGGTCGAACGACTCGAGCAGCTCGCGGTCTTCGTCCTCCGGCGAGACGACCTGCACGTCGTAGTTGAGCTCCTCGCCCAACAGCTGCAGCGTCTCGTCGTTGACGGACTGGGTTGCAGTCACCATCTCGCCCAGGCCGAACAGCACCTGGACCAGCGATGCGGCGTCGACTCCGGCCTTATCGGCGAAGTCGGTCAGCGAGGCGCCCCGGGCGAGCCGGATCGTCTCACCGTCGCCCTTGCGTACGCGCACACCTCCGACCGAGGGTGCCTGCATGTTGTCGAACTCTTGACGCTTCGCGCGCTTGCTCTTGCGTCCGCGCCGGGTCGGGCCGCCGGGACGACCGAACGCACCCTGCGTACCACCGCGACCGCCACGACCGCGACCGCCGAAGCCCGGACGCCCACCTGCAGGTGCGCCGGGACGACCGCCGCCGCCGGGTGCACCGCCGCCACCGGGGCCACCGCGACCGCGCCCCCCACCGGGGCCACCGCGACCGCGACCGCCGCCGGGGCTGCCGAGCGACTTCGATGACTGCTTGGGCATCATCGCGGGGTTCGGACGCGGCATCCCGCTCGGCCGATCGCCGCCGCGACCGCCGCTGCGCTCACCGCGCTCGGTTCGTCCGCCGCTGCCGCCGCCATCTCGCGAGGCCGGCGGCCGCGGGGGCATGTTGCCGGGTGACGGCCGACCGGGACGCTGCATGCCGTGCGTCGACGAGAACGGGTTGTTGCCGGGGCGTACGGAACCGCCGCTCCCGCCGCTCCCACTGCGCCCGCTCGGGCCGGGACGCGGACCCGGACGCGGTGCGCCACCCGGACGTGCGTCGGGCTTGGGCGCCTCGGGTGCCGGGGGCTCGTCCGCCTTCGGCTCCGGGGCCGGTGCGGTCTCCTCCGCGGCCGGCTGCTCGGGCTCGGGCTCCGGCGCCGCCTTCTTGCGAACCGGGCCGGGGCTGGGTACGGCGCGCTTCTTGGCGGGGGTCGGCGCCTCCGTCGCGGTCTCCGCGGCGGTCGCCGGCGCCTCGGCCTCGACCTTCGGCGCGGCCGACTCCTCCGCGGAAGGCGCGGCCTGCGAGGACTCCGCAGACTCAGAAGTCTCTGCGGGCTTCTCCGCCTTCTTGGCCGGCTTCTTCGACGCGCTCTTCTTCGCGGCCTTCGCGGCGCCTTGCTCGCGCAGCTTGTCGCCGTACTGCTCGCTGAGGCGACGTACGACCGGTGCTTCGACCGTCGACGACGCAGAACGTACGAACTCGCCCATGTCACTCAGCGTCGACAGGACGACTTTGCTTTCGACTCCGAACTCCTTGGCGAGTTCGTAGACTCGGACCTTAGCCACTGCTCTCCTTCTTGGTGCGGTCCGAGACATCGCGAAGGAGTCTCGCACCGCTAGTAGACGTGCACGCTCATTTCGAGGAACTCATCGAGGGCTCATGAGCTGTTGCTCCGCTTTCCGTTAGGTGGTTGCGATTTCTGAACTGAACTGTCTTGGTGTGCGGTCTCGAGGTAACGCTGCACCGCGCTCGCGTCGACCGGCGCCGCGATCCGCAGCGCGCGGCCGAATGCACGGCGACGCATCGCCTGCTCGAAACACTCGATCGTGGGATGCAGGTGCGCCCCACGACCTTTGGCCGAACCATCGAGATCGGGTGCGAGGTAGTACTTCTCCTCGCCTCCGGTCGCAACGATCCTGACCAGGTCGGTGCGGGCCTCTCGTTTCCGGCAGCCGACACACGTACGCACGGGTTGCGAGCGCGACGAGCCACCGGGTATCCGAGATCGAGGGGTACGCACCGCCGACAAGTCTAGCGGGTCGCTCCCGTGAAGTCGCATCGGCTCCGCACGCCCGGCGAGCACACCGCGTCAGGCACTCGGCGCATTTCCCTCCGTATCGGAGTGGATGTCGATGCGCCAGCCGGTCAGTCGGGCGGCGAGCCGGGCATTCTGGCCCTCCTTGCCGATGGCGAGCGAAAGCTGGAAGTCGGGTACGACGACCCGGGCAGCCTTCGCCGCGGGGTCGACGACGGTCACACTCTTGACCTGCGCCGGCGACAGCGCCTGCGCGATGAACGTCTCGGGGTCGTCGGCGAAATCGACGATGTCGATCTTCTCACCGTGCAGCTCGCTCATCACGTTGCGTACTCGCTGGCCCATCGGGCCGATGCAGGCGCCCTTGGCGTTGACGCCGTCGGCCGTCGCGCGCACGGCGAGCTTCGTACGGTGGCCCGCCTCCCGCGCGATCGCACTGATCTCGACCGTGCCATCGGCGATCTCGGGCGCCTCCAGCGCGAACAGCTTCTTGACCAGGTTCGGATGCGTACGCGAGACCTGTACCTGTGGCCCGCGTACGCCCTTGCGGACGCTGATCACGATGCATTTGATGCGCGACCCGTGCTCGTAGCGCTCCCCCGGCACCCGCTCGGCCTCGGGCATCAGCGCCTCGAGCGAGCCGAGGTCGACGAGCACGTCGTCGGGGTTGCGGCCCTGCTGGATCACGCCGGAGACCAGATCGCCCTCGCGTTCGGAGAACTCGCCGTAGCGCTGGTCGTCCTCGGCATCGCGCAACCGCTGCAGGATGACCTGCCGTGCAGTCGTCGCCGCAATGCGGCCGAAGTCGCTCGGAGTGTCGTCGTACTCGGTGATCGCCGTGCCGTCCGGGCCGCGCTCCTCCGCCAGGACCGTGACGTGCCCGCTCTTTCGGTCGAGCACGACTCGGGCATGCGGGTTGGAGCCGTCCTCGCGGTGGTACGCGACCAGCAGCGCCTGCTCGATCGCTCCGACGACGACGTCGAGCGAGAGCTCCTTCTCGCGTTCGAGGGCGCGCAGCGCCGCCATGTCGATGTCCACGACGTCAGCCTTCCTTTCGGTTCAGCTCGACGACGACCCGAGCCTTCTTGACCGAATCGTAGGCCAGAGATCGCAGGCCCGCGGCCGTCTTCACCCGCGCGCCGCCGTCGGGTGCGTCGTCGGCCTCGACGATGCGGCCCTCGACCGCCTCCTCGTCGTCGAACGTGACCCGCACGAGCCGGTCGACGTTGCGCCGCCAGTGTCGCGGAAGGGTCAGCGGCCGGTCCGTGCCGCGCGAGGTCACCTCGAGCGTGTACGCCTGCTCGCCCATCAGATCGCTGGCATCCAGCAACGCCGAGATCTCCTTGGTGGCGTCGGCGATGTCGTCGAGCGTCACGCCGCCGTCCTGGTCGACCGCGACGCGGAGTACACGTCGGCGACCCGCCGGTGTCAGCTCGACGGCCTCCAGGTCGAGCCCCAGCTCGGAGGTACGCGTCGCGAGTGCCTGTTCGAGGGCTTCGGGGACGGGAGCCTTGCTCACGATGTGCCTCCTAGTCTGTTCATTTGTCGCTGCGATCTCACCCTATACACGCTCGACCAGCAGGGTGGATCCCGACTTGGAGTAGCAACTGGGTCGGGTACCGTCTGTGCGGTGAAAGCACGGGTTCCGCGTACGTTCGACCGCCGCGCCTTCCTCGCGGTCGGAGGTCTGGCGGCAGCGACGTTGGTCGGCGGATGTGGCGCCATCGATGACGTACTCGGTGACGATTCCGAGCCGTCCTCCCCCGATCAGTCCGAATCGGCCGACGACCGGCTGATCGCCTCGGCGCTGGCCGATCAGGAGCGGATACTCGCCCGCGCGCTCGCCGTACGCGCGGCGCATCGGTCGCTACGCCAGACCCTGAGCCCGGTCGTCGAACATCACCGTACGCATGTGGAGATCCTCGGCGGCGAGGTGTCGAAGCGCCGGGCACAGGTCGACGTACCGCAGGCGCCGGGTAAGGCATTGCGGATGCTGCGCCGGTTCGAGGAGACCGCCGCCGAGCATCGAACCTCCGACGCGAGGCGGGCGCGCTCGGGGGAGTTCGCCCGGGTTCTCGCCGCGATCGCGGCATCACAGTCCCAGCATGTGTACCTGCTCGACCAGGCGATCGGCGAGCAATGATCGACGTGGAGGTACGGACATGAGCGGGGACGCAGTCGTGGACGCATTGCAGGACGCGCTCGCCGGCGAACACGCGGCCGTCTACGCGTACGGTGTGATCGGCGGTCGCCTCGACTACGGCACGCGCTACCAGGAGCTCGCCGCCCGCCAGCATGGCGACCATCGAGACCGCCGCGAGGAGCTGACCCGGCTCATCGCCGATGCCGGCGCCGATCCGGTCGGCGCACAAGCGGCGTACGATCTGCCGGTCGATGTCACTTCCGATGCCGACGCACAACGGCTGGGCCAACAGATCGAGGACCGCTGCTCGGTGCTCTACGCCGGCGTCGTCGCGACGGCGACCGGAGGCCCGAGGACCTTCGCGATCGACGCACTGCAGGCATCGGCCGTCGCCGGTCTGGAGTGGGGAGCGCCGCCGGTGGCTCTTCCCGGCGTGCAGCGGCCCTGACTGCGGAGCGTTCCCTCACTCAGGGCTTGCCCCGTCGGGAGAGTTCGGCGCGTAGTCGTTGGTGTACGCCGTCCGGATCAACGACTACGCACCTAACTCGGTGTCGATGGGGAGCTACGGGGTCTCGTAGTCCTCCAGATCGGGCATCTCCATATCGGAGGTGTCCGGAGCCTGGAAAGCGTCGATCTTCCATTCGCCGTCTTCTTGGACCAGGTCGATCGGGATCGGAATGCTCGACTCGGCGCCGGACATCTCGACCGTCATCTCCAGCTCTCCGGTGGCGGTGTCGCCGTTCTCCTGGACCTCACCGACGCTCATCGACAAGCTGTCGAACATCTCGTTGCCCTCCATCACACCGGACATCGCGCTGGCATCGCATTCGGTGCCGTAGGTGCTCTGGAAGTTGGACGACACAAGGCCCATCAGGGCGTCGCAGTCCTGATTCTCGATCGCCGATACCAGGCCGTTCATGGTGTCCTCGGGGCTGCCGGAGGCCTCGCTGGTCGAATCGTCCTCATCGGAATCGCTATTCGACTCATCCTCGTCGGAGTCCTTCTTCGACGAGCTCGCGGTGTTACTGTTGCCGCTGTCTCCATCGCCGTCATCGTCGCCGTTGAGCAGGAAGAACCCGCCGACCGCGAGCACGATCACCGCGAGTACGACGCCGCCGATGATGAGCGGCAGCTTTCCGCCGCCACCACCGCTGTGACCCGGGCCGGGCTGCTGGTACTGGCCCGGCGGCTGCCCGCCGTAGGGCTGCTGGCCGCCGTACTGCTGCCCGGGTTGCCCGCCGTACTGCTGCTGCCCGTACTGCTGCTGACCGCCGTACTGATCCTGGCCGTACTGCGGCTGCTGACCGTAGGGCTGCTGGCCGTACTGCTGCTGGCCGTACTGCTGCTGACCGCCGTACTGATCCTGCCCATACTGGCCCTGTCCGTATTGCGGCTGCTGCCCGTACTGCCCCTGTTGCGGCTGCTGACCATACGGCTGCTGGCCGTACTGCGGCGGTTGCTGACCGTACGGGTCATTGCCGTAACCGGGTGGTGGTTGCTCGTTGCTCATGTGTTCAGTCCTCGATGTGAATCAGAAGTCGTCAGGGTCGATTTCGGACGCGTCGACCTCGAAGGAGTCGACCAGCCAGCCATCTCCGTCCTTCGTGAGTTCGACGTTGAACGAAGCACCGGCCATGCCCTTCGCGTCGCCGGAGATCTCAATCGTGCCCTTCGCGGAGTCGCCGCTCTCCTCGACGTCACCCGCCTCGAACTCGAAGTCGCCGGCCGAGCCGACGCCCTCGGAGAACTCGTCGTCGGTGCACGTGTCGATGTCCATCTCCTCGTGGAAGGACGCAGTGGTGACGTCCTTGACCGCATCACAGTCGGCGTCGTTGAAGGCCGACACGAAGGTGTCGAGCGCCTCGTCGGCACTCGAGCCCGCACCGCCGTCACCACCGCGAAGGACGAACACTGCAGCCACGATCAGCGCGATTACGAACAGGCCTGCGCCGCCGAGCAACAGCGGCAGCTTGTTGCCGTTGCCTCCGGACTCGCCGGAGGTACCCATCGACTCGTACTGACCGGGCTGCTGCATCCACTGCGGCGAGCCCTGCTGCGGCTGCTGGTACTGCTGCCCGTACTGCGGCTGCTGGTAGTGCTGTCCCTGCTGCGAAGGCTGGCCGTACGGCTGCTGACCGTACTGTCCCTGCTGGGGTGGCTGACCATAGGGCGATTGGCCCTGCGGCGCTCCACCTTGCTGAGGCGGCTGCTGACCGTACGGCGGCCACTGCTGGCCGTACGGATCGTTACCGCCGCCGTTGCCCGGCGGTGGTTGTTGGTTGCTCATCCCTGCGTTCCTTCGCACTCATCACTGCTATTGGCACCCAGACCGTCGGGTCTCCGCTGCTCGCCGCGCGCTCGCCGCCCCGTAGGTCCTCCGTCGGCGTCGCCGCGAGTCGTCTCGAGGCGCACCAGAGTCTAAGGGTGCGATGGTGCAGCGGGCGACCGTGTCACCAACTGGTCTCAGCGCGGCCCGTCCAGTCGTCGACCACCCGCGCTACCTCCGACAGACGCTGCACGACGGCGTCGGGTTCCCCGACCGAGTGACCGAGTTGATCGGTCGGGATGTCGCTGTGCGGCACATGGATGGTGCGCATGCCCGCCGACGCTGCGCCCCAGATGTCGTCGAAGAGGCGGTCTCCGACGAACACGCACGACCGCGCGCTCTGCGCACCGACCGCGGACATCGCGGCCTCGAACGCACGCGGGTCCGGCTTCGTCCAGGCGAGCTCACAGGTGTACACGTCGCCGTCAATCAGGTCGTGCACCCCATCGCGTACGAAGATCTCCTCGTGCCATGCCCGCGGCCACACGGTGTTGGACAGCACGCCGACCTTGATACCGCGCGCACGAAGGCCGTCGAACAACTCGCGCGCCGCCGGATCGGTCACGGTCGACGGCTCCCAGAACGCGCGGTAGGCGGCGACCGCCTCGGCACTCGGCTCGACCCCGGCAAGTGAGCAGATCTCATCGAAGGTCGCGCTGCGGTGGTCGTCACGCGCCCGTGCCCACACGTGCTCAGCGGCGCCCAACAGGGCGGCGGTCACCGCATCGACGTCGGCCGGCGCGACGGCCGCCTCGGCCACAGACCGCCACTCATCGCTGTAGTCGATCGTCGCCCACGGTGTGAGGGTGCCGCCCCAGTCGAAGATCACCGCGTCGATTTCCATGCGAGGCAGTGTCGCGTACGGCGCCGACAGTTCGCGAACGGGTTTCGCCACGATGTCGATTCTCGTCACCTCCGGACGTCATGATGGAAAGGCTCGCACTCGGCGGGCCGTTGCAACCGGGAGGATCAATGGCACAGAAGTACATGTTCGTGTTGTTCGGCGACGAGGACCCGTGGGTGAACGCGACCGAGGAGGAGTACGCCGAGGGAATGCGCCTGCACGACGAGTTCTCGAAGGCGGTTCAGGCGGCTGGCGCGAAGATCGTCGGCGGTGAGGCCCTGCGTTCGACGAAGACCGCGACGACCGTACGTACCGGAAGCGATCCGATCGTCACCGACGGCCCGTTCCTGGAGATCAAAGAGGCGCTCGGCGGCTTCTACATCATCGAGGCCGAGGACCTCGACCAGGCGATCGCGCTCGCCAAGGTCGGTCCCGAGCCGGTGATCGAGATCCGACCCGTGTGGGACATGTCCGAGGAGTGACCGTCTCCGAGTCGATCGCCCGCCTCCATCGCGAGCAGTGGGGGCGGGTGGTCGCCGCGATCGTACGTACCGCGGGCGACCTCTACCTCGAGGCGGCCCGCGGCGCCATGCTCACCGACCTCGGCCGGCCGGCGGAGGCGGTGACGGCGTACGAGCGAGCTCTCGCCAACGCAGTGGACGATGAGCAGGCCGGGTTTCTTCGCGCACGCATCGCCGCCGCCCGCTGGGCGTGACGCTCGAGCGCGACACACGGGCGTGTCGCCACTCGAACGTCACGCTCAGCGGGGAGAGGATCAGCCGGGACCGGAGAGGTGGGCGACGGCGTCCGCGAGCGGTACGTTCACGCGCTCGTCCGTACGCCGGTCCTTGACCTCGACGACGCCGTCGGCCAAACCGCGGCCGACCACGACGATCGTCGGGACCCCGATCAGCTCGGCATCCTTGAACTTCACGCCCGGCGAGACCTTGCGCCGGTCGTCGTACAGCACCGTCGTGCCCGCGGCTTCGAGATCCGTGGCGAGCTTGTCCGCCGCAGAGAACACCGCTTCGTCCTTACCGGTCGCCACCAGGTGCACGTGCGCGGGTGCGATCTCGCGGGGCCAGATGATGCCGCTGTCGTCATGGGAGTTCTCGACCACGGCGGCGACGGCACGGGATACACCGACGCCGTACGAGCCCATGGTCACCGTGACCAGCTTGCCGTTCTCATCCAGCACCTGCAGCCCGAGCGCATCCGCGTAACGACGACCGAGCTGGAAGATATGGCCCATCTCGATGCCACGCGCGGTGTCGAGCGTCGACCCGCAGTTCGGGCACGAGTCGCCCGCGCGTACCTCGGCCGCCTCGATGGTGCCGTCGGCCGTGAAGTCGCGCCCGGCGACGAGGTCGATGACGTGACTGCCGGGCTGGTCCGCCCCGGTGACCCAGCGGGTGCCCTCGACGACTCGCGGGTCGAGGAGGTAGCGAATGCCGCTCGTGTTCTCCGAACCGAGTACCCCCGGACCGATGTAGCCCTTGGCGAGGCTCGGGTTGGCCTCGAAGTCGGATTCGGTGAACGCCTCGACCTCATCGGGCTCGAGCACTCCCCCGAGACGTTTGAGATCGACCTCGCGGTCGCCCGGTACGCCGATCGCCAGCGGCTCGCGGCTCCCGTCGGGGTGGGCGATGATCACGAGCACGTTCTTCAGCGTGTCGCCGGCGTGCCAGGAGCGGTCGTCGCGCGGAAACCGCTCGTTGAGATGGTCGACAAGCGTCTCGATCGTCGGTGTGTCAGGGGTGTTCTCGGCATGTGCTGCGGGCGCATCGGCGTAGTCGACCGGATCGGGCACGGGTACGCGTACCGCCTCGACGTTCGCCGCGTAGTCGCAGTTGGTGCAGTGCACGTAGGTGTCTTCGCCATTCTCGGCACGCGCCAGGAACTCCTCGCTCGCCGACCCGCCCATGGCGCCCGACAGCGCCGCGACGATCACATAGTCGAGACCCAGCCGGTCGAAGATCTTGATGTACGCATCGCGGTGGGCCTGGTACGACTTCAAGAAGTCGTCGTCGGAGACGTCGAAGGAGTAGGAGTCCTTCATCACAAACTCACGACCGCGCAAAATCCCGGCGCGCGGACGCGGCTCGTCGCGGTACTTCGTCTGGATCTGGTAGAGCGCGAGCGGAAGATCCTTGTACGACGAGTAGAGGTCCTTCACCAAGAGCGTGAACATCTCCTCATGCGTCGGTGCGAGCAGATAGTCGGCGCCCTTACGATCCTGCAGTCGGAAGATGTTGTCGCCGTACTCGGTCCAGCGGTTCGAGGCTTCGTACGGCTCCTTGGGCAGCAGCGCAGGAAAGTGCACCTCCTGCGCGCCGATCGCGTTCATCTCATCGCGCACGATGCGCTCGACGTTGCGCAGCACGGTGTAGCCGAGCGGCAGCCAGGAGTAGATGCCCGGCGCGGCGCGGCGGACGTAGCCGGCGCGTACGAGCAGCTTGTGGCTCGGCACCTCGGCGTCCGCCGGATCGTCGCGCAGTGTGCGTACGAACAGGCTCGACATGCGAGTGACCACTGATGACTCCTGGTTGATGGTGTTCGAAGACTGACCGGTGCGAGCCTATCGCGCGGTGCGGGCCGCCTTCATCGCAGTTTTGACCAGCGGCACCTGGAGCGGCAGCCGCGCAACGGTCGCGGCCTTGAACCACCAGGGTGACTTCCGACTCCGCATCGCGGAAACACACATCTGTATGTTGGCCGGGAAGACCGCGACCATCAATGCGGCCGTCGCCCAACCGCCGCTGCGGCGCGTACGAGTGCCTGCGAGCGCGGCCGAGCAGGCGAGCTCGGCCGCGCCGGACAGATAGACGAGCTCGCGTTTGTACGGGAGCGCTTTCGGCACGATCCGCTCGAACGGCTCGGGGCGTACGAAATGGATCACCCCGGATCCTGCGAGCAGCACGGCCAAGGCCGCTACGTCAGGAGATGGTCGTTGGTTCATCCTTGTCCTCCTTGTGCCAGCATCCGCAAGCCGTCGCGACGCGCTCCGAGGTCGAACGTGACGCGGCGGACTGCGGCGATCGTCTCGCGTAGCTTGGGCTTCAACGATTCCGCGGTGTCGGGGTCCGACAGCGCCGCCTCCGCGTCGAGTACGCGCATCGCCGATGCGGACTCACCTGGCATCGTGATCTGGGTCGGCACGAACCTCGCCTCGGTCACCTTCCAGCCGTCGTCGTCGGCGAACGTGAACACGGCCGTGGTCCCGCGGTAGGTCTCGGGGCGGGTCAGCTCCTGCTGCGCGATGAAGTTGCCCAGGCCGTACGCCACCCAGGTCCCGTTGACGACATCGAACGGCTGTGAGACGTGGGCGTGATGGCCGTAGACGAGGTCGATGGCGGGCGACTGAGTGATCTCGTCGACGAGCTCACGCTGCTGCTCGGTCGGGTCGGAGACGTACTCCGCGCCGTCGTGCAGCGCGACGAGCACGAGGTCGGCGCCGTCGGCCTTGGCCTGCTCCGCATCGGCAATCACCTCGTCGGAGTCGGTCAGGTTGAGCGACCACGGCTTCTCCACCGGCATGCCGTTCGTACCGAACGTGTAGCTGAGCACCGCTACCCGCGCACCCGCGACATCGATGATCGGCGTACGCCTCGACTGGGCAGGCGATGCGGCTGTGCCCGAGAACGGTAGGTCTCGACTCTCGAACGCGTCGATCGTACGAACAATGCCGTCAAAACCCACGTCGACACTGTGGTTGGACGCGGTCGTGCACAAGTCGTACCCGGTCTGCTTCAGGCCGTCGAGAACTTGCGGAGGCACCGAGAAGACCGGGTAGTTCTGGAACGGCCCCGATGCCGACGCCAGCGGGGTCTCCAGATGACAGACCGCGAGATCTGCACCGCCGATGACCGGCCGCATGGAGGCGAACATTGGCGCGAAGTCGAAGCCGTCCTTGCCCTCGGCCGTCGCATCGGACTCAGCCGATGCCCAGACCGTGTTGTGGACCAGTACGTCGCCGGACATCGCGATCGTGACCTCGGTCGGCTCGTCGCTGTCGTTCGCCGACGGTTCCGCAGGTGCCTCGTGGCCCGAGCACGCGGCCATTGCCGTCGTCAGCGCTGCGAATGCGATGAGCGTCGCCGCACTCGCTTTGATCCCCCGGGCTGTGCACATGACCGCACAGCGTATCGCCAGCGATGGTCCAGCTCCCCCGGCACCGGGGCTCGATCGAACGGGGCCCGCCGGCTCGGCGTGGGTCAGAACAGGATCGAGGCGAACGTCTCGTGCTGGGTGAACCCCGACCGTTCGTACGCCTTGCGGGCAGCGACGTTGTGGTCGTTGACATACAGCGACACCACGGGGGCGATATCGCGACTGGCCAGCCGGACGACGCCGGCCATCGCTCGCGACGCGAGCCCTTGGCCGCGAACGCGAGGGTGTACGTACACACCCTGCACCTGGCATCCGTACGACGTGGCCGCGCCGACCTCCGCCTTGAACAACACCTGGTCGTCCTCGATGATCGCGAACGCCCAGCCGCGGCTGATCAGCTGCGCGACCCGAGCGCGGTACGAATGTCGCCCGTGTAGCTCGGGCGACTCCCCCACTTCTTCGGTGAACATCGCGACGCTCGCCGGATAAAGGACGTCGAGTTCGTCGAGCATCACCCGGCGTACCCGCGGGTCGGGCGTCACCTCGGCCGGGCGGTCGGCGACGAGGAACGGCTGGTTCAAGCGCAGCGAACGAGCCGGCCCCCATGACGCCTCCAGCGACTGCCACAGCTCGACGACGTCGTGGCGCAGCCCGACGATCGAGGAGGAGGTGCGCCCCAGCGCCTCGGCGTGCCGAGCGAACGCGTCCAGCGCCTCGTCGGTCGCCTGCACGGGCACGAGGTTCGCGGCGACGTGGCATGCCGATACGAGCTCGCCCCGACGTTGGAAGCCCCAGATCTCGCCGCCGAGCCATCGCGGCTGCAGCTGGGTCGCCTCGATCCGGTGCTCGACGAACACGTTCACGATCGGGTCCTCGTGCACGAGCGCGCGAAGCGCCGGAAGATCGTCGGGGCCGAGCACGCGCAGCCCCGAGGCCGTCCCGAGCATGCGGTGCCTCCTGCGCCCGTGAGGTCTGGTATGTGCCGGGAAGCCTATCCCCCCGGTACGTACGCACGCGAGCGGCTATCGGCGAGTACGAACCCGCCGGTCGCGAGCGGAGCCTCCGGTCAGGACGGGTATCCGTTGGGGTTCTGCGACTGCCAGCGCCAGACGTCGGCGCACATATCGTCAACGGTCTTCGTGGTGGACCAGCCCAGCTCGGCGTTCGCCTTCGAGGGATCGGCGTACGACGTGGCCACATCGCCGGCGCGTCGCTCGACCACCTCGTACGGCAGCTCGTGGCCGACGGCCTTCTCGAACGAGTGCAGCAGTTCGAGCACGCTGGTCGGGCGCCCGGAACCGAGGTTCCAGGTGTTGACCGGCCTGTCGGTACGCGCCAACTCCTCCAGGGCCGCGACGTGGCCGGCGGCGAGATCCTCGACGTGGATGTAGTCGCGCTGCCCGGTGCCGTCGGGCGTGTCGTAGTCGTCGCCGAAGACACTCAGCTTGTCGCGCTTACCGACTGCGACCTGCGCGATGAACGGCATCAGGTTGTTGGGGATGCCCTGCGGATCCTCGCCGATCGTGCCCGACGGATGCGCGCCGACGGGGTTGAAGTAGCGCAGCAGCGCGAACCGCAGCGCCGAGTCGGCCTGGGCGATATCGCGAAGGATCTGCTCCTGCATGACCTTCGTCCACCCGTACGGGTTGGTCGCGAACGTCGGGCGGTCTTCGGTGGCACCCGCCTGGTCGGTGCCGTACACCGTCGCCGACGAGGAGAACACCAGCAGGCGTACGTGATGCCGCTGCATCGCGCGTACGAGGGAGAACGTGGAGCCGAGGTTGTTGCTGTAGTAGTCGAGCGGCTTCTCCACGCTCTCGCCGACGGCCTTGAGCCCGGCGAAGTGGATGACCGCGTCGATCTCCTCGGTGGCGAAGAGGTGCTCCGTCTTGTCGACGTCGGTCAGATCGAACGCGTGGACCGGAATGTGCCGGCCGGACAGCGCCTCGAGCCGCGCGATGACGGTCGGCTTGCTGTTGGAGAAGTCGTCGACCACGATCACATCGTGGCCCGCATCGATGAGGGACAAGACGGTGTGTGAGCCGATGTAGCCGGCTCCTCCGGAGACCAAGACACGCATGGTGCCCGAGCCTACCGATTAGAGCCGCCGGGCCATCCAGTGGTTCGCGATGCCGCCGGCGTCCTCGGAGGTGCTCAGGTACGTGAAGCCCTTCGCCCGGTAGAACGCCGCCGCGTGCTCGTTGCCGTCGATGTACGACAACAGCAGGCGTTCTGCGCCGTCTACCCACGCGAGGACGGTGTCCAGCAGCGCCGACCCGACGCCGGTGCCGTGCTCTGCCGGCAGCACGTACAGCTTCCACAGCACCGGGTCGCCGTCGAGGGCGCCGACCACGGCCGTACCGATGATCTCGTCGTCACGTTCAGCGACGAAATGCGCGGTACGATCCATCGACTCGGCGATGTAGTCGGCTCGCCACCAGGTGTCGCGCACGAACCGCGCGTACTCGGCGCCCGCGATCGGCGTGTACGTCGGAATCGTCACCGCCTCGCCGAGGTCGTGCAGAGCCGGTGCGTCGGCGGGCGTCGCCTGGCGGATGGCGTACGCGGTCATCGCAGGGCCTCTACGACCGTCAGCTGACCGTGACAGCCGGCGAGCCGCCCTCGACCGGCTCCATCTCCTCGGCAATGCGCATCGCCTCGTCGATCAGGGTCTCGACGATCTTGGCCTCGGGGACCGTCTTGATCACCTCACCCTTGACGAAGATCTGCCCCTTACCGTTGCCGGACGCGACGCCGAGATCGGCCTCGCGCGCCTCGCCGGGGCCGTTGACGACGCACCCCATGACGGCGACCCGCAACGGCACCTCCATGCCTTCGAGCCCGGCCGTCACCTCGTCGGCGAGCTTGTAGACGTCGACCTGCGCGCGTCCGCAGGACGGGCACGAGACGATCTCCAGCTTGCGCGGCCGCAGATTCAGCGACTGCAGGATCTGGGTGCCGACCTTGATCTCCTCGACCGGCGGCGCCGAGAGCGAGACTCGGATGGTGTCGCCGATGCCCTTCGAGAGCAGTGCACCGAACGCCACTGCCGACTTGATGGTGCCCTGGAACGCCGGCCCCGCCTCGGTCACGCCGAGGTGCAGCGGCCAGTCGCCGCGCTCGGCGAGCATCTCGTACGCCTGCACCATCACGACGGGGTCGTTGTGCTTGACCGAGATCTTGAAGTCGTGGAAGTCGTGTTCCTCGAACAGCGACGCCTCCCAGACGGCCGACTCGACGAGCGCCTCGGGAGTGGCCTTGCCGTACTTCTCCAGCAGTCGCTTGTCGAGCGACCCCGCATTGACGCCGATGCGCAGCGAAACGCCGGCGTCCTTGGCGGCGGCGGCGATCTGCTTCACCTGGTCGTCGAACTTGCGGATGTTGCCGGGGTTGACGCGTACGGCAGCGCAACCGGCGTCGATCGCGGCGTAGACGTACTTGGGCTGGAAGTGGATGTCGGCGATCACCGGGATCTGCGACTTCGTGGCGATCGCCGGCAGCGCCTCGGCGTCGTCCTGGCTCGGGCAGGCGACCCGGACGATGTCGCAGCCGGCCGCGGTCAGCTCGGCGATCTGCTGGAGCGTCGAGTTGACGTCGGCGGTCACGGTTGTCGTCATCGACTGCACCGAGACCGGGGCGTCGCCTCCGACCTCGACCTTGCCCACCTTGATCTTGCGGGACTTGCGACGCTCCGCGAGCGTCGGTGGCGGCGAGCTGGGCAGACCCAGGTCGACTGTCGACATTTCGATGCTCCTCAGCGGCTACGTCAGTGTGACCGGGTTGACGATATCGGCATAGATGAGCAGTACGCCCATCACCAGTAGCAGCGCCCCGACGACGTACGCGACCGGCAGCATCTTGGCAACGTCGACGTAGCCCGGGTCGGGTTTACGGGCGATCTTCGCGAAGCCGCGGCGCACCGCCTCGTACAGCGCACCCGCGATGTGACCGCCGTCGAGCGGCAGCAGCGGGATGAAGTTGAACAACGCGATGAAGAGGTTCACCGCGGCGATCAGCGTGATGAGCCGGAACGCGCGGTCGGTCCAGGTCGTGTCGTCGATGGTGACCATCTCGCCTGCGACTCGGCCGGCGCCCACGACGCTCATCGGGCTGTCGTCCTTGCGCTCACCGCCGAACGCCGCGTCGGCCACCTCGACCATCTTCTGCGGCAGGTGCAGGATCGCCTCGCCGGTGGCCTTGGTGTAGTCGCCCATCGTGGAGAGCACGAAGCCTGGACCCTGCCGCTCGTACTCCGTCGTCGGCGAGACGCCGAGGAAGCCGACCTTCTCGTACTGCTCCGGCTCGCTGAGCGACGGTCGCACCTCGACGATCGTCTCGACCTGCTTCGGCGGGAGCTCCTTGCCGTCGCGCTCGACGACTACGGTCGTCTTGTCGCCGCCGTTGTCGCGAATCAGCTCGGTCAGCTGATCCCAGTCGGTGACCTTCGTACCACCGAACGACACGATCTCGTCGCCGGGGAGAAGCCCCGCCTTGTTGGCGGGCGTCTTGGGGTCGCCGGGCTGGCACGTCTGCTCCGTACGATCGGCGGGGATGGCGCACTCGGAGACCGCGTTGACGATTGTCGTCGGCTTCTGTGCACCGATGAACATGAAAGCGATAGCGAAGAGCACCAGCGCGATCGCCACGTTGACCATCGGACCGCCGGCCATCACGATCAGCTTCTGCCACCACGGTTTGCGGTAGAAGAGCCTGTCTTCCTCGCCCTGGCCGACGTGCTCGTACTCGCTCGTACGCGCGTCCGAGATCAGCTGGGTGAACATGCCGGTGTTGGTCTTGCGCACCTTCGTCGGGTCGTCGCCCTCATGCGGCGGGAGCATGCCCACGAGCTTGACGAAGCCACCCAGCGGGATCGCCTTGATGCCGTACTCGGTCTCGCCGCGGCGCACCGACCACACTGTCTTGCCGAAGCCGACGAAGTACTGCGTGACCTTCACCCCGAACTTCTTCGCGGGCAGCATGTGGCCGACCTCGTGCAAGGCGATCGACACCATCACGCCGACGACGAAGACGATCACCCCGAGGGCATAAATCACGGGCGTTCTCCTCGGCTTCCGGTCAGTATGGCGGTCGTGGTCTCGCGGGCCCATCCGTCGGCAGACAGCACGTCCTCGACGCTCAACTGGGCCCCTTCCGAGGGTACGCGGTCACCCCCAAGGTGCTCGCGCAGCACCGAGTCCACGGTGTCGACGATGGCGGGAAAACCGATCTCGCCGGCCACGAAGGCGTCGACGCACACCTCGTTCGCGGCGTTGTAGACCGCCGGAGCCGTGCGCCCGTGTGCCGCGGCCGTACGTGCGAGGCGCACGGCGGGGAACGCCTCGTCATCGAGCGGGAAGAAGTCCCAGGAGCTCGGCCGCGTCCAGTCGCACGCCTCGCCCGCGTCGACGACACGATCCGGCCAGCCCATCCCCAGCGCAATCGGAATCGCCATCGACGGCGGGGATGCCTGCGCCATCGTCGAACCGTCGACGAACTCGACCATCGAATGGATCGCCTGCTGCGGGTGTACGACGACGTCGACCCGCTCGATCGGGACGTCGAAGAGAAGCTGCGCCTCGATCACTTCGAGGCCCTTGTTGACCAAGGTCGCGGAGTTGATGGTGATGACGGGGCCCATCGCGAAGTTCGGATGTTCCATCGCCTGCCCGACCGTGACATCACCGAGCTCGGCGCGCGTACGCCCGCGGAACGGCCCTCCGCTCGCGGTGAGCACCAGCCGGCGCACTTCGTCCTGGCGCCCGCCGCGTAGACACTGCGCGATCGCGCTGTGCTCGGAGTCGACTGGCACGATCTGGCCGGGCTTGGCGAGGTCGGTGACGATGGGTCCGCCGATGATCAGCGACTCCTTGTTCGCCAGCGCGAGGGTCGTACCGGACTCCAGAGCCGCGATCGTCGGCATCAGGCCGACCGACCCGGTGATCGCGTTGAGAACGACGTCGCAGGTCTCCCGTGCCAGGTCGGCGGCGGCATCGGGCCCGGCCAGGATGCGCGGCAGCGCGTACTCGCCCGATGACCAGCCGCGCCGCTGCGCCTCGGCGTACAACGCGAGTTGGAGATCCTGCACGGCCGACGTACGCGCGACCGCGACCGCGGGTACGCCGGCCGCAACGACCTGTTGCGCCAGCAGCTCCGGGTTGCCGCCCCCTGCCGCGAGGCCGACGACCCGGAACCGCTCGGGGTTCGCCGCGACGATCTCGAGCGCTTGGGTACCGACGGAACCGGTCGAACCGAGGACGATCACGTCACGCCGTGTCTGCATATCCCAAGTGTCTCAGCACGGCTCATGTCCGCGTCACGCGGCGAGCACGCGGCTCCCTGCTTTGAGCCTGGCGGCAGTCTCGGTCACCCGCCGCGCTTGGTAGCGCGCACCTTCGATCACGGTTTCATCGGGCGCCCCACCCCCGCTGACGTGCGATATGCCATACGGGGTGCCGAGCTCGAACTGGATCGGGTCGGTGTATCCGGGAGGCACGATGATGCCGCCCCAGTGGTAGAAGACGTTGTGCAGCGAAAGCAGCGTGCTCTCGTGACCGCCGTGCGCTGTCCCCGCGGATCCGAACGCGCCGTACACCTTGTCGGCAAGCAGGCCCTGCTGCCAGACGGGCCCCGTCACGTCGATGAACTGCTTGAGCTGACTGGCCATCGCCCCGTAACGCGTCGGCGTACCGAACATCACGGCGTCAGCCCAGGTCAGGTCGTCGACGTCGGCCTCCTCGACGTCTCGGGTGCTTTCGACGTGCCAAGACCAGTCCGGATTCGCAGCGACGGCGTGCGCGGGTGCGAGCTCCGCGACCTTGCGCAGGCGTACGTCCGCGCCGGCCTTCTCGGCACCCTCAGCGACGCAGGTCGCGAGCCGGTGCACGTTGCCGGTCGCGCTGTAGTAGACGACCGCCAGTCTGACGTTCTCACTCATCGGTTCTTCCTTTCGTTGTGATGGTCCAAGTGACCCGGGTAAGCGGTGGGCAAAGGTGATGGCCGGCCCTTCGGAAGGGCGATGCTCCGTCGGCGGTGAGCGCGTCCTCGACGGCCGCGCCGAGCGCCCCGCGCCACAGGCGTGGGTCGACCGAGCGCAGCTCGTGGTCCAGTGCGTCGCGTACCGACACCAGCCGGTGCAGCAATAGCCACGCCGGTAGTACGCGCCCCGCGGCGACGCCCGACGAGTCGAGCCGCCTGCGTACGTCTCGCGTCTCGCACTCGTCGTCGAGCGCCCAGTGCGTGCGACCGCGATCCGCCTCGTGCAGCATGCCGAGCGCGACCTCGTCGCCAGCGATCATCAGCGCCAGCAGATCGTGCAAGGAGTCCCAGAGCGCGTTGGGACGTGCACTGCCGGCGTAGTCCCTGGCTGACAGCTCGAAGTCCGTTCGGCCCTCGACAGTACGCAGCAAGCGGTCGTGGTCGGCGACAACCCGGCGCGCCGCGAGGTCGGGGTCGATGCGTGCGGCCAGGTCGAGCCGCGTCGACGGCGCCGGGTTGGTACGAAACAGGGTCATCGGGCCGCCCTCCGGCCGACGACGCCTTCCGCGGGCTCGAACAGCGGACGGCGCGCGCCAAGAGCGCCCGCGCTGAGCAGGCAGATGGGCACCGTGACGGCCAGCGCCGTCAACAAGCCGGTCTCATCGCCGCCCGCGACAGTCCACACGGTCGTCGCGATCGCCGGCCCAGCAGCGGCCCCGAGCTGACGGGCGAGACTCGTCGTCGCGGCCGTCGTGCCCAGCCGCCCCGCGTCGGAAGCCCCCATCGCGGCCGCCTGGCTCGGTCCGGCGAAGTACGCCGCTCCGAGCCCGAGGAGCGCAAGCGCCCCCGCGATCGCGAGCGACCCGCCGAACGCCGCACCGCCGACGATCATCGCGCTTGCCGTCGTGACCACCCACGCACCCCGATGGGCAACGCGGCGGGCGTCACCGCGGTCGACCGCCGCCCCGGCGGGCCCTCCCGCGAGGATCATCACCGCCGGCATAGCGAGCATGACCAATCCGGCTTCGGCCGCCGAGGAGCCGACATCGCGGACGAGATGGAACGGAATGAGGAACGACATCGCGGCGACGGCGCTCATCTCCAGCAGCAGCGACATGTGAATGCCGCGCAGACCCGGCGTCGCGAGCAACTCGACGACCGGGCGACTCGCGTCGAGCCGCAGCCAGATGATGACGAGCGGAACCGCGAGGCCTGCGAGCAGCAGCCAGGCAGGTTGGCGTACGCCGAACGTAAGCGCCACCAGCACACTGGCCGCGGCACCGACGAGCAGCGCTACCTGGGCCACCGTGGCGCGGTCCGGCCAGCGCAGTCGAGCGCCGGCATCGAGCTGGGCGTACCCGATCGCGACGACGACCACCGCGACCGGAAGGTTGGCGAAGAAGACCCAGCGCCACCCGATGGTGTCAATCACGATGCCGCCGAGTGCCGGACCCGACACCGCACCGAGTGGACCCAACGTCATCACGACCGCCATCGCTCGCCCCTTGGCCCGTGGGGAGACGGCGACGGTGGCAAGCACGGGCACGAGGGTGAACATGATCGCGCCGAACGTTCCCTGCGCGACCCGGGCGACGATCAGAAATGCCATGTCCGGGGCAAGTCCTACGAGTGCGCTCGCGATCGCGAACCCCGTTACGGCGAAGGTCAATGCCGCCCGCAGGCCGACGGTATCGACCCAGCGGCCCGCGGGTAGCGCGAAGCCGATCAGCGGCAGCGCGCAGCCGAGAACGACCCACTGGGTGACCTCCGTCGAGGTCGCGAACTCGTCTTCGAGCGTCGGTAGCGCGACGTTGACGATCGTGGAGTCGAGCTGGCCGATGAACAACGCGACGCCGGCGGCGGCGACCAGCCACCATCGGTCCCCCTCTGGGCTTCTGCGTTCGATCAGCATGCGTACGCCGCATTCAGGCTCGCTCGTCCGTCCGGCGTGGGGAGCACGACGATGCACGACTCAGGTCCATGCAGCGACGGAACGCCCGTCAGGCCGCCGAGTGCCAGGTAGTCACCCGCGGAGCGGACCTGCCGGGGCCGCCGCCTCTTGCTCGTGGGCTTCGTCGTCTCTTTGTTCGCCATGCCGAACAGACTTCCGGCTACAGACCGGCGCAACCAGTGCCTGGTGCATCTACGGACGTGCAGAATGCACGGCCCTCACAGCCAGTCGGCCTCAGACGCGATCCGCACCGCATCGACCCGGTTGCGCGCACCGAGCTTGGTGACCGCGGATGCGAGGTAGTTTCTTACGGTGCCGTACGACAGATGCAACTCGCGCGCGATCTCGCGCGGCGCGGCGCCGGAAGCAGTGCGTTGCAGCACGGCGGTCTCCCGCTCGGTCAGGGGCGTACGAGGGGCGTCCATAGCCACGTACGCGAGCTGCGGATCGACCACCTTGCCGCCGGATGCGATCGTGCGGATCGCAGCGACAAGCTCAACGGCCGGCGCATCCTTGAGCATGAACCCGTCGAGGCGCGCATCGACGCTGCGGCGGAGGTTCGCGGGTCGAGCGACGCCAGTCAGGATCAAGGTTCGACAGGCTGGCACAGCAACGCTGAGCTCGACTGCCGCGTCGATGCCATCGATGCCGGGCAACCCGATGTCGATCACAGCAACGTCGGGCCGTACGCGGCGGGCGGTCGAGACGATCGCATCGCCGGTGTCGACCGCCCCGACGACGTCGATATCGTCCTCAGCGGCCAGGATCGCACCGAGGGCGTCGCGCAGGATGCGCATGTCCTCGGCAATCAGCACCCGAATCATTCGTGTGCGCCCCCTACGTCGGCGACGAACGTCGACCGGAACATCAACCCGAGGTGCTCGGCGAGCCGTTCCGTCGACCAGCGACGATCGACCGTGAGCGCCTCGATCAGGTCCGACGAGATCAGCGCGAACAACATGTCGGTGGCCGACCGGCGAGACCACTCGGCTCGCAACCGCCCCTCGTCTGCAAGCCAGCGGGCGAGCCGGCGACAGCTGGCGAGCTTCGCGGCGACAACTCGTTCGCGCAATGCTGCGACATCGTCGTCCACCCGACGCGCGCTCTCGATCGCGCGGTCGACCGCCATCAGCCGAGGATGGTAGCGAGCCAGATGCGCGCCCCACTCGTCCAGCGCCGCAACGGCGTCGGGCGACGCCCAGACCGTCGCCATCGACTCCGACAGGCCTTCGAGCGTCGCGTTGAAGTCGAACAGCGCGACCACCAGCTCACCTCGGTTCGCGAAGTGCAGGTACGCCGTCATCCGGCTCACTCCCGCGTGCGTCGCAACGTCGGCGAGCGTCAGCGCGTCGAATCCGCGCTCCTCGAGCAGCTCCCGCGCCGCCGCCAACAATGCCCGGCGCGTCCGACGACTTCGGTCGTTGCGGGGTTCGAGGATGCGGTCTCGGGTCATCGCTAGTCAGGTTACTATACAACTCGTATAGTTCTTTGATGCTCGTCGACGCCAGAGGCCACCTACGATGGCTTCCGTTGCTCCCGCTCGGCTGGCTCGTCATGATGCTGCCGCTGCGCGCCAGCGATCTCCTGTACAAGCTCGAGTCCCTCGGTCGGCTGACGCCGGTGACGGTGACGGTCGGTCTGAGCACGACGCTCGCGATCTTCGCTCTCACCGGCTTGATCGTGGTGCGGCGAGGCAATCCGCGGTCAATCATCGCGGCACTGGTCGTGCTCACCTTCGCGCCGAACCTCGTCCTCGGCGCCGGCTGGGTCGAACTCGCGGGCATGCTGTGCGGCGCGGTGCTACTCGTCTTCGACTCACCGTGGTCCTGGCTGTCGTACGCCGCGTTCGCGGTCGCCGACGCGACCGTGCACGGCATGCTCAACGACTCGTTCGCGATCGGTCTCGCGGATCTCTCCACGAACGGCACCCTCGGGCTCGCCCTGCTGGCAGTGACCCGGCTCGCCCGACTCGCCGACGAGACGGCGCAGCGTCGCGCGGAGCTGGCCACCGCTCGCGCTCAGGAGGAGGTTGCCCGCGCGCGCCACGGCCTGCGAGCCGACGTCGGCGTGCGCCTGTCGGCGATCATCGCGCGAGCCGACACCGTGGTCGTGCGCGACCGATGGGCCGACCTCACGACGATCGCAACGTCCGCACGTAAGGCGCTACGCAGTGCGGCGCGTACGACTGCGCCACCGGTGGTGCGCACCTACCCGAATCTCGCCGAGAGCGACCGGGTCGAAGTGCCGTTCGGCTTCGCTCGAGCGATACTGCTCGCAATACTGACTTGCTACTGCCTCAATGCGGTCTCAGACGTCGGCCTGATCCCGGGTGGGCTCACCACGACCGCGCTGGTCGTCCACGCGGTCATCACCCCACTTGCCTGCACGTTGTACCTCCACCACGGCGTGACCCGGCCAGACGGTACGGCGCCGCGCTGGTGGTGGTGGACGTTCACCCTCCAGTGGGTTCTCGTCGTACCGGTCGCGATGCTGTTCCCGACCTTGCTGGGGATGTCGATAGCGCTGACTCTCCTGCTCTCGGCAATGGTCGTCCGACTGCCCACCCCGTGGTCGTTCATCACACTGGGGCTCGCCGTCACGGTGGTTGTACCGATGTCACAGATGCTCATCTTCGGCCAGCAGCCGAGCATTCGAGCCGAGATCTTCCTCTACATCCAGACAGTGCTCGGGATGACAGTGGGGCCGCTCACGTTCTATGCGGTCGACCGCTTGCCCATTCTGAGCCGCCGGCTGCACGAGACCTCAGACGAGCTCGCCCATGTCATCAGCACCACCGAGCGGCTTCGGTTCGCGCGCGACGTACACGACCTCCTGGGCTTCCACCTGTCGGCCATCACGATGAACGCAGAACTCGCAGAACGCACCGTCACGACCGACCCGGAGCGTGCCCGTGGGCTCGTCATCGACATCCGCAGCCATGCCGAGGCGGCGCTCGTCGATCTCCGCGACATCGAGTCAGACGCCCGGCTCACCCTCGCCGACGAGGTCGCGGCCGCACGCACCCTGCTCGAGGCGGCCGACGTACGCGTCGTCGCCGACGGCGTCGAAGCCCAACCCGTGACATTCCACGCCGACCACGTGCTCGCCGTGGTCGTACGAGAGGCAGTCACGAACATCGTTCGGCACTCGACCGCCCGCCTGTGCAGCATCGGCGTACGCCACGAGCGAGGCTCCACGTACCTTCACATCAGCAACGACGGCGCCGGTCCGATCACAACGCCGGCCGGCAACGGCCTCCGAAACTTGCGCGAGCGCGCCGTCGAGGCGGGTGGTCGACTCACCACCCACCTCGACGGCGAGACCTTCACTCTCACGGCAGAGTTGCCCGCGTAGCACGAGGACATGCAAAGGCCCGGGCTGTCCCCCGACCGGCCCGGACCTTTGTATCCCCCCGAGTTATTGCGGCTACTTCACCTCGCTGCGCAGTAGCCGAATGGTGCCGAGGACGAGCGGGATGCCCACCCAGATCAGCACCCCGACCAGCAGGTGCTGCCATTCGGCGGATGACATGCCGTCCTCGTTGAACAGCGCTCCCGACGAGGTGGAGAGATCGACCCATGGGCCGATGTCTTCCATCGCGCTCCAGAGCTCGCTGACGATCGAGATCACCATCGGCACCGCGAAGAACGCGACGATCGCAGCGGCGGAGTTGAGCAGCAGCAGGCCGAACCCGACGCCCCACATGATCTGGATCAACTGGAAGATCCCGAACTTCGCGAACGCGATCTCGAAGAGCTCCGAGCCGCTGCCCCAGGCGTCATCGGCTCCACCGATGACCGTGAACACCGCGGCGAACAGGTTCGCCACCAGGACCGCACCGACGCCGAGGAGTACGGCGGCGGCAATCTTCGCCGTCAGTACCCGCCCACGGTTAGGCGCGAGGGTGAACGTGACCAGTGCCGTGCGCTGCGACCACTCGCTGGTGACCAGCAGGACGCCGAGCACCGGCAACAGGATCGCCTGTGGCGACGCGGTCACGCCGGCGAAGTTGCCGTACGTACGATCCGCCGAGTCGGCGGTGAGGAAGAAGATCACGATCGCAGTCGCGGTGATCGCCCCGATGGCGATCAGCAGCCAACGACCGGCGAGCGTGTCGTACGACTTGCGCAGCTCGACCGCGATCAGCCGGGTCAGCGGGATCCGCGAGCCCGCCTTCATACTGGGCGCGGCGTTTTCGACCGTTGCGGCGCTCATGCCTCTGCTCCTTCTCGTTGGCTGTCGGCGGTGAGCTGGAGGAACATCTCCTCGAGTCCGGCGCCGTCAGCGGGACGTAGCTCCTGAAGGGCGACTCCGGCGCTGGCGGCCACCTTGCCGACCTCGGCAGGCTCCGCATCGGTGCGCATACCGGCGTCACCCGACGGGGTCGCGTGGATACCCGCCTGGCTCAGTGCCGCGGCGAGCGCGTCCGGCTCGATCGCGCGAACGAACGTGCCCGCGGTCTGCAGCAGCTCGGCCTTCGTACCCTGAGCGACGATGCGACCGTTGCCGATCAGGATCAGCTCATCGGCGATCACCTCGACCTCGTGCAGGAGGTGTGAGGACAGCAGCACCGTGCCGCCGCGGTTCGCGTAGTCGCGCAGAAGTCCGCGCATCCAGTGGATACCGGCCGGATCGAGGCCGTTCGCGGGCTCGTCGAGGATCAACACCTCGGGGTCACCCATCAGCGCGTGTGCGATACCGAGCCGCTGACGCATGCCCAGCGAGTAGTTGCGGAGCCGGCGGCGCGACTCCTTGTCGGACAGGCTGACGAGCTCGAGCATCTGGTCGACCCGGCTCTTGGGCAGCCCCATCGTCATCGCGCCGAGCGTGAGGATCTCGCGGCCCGTACGACCGGCGTGCTGCGCCGACGCGTCGAGCAGTACGCCGACCTTGGTGCCCGGGTTGGGCACGGCGTGGTAGTCGACACCGCCGATCGTCGCACTGCCCTTGGTAGGTGGTGTGAGTCCGACCATGATGCGCATCGTCGTCGACTTGCCGGCGCCGTTCGGACCGAGGAACCCCGTGACCGACCCGGGTTTGCAAACGAAGGACACGTCATCGACGGCCCGGAACTCTCCGTAGCTCTTCGATAGACCTTCAACCGTGATCATGACGAATATCCTGCTGGACCGGGTCGGGTCGCCACATCGGTCCGGCGGATGATTCCGAATAGACCAAAGTATGAGTGTCCCTGACCCCGCGGTCGTGGTCGCACCCGACGATCAGCCATACGCTGGTGCGGTGAGATCGGACCGGCCCGCGTACCAGCCGCGCCTTCGCTGGTGGTCCCACCTGTGGCGGATCGCCACTGTGGTGTTGGTCAGCGCCATGGCGTGGTCGGTTTACGCCGTGCCCGAGTGGGAGGACAACCGCCCGCTGTTCTGGGTCGACCTCAGCGTCGGCGTCGCCGGCCTCGTCGCCATGCAGTTCCGCCGCAGGTGGCCCTTCACGATCGCGTTGGCGCTCAACCTCGCCATGGCGGTGTCGATGTCGATCGCCGGGCCGGCGTCGCTCGTGATGGTCTCGGTCGCGACGCTGCGTCGTTGGCTGCAGATCATCCTCGTCAGCCTCGCCGGGCTGGTCGGCAGCGCGGCGTTCCTCGGAGTCGCGCCCGCGCAGGCCGGAGGCAACGAACCGGTCTGGGTCTCGTTCACGACGAACATCATCATCACGGTCGCTCTCGTCGCCATCGGCATGTACATCGGCTCGCGTCGAGAACTCCTGTGGACGCTGCGGGAGCGGGCGACCCGCGCCGAGCAGGAGCAGGACCTACGGGTGACCCAGGCGCGTACGAACGAACGCGCTCGGATCGCGCGCGAGATGCACGACGTGCTCGCGCACCGGATCTCGCTGGTCACCATGCACGCGGGTGCCCTGGCATACCGCACCGACCTCGGGCGCGACGAGGTGGCGCGGAGTGCCGAGATCATTCAGACGAACGCACACGACGCACTGACCGAGCTGCGCAGCGTCCTCGGCGTCCTTCGCGGCGAAAACGGCGCGGTCACGACGAACCGTCCACAGCCGACGTTGTGCGATGTGCCGGACCTCGTGTCGGAGGCCGTCGAGTCGGGGATGCACATCGACTTCGAGAACGGCATCGCCACGAGCGACGCAGTGCCGGATGCCACCGGACGTACGGTCTATCGCATCGTGCAGGAGGGCCTGACGAACGCTCGCAAGCATGCCCCCGATGCAAGGGTCACGGTGTCCGTCAGCCGCGACGACACCGGGATCAACGTCGACGTGAGCAATCCGCTGCGCGTCGGCCACAGCAGGACTCCCCCGGGTGCCGGGTTGGGGCTCGTCGGGCTCACAGAACGCGCCGAGCTCACCGGGGGCTCTCTGCGACACCGGATCAACGGGCGCGGCGAGTTCGAACTGCGGGCGTGGCTACCGTATCCCTCATGATCAAGGTGCTCATCGTCGACGACGACGCTCTCGTACGCGCAGGTCTGGTGATGATCCTCGGCGGCGCGAAGGAGATCGAGGTAGTCGCCGAGGCCGGTGACGGGCGCGAGGCACTGGCGCTGATCGCCGAGCACCGGCCCGACGTCGTACTGATGGACATCCGGATGCCTCGGATGGACGGCCTGGAGGCGACGGCACTGATCGATCAACAGCCCTCGCCGCCGAAGGTCATCGTGCTCACGACGTTCGACGCCGACGACGACGTCTCTCGCGCCTTGCGTGCCGGCGCGAGCGGCTTCCTGCTCAAGGACACGCCGCCGCCCGCGATCGTCGACGCCGTACGCAAGGTGTACGAAGGCGAGCCGATGCTCTCGCCGAAGGTCACGGCCCGGCTGATGCGCCGGATCGCCGACGAGGGCCCGGACGAGCAGACCTCTGCCCGCGTCGACCTCGACTCGGCACTCAGCGAACGCGAGCTCGAGGTCGCCGTTGCGGTCGGCAAGGGCCTGAGCAATGCCGAGATCGCCTCCAGCCTGCACATGAGCGTCGCGACGGTGAAAGCGCACATCTCGCGGCTGTTCACCAAGCTCGACGCGACGAACCGCGTCCAGATCGCCATCCTCGTGCACGACGCCGGGCTCGTCTGAGGCGTGGCATATCGTGGCTCGGTCGATGCAGACAGCTGACTGGAGGCAGGTCCGATGGGTGCACTGTGGCACGGCTTCGCCGATATGGGCGCGCTCGAGCGGGACGGTGAGTTCGTACTCGCCCGCGGCGAGGGAGCCTACGTCTGGGACACCGACGGCACCCGCTACCTCGACGCCGCCGCAGGCTTGTGGTTTGCGAACGTCGGGCACGGGCGTACGCAGATCGCCGACGCCGTCGCGGCCCAGCTGACCAACCTCGCGGCGTACTCGACGTTCGGCGACTACGCCGTCGACACGACCGTTGAGCTGGCAGAGCGGCTCGCATCGATCGCGCCGATGCCCGGCAGCAAGATCTTCCTCACCTCCGGCGGGTCCGACTCGATCGACAGTGCGGTGAAACTCGCGCGCCGCTACTGGCATGAGCTCGGCAAGCCCGACAAACGCATTGTGCTCGGGCGCGAGAAGGCGTACCACGGCATGCACGTCGGCGGCACCGCCCTCGCGGGCATCCCGGCCAACCGTGCCGACTACGGGCGACTGATGGAAGATGCCATCACGATCGGGTGGGACTCCGGCAAGGCACTGTTGGAGGCGATCGAGCGCATCGGCGCAGACAACATCGCGGCATTCTTCTGCGAGCCGGTGATCGGCGCCGGTGGTGTTGTGCCGCCGCCCGAGGGCTATCTGGCCGAGGTACGCCAGATCTGCCGCGACCACGGCATCTTGTTCGTCGCCGACGAGGTCATCACCGGGTTCGGGCGAATCGGCGGCTCCTGGTTCGCATCGACGCGCTTCGACCTCGAACCCGATCTGATGGTCACGGCCAAGGGCCTCACCTCGGGCTACGTCCCGATGGGTGCCCTGTTCGTGTCGCCGCGGGTGGCCGAGCCGTTCTTCCGGCCCGACGCGGGAGTGTGGTGGCGGCACGGCTATACGTACGGCGGGCACCCCGGGTCCGCTGCGGCGGCGCTCGCCAACCTCGACATCATCGAGAGCGAGGGCCTGTTAGAGGAATCCGCTCGGCTCGAACGCACGATGCAGGAGGTACTCGCGCCGCTCGCCGACCACCCAGCGGTCGAAGAGGTACGCAGCGGGGTCGGCGCCCTTGCTGCGGTTCAGCTGGTCGACGCCTCGGCCATCGGCACGGTCACCAACCACCTGCGCGACGCCGGTGTCTGCGCGCGGCCGCTCGGCTGCGGAGCCGTCCAGGTCTCGCCGCCGTTCGTGATGACCGACGCACAGGTCGCCGAGATCGCCACCGCGATCGAGAAGGTCCTACCCCGCTGACGCTGACACGTGCGAAGTGTCGCGCTGACACGCGAGAAGTACGCGCAACTCAGGCCGACTCTTTCGGCGTGTCAGCGCGACACTTCTCACGTGTCAGCGGGGGTCAGGAGTCGAGGTTGGTCATCACGTGCTTGACGCGGGTGTAGTCCTCGAGGCTGTACATCGAGAGGTCCTTGCCGAAGCCGGAGTGCTTGAACCCACCGTGCGGCATCTCGGCGACCAACGGGATGTGCGTGTTGATCCAGACGCAACCGAAGTCGAGGCGCTTGGCCATGCGCATCGCGCGTCCGTGGTCCTTCGTCCACACTGACGACGCCAGACCGTACTCGACGCCGTTGGCCCAACGTACGGCCTGGTCCTCGTCGCTGAACTCCTGCACGGTGATGACCGGGCCGAAGATCTCGTTCTGGATCGCCTCGTCGTCCTGGCGGAGGTCGTCGAGCACGGTCGCGTTGTAGAAGTAGCCGTCGGACAGCTCTCCGCCCGGTCGGTCACCTCCGGCGGCGATGTTCGCGTGGTCGGGCAGGCGGTCGACGAACCCGCTCACGCGCTCCAGCTGCGCGGCGTTGTTGACCGGGCCGAAGAGCACATCCTCGTCGTCGGGCATACCGGTCTTCGAGCCCCTTGCCTGTTCGGCGAGCGCGGCAACGAAGTCGGCATGCACTCGAGGACCGGCGAGTACGCGGGTCGCGGCCGTGCAGTCCTGTCCGGCGTTGAAGTAGCCCGCCTCGGCGATCGCCTCGGCGGCCGCCTCTACATCAGCATCGTCGAAGACGATGACGGGCGCCTTGCCGCCGAGCTCGAGATGCGGCTTCTTCAACCCATCGGCCGCCGACTTCGCGACCTCACGGCCCGCGCGTACCGACCCGGTGATCGAGACCATCTGGGGGATGTCGTGGGCGACGAGCGCGCGACCGGTGTCACGATCGCCGCAGATCACGTTGAAGACGCCGGGCGGGAAGATGTCGGCGGCCAGCCGCGCGAGCAGCGAGGTCGATGCCGGCGTCGTGTCACTCGGCTTGAGTACGACCGTGTTGCCCGCGGCAAGCGCCGGCGCGATCTTCCAGATGCCCATCAACAGCGGGTAGTTCCACGGCGTCACCTGGCCGACGACGCCGATCGGCTCGCGCCGGATCATCGAGGTGTGTCCGGCCATGTACTCACCCGCCGAGCGCCCCTCGAGCACGCGCGCCGCACCCGAGAAGAACGTCAGCGCGTCGACGACCTGTGGGATCTCCTCGCTCGACGTGAGGCCGAGTGGTTTGCCGGTGTCCTTGCTCTCGACCGCGACGATCTCGTCGGCGTGCTCCTCCACCGCGGCGTTCAGCTTGAGCAACGCCTGCTGGCGTTCGGCGGGTGTCGTATCGCGCCAGGTCTCGAAGGCGCGCTCGGCCGCCTTCACCGCACGGTCGACATCCTCCGCCCGGGACAGGGGCGCCTCGGCGTACACCTTGCCCGAGGTCGGGTCGACGACGTCGTACGTAGCGCCGTCGGCGGCAGGCACGACGGCACCGTCGACGAAGTTCTGGATCACTTGCTCGGCCATAGTCATTTCCCTTGTGATTTGTGCGGTCCGGACGGTGTCACATCCGCCCGCCGGTCGAGGACCCGGAGAGCTTCTGCGAGAGGTAGATCGGGATGATCGAAGCCATGATGAGGACACTACCGACCACGTTGATGACGGGCGTCTGGTTAGGACGGAACAGGTTGTTCAGAATCCACAGCGGCAGGGTCTCTGTTGCGGCGTCGGCGGTGAACCGGGTCACGATGATCTCGTCGAAGCTCAGCGCGAACGCCAGCAGCGCACCGGCGACGATGCCGCCGCGGAGCAGCGGGAACACGACCAGCCGAAACGTCGTCCAGCGAGATGCGCCGAGATCCATCGACGCCTCCTCGACGTTGCCGCCGAGCTGACGCAAGCGCGCGCTCACGTTGTTGAAGACGACGACGATGCAGAACGTCGAGTGCGCGAGTACGACCGTCCACATCGAGAGTCCGACGCCCATGAAGGTCGTGAACGCGCTGTTCAGTGCAAGCCCTGTCACGATGCCCGGCAACGCGATCGGCAGGATCACCAGCAGCGAGATCGACTCGCGGCCGAAGAACTGGTAGCGCGTCAGCGCGAACGCGGCGAGCGTACCCAGTACGAGGGCGACGGCCGTTGCGAGCAGGCCGACCTCGACGCTCGTACCGACGGCATCCATTGCGCCCTGGTTGTTCCACGTCGACCGCCACCATTTGGTGGTGAAGCTCGACGGCGGCCAGCCGAAGGTGCTCTCAGCGTTGAACGAGCTGATCACGACGACGGCCAACGGCGCGTACACGACCAGGAGCACGAACCCGACCGCGCTCAACAGCAAGGCTTTCGTACGTCCGGAGATCGTCATGGCTGCCTCCTCAGAGCTTCTCGAGCGCGCCCGTACGACGTACGAGTGCGAGGTAGATTGCCATCACGACGACGGAGAACGTCGCTATCGCTGCGGCGAACGGAAGGTTCAACGACTGGTTCTCGTCGACGAGGTTGCCGAGCATCTGCGATGCGCCGCCGACGACATCGACGGTGATGTAGTCGCCGAGGCTCAACGAGAAGGTGAAGATCGACCCCGCGATCATGCTCGGGATCAGCGTCGGCCACACCACCGACAGGAACGTACGCATCGGGCGTGCGCCGAGGTCCTCCGAGGCTTCCAGCAGGGAGTCCGGCAGCCGCTCGAGCCCCGCGTAGATCGGCAGGATCATGTACGGAAGCCAGAGGTACGACAAAGTCAGCACCACGGCGACGAGCCCGAGGCCAGGCGTGAATCCGAAGGTCGAGTCCAAGACGCCGTTGTCGAGGACCAGCAGCCGCCACGAGTACGCCTTGACCAGGTAGCTGGCCCACAGCGGCATCAGGCAGGCGATCACCAAGAACCTTGCGGTACGCGGCTTTGCGACCTTCGCCATGAAGAACGCGATCGGCAGCGCGAGCGCGAGGTCGATCACCGTGACGGACGCGGCGATCAGGATCGTACGTACCAGCACGTCGCGATACAGCGGCTCGGTGACGAGCTGTCGGAAGTTGTCGAACGTCCAGGTGCGGTAGATCTCGGTCGTGAACGGGTCCTGCGCCCACAGCGAGGTGATCAGCAGGGCCGCCAGCGAGCCGAGGTAGACCACACCGAGCCACACGAGGGGCGCCCCCAGCACCCCCGCCAACCGCAGGCGGGGGTGCCGGTGCAGGAACGCTGCTCCGGGAGTTGCCATCGGAATTGACCTGTTCAGCCCTTGATCTCTTGCCAGGCGGTGGTCCACTTGGCGTAGTCGGTGCACTCGGTGTCGGTACGCCCGTCGAGGCACTCCTTGATCGGCGTCGTCCAGTACAGGATCTTGTCCGCGTACGCCGCGTCATCGGCGTGGTAGATCTTGCAGTGCTCCTTGTTCGCCGTCTCGTCACACGCCTCGAGGTTGGCCGGGGCCTCGCCGAAGTACTCCGCGACCTGTGCGTTCGCCTTCGGCGATGCGATGTAGTCCGACCAGAGGTATGCGCAATTGGGATGCTCGGCCTCCGACGCCACCATCCAGGTGTCGGACCAGCCGGTCGAGCCCTCCTCGGGCAGGATCGACTTCACCGGCACGTCGGCCTCCGCGATGTTCTGGATCACCTGCCAGGTCGTGCCGATCTGGGACGTACCCGATTTGAAGGCGCTGACCTCCTTGGTGTAGTCCGACCAGTACTCGCCGACGTTGGCGTTCTGCTCCTTGAGCAGGTCCACCGCCGCGTCGAGCTGCTCCTCGTCGAGCGCGTAGGGGTTCTCGATGCCCAGATCCGGCTCATGCTTCATCAGGTACAACGCGGCGTCGGCGATGTAGATCGGCGAGTCGTACGCGGTGACGTGGTCCTTGTACTTCGAGGCGTCGTCGAAGACCGCCGCCCAGGAGGTCGGCTCAGGTTTCACGTCCTTCGTGTTGTACATCAGGAGGTTCGCGCCCCAGCCGTGCGGCATGCCGTACATCTGGCCGTCGACGGAGTTCCAGTCGCCGTCCTTGAGGAACGGTGCGATGTCCTTGTAGTTGGGGGTGAGCTCGGTGTTGAACGGCGCGACGTCGCCGGCCGCGATCAGCCGTAGCGACGCATCGCCCGATGCGGATACCACGTCGTAGTCACCGGTACCCATCAGGCTCACGGCTTCGTCGGACGTACCGAAGTACTTGACGTTCGCCTTGCAGCCGGTCTCCTTCTCGAACGGCGTCACCCAGTCGACCTTCGGGTCGTTCGAGCCGTCTTCGGCGTACCCGGGCCAGGCGAGGATGTTCACCTCGCCCTCTCCGTCGCCGAGCTTCTTCGCCATCGGTACGTCCGGCGGCTGGAATCCCTGCCCGCCGGGCGTACTCGACTCGTCGTCGTCACCACCGCTCGTACCGCAGCCGCCGATCGCGAGTGCGAGCACCGCCGCACTGGCGAGCGCTGCGACCTTCACGCTTCTGGTCCGACCATGTCCGTTGGTCATGTGCTTGGCTCCTTGCATTGTTGGCCCCTATGCCTGCTCACCGTTGAGAACCAGGCAGTCCTGCTCGTCGAAGGCGACCCGGACGCGGTCGCCCCGCGTCACCTCCCGTGCCGCGCCGCTGCGGTTCTGGGTGAGAACCGTCAGCCGCGCTCCGGCATCCAGGTCGACGACCAGGCGGGTGGTCGCGCCGGCGTACACGTTCTCCGCGAGTACGCCGTCGGCGCTCAGCCGTCCGCTGCCGACCGGTTGTGACAGGTCCGGTTGGACCTCGAGCTTCTCCGGCCGGACGGCGAACTTGCCGTCGCGACCGACGATCGTGCGTGCCGCCTCGCCCTCGAGCAGGTTGGACGTACCGACGAAGCCGGCGACGAACTCCGATGCGGGCTGCTCGTACACGTCGTGCGCAGACCCGACCTGCTGGATTCGACCGTCGTTGAAGACGGCGACGCGATCACTCATCGTCAGCGCCTCCTCCTGGTCGTGAGTCACGAATACGAAGGTGATGCCGACATCGCGCTGGATCTGCTTGAGCTCGACCTGCATCTGCTCACGCAGTTTGAGGTCGAGGGCGCCCAGCGGCTCGTCCAGCAGCAGCACAGCCGGGTCGACCACGAGCGCCCGGGCCAGCGCGACGCGTTGTCGCTGTCCACCCGAGAGCTGGCTGGGGCGACGCTTCTCGTACCCCTGGAGGGCGACGGTCCGCAGCGCCGCGGAGGCGCGTTCGCGGCGTTCGTCGCGTGCGACCCCTCGTACGCGCAGCCCGTAGGCGACGTTGTCGACCACGGACATATGCGGGAACAGCGCGTAGTCCTGGAAGACGGTCGTCACGTTGCGCTCGAACGGAGCCAGCCGGGTGACGTCCTGGCCGTCGAGGTGGATCGTGCCGTCGGTGGGCGCCTCGAAGCCGGCGATCATCCGCAGCACCGTGGTCTTTCCCGAACCAGACGGGCCGAGCATCGAGAAGAACTCGCCGGGGGCGATCTCCAGGTCGATGCCGTCGACGGCTGTGACATCGCCGAACTGCTTGTGCAGCCCCGCGATCGATACTGCAGGTGTCGTCATCACTGTCGCCTTTGCGGTACGTGTTCGTTGAACCTCGTATGAGGTTGTTCGAGAAGATAGGGACTGACGAATGCTCAGGCGACAGGCATTTGCCCAAGATGGCACCGAATCACTGTGCAGGTGCACAGCATGAACTACGTTGGGCTGATGACGACGGTTCGGGACGTCATAGCCGAAGAACGCTTCGGACTGCGCCTGCGCGCCTGTGAGGCCGCCCTCGACCAGCCCGTTTCCTGGGCTTCGGTGACCGAGCAGGTCGATCCGACCCCGTTCATGGAGCGCGACGAGCTCGTGTTGACGACGGGCGTACGCCTTCGTTCGACCAAGGACCAGGCGCATTTCGTCAAATGCGCCGCATCGGTCGGCGCCGCCGCGATCGGGTTCGGCGTCGGACTCGGCCACGACAAGATCCCGCGATCGCTGGTCAGCGCCGCCGAGGAGCACCACGTCCCGCTGATCGAGGTGCCGTACGAGACGCCGTTCATCGCGATCACCCGGTGGGTATCGGACCGCGACGTCGACGCGCACACCCGCAAGCTGAGCCGGCTGCTGTCTGTGCACGACCGCCTCGCCGAACATCTGCTCACAGGCGGCGGGCTGCCCGCCTTCTGCGAGGAGCTTCGCCATCAGCTCGGCGGCAACGTCGCCGTGATCGACCAGCAGGCGAACGTACTCGCGAGCGCGCCGATCCGGGTCGCGTGGCCGGCGCCGGCCCTCGTCCGGCGCCTGCACAAGATGCACCAGCCCGCCACGGTCGACATCTTCGAGGGTGCGCACCAGGAGGCGTACGTGCTCCCCGTCGGCACGCACGGGCGCCAGGTGGCCGTGCTCGCCACCCAGGGGAGCCGGCGCAATGAGGAGCTCCTGCGGTTCGCGGTCAGCTTGGTGGGCCTGGAGATGCAGCGACGGCAAGCGGTCCAGCACGGCCGACGCGAGCAGATCGGCCAGATCATGGAGGACGTCGTACGCTCCGCGCTGACCCATACCGAGGCGACCCGACGGCTGGAGGCGTTCGGGCTCGACTTCACCGGCGGCCACCGGGTGCTGCTCGGCATCGTCGAAGCCGATCCGGACGCGTTGCGTACGCTGCCGTGGCCGCTGCTCGGACCCGATATCGACCCCGAGGGACGCGTCGTGACGGCCCAGGTCGACCGCTACCTGGCGCTGATCTTCGGTAGCGAGGAGGTCACCCGCGACTCCGCGCCGACGGTGCTGCACGCGCTTCGTACGCTCGGGCGCAACGCCGCGGTCGGTATCGGCGGCTACTACAGCGGCGTCGACGGACTCCGGTGGAGCTTCCTTGAGGCGCGCGACGCACTGTCTCGCGGTTCGGGAATCCACCAGGGCGCACCGCTCAGCTTGGAGCGGCTACTCACGGCCAACCCGGAGCTGCCCATGCGCGAGCTCGGCGAGGCGACGCTCGGCCCGCTGCTCGAGCAGGACCCGCCCGACCATCCGCTGATGACCACGCTGACGACGTTCCTCGACACCGGCGGCTCGGTGAACGAGACGGCCGAGCGGCTCTTCGTACACCGCAACACCGTGCGTTATCGGCTCGACCAGATCGAAAGTCTGACCGGGCGATCGCTGTCGCAGACCCGCGACCGCGTGCATCTCTGGCTTGCGCTGCACGCGATCGGGTATGTGTCGGATTGACAGACCGCACATCCCGCGGTGCTGTGTGCTGCGAAATCCGTACAGAATCTCTGCTTGTCCAACGGAATCCCTTGTGAAAGAGCGAGCTCATTGGTCATACTGGCGGTGGCTGCCCAGGAATGAGAGGACACCATGACCGCGTCACCGCCCCCTGACAACGCGATGCTCGACAAGGAGGTGCTGAACAAGCAGGCGAAGGACCACCTGTGGATGCACTTCACGCGACACTCGTCCTACGAAACGGCTGACGTGCCGATCATCGTCAAGGGCGAAGGCGCGTACATCACCGACGCGTCGGGCAAGCGCTACCTGGACGCGCTGTCGGGTCTGTTCGTGGTGCAGGCCGGTCACGGTCGCGAGGAGCTCGCCGAGGCGGCCGCAAAGCAGGCCCGCGAGCTGGCGTTCTTCCCGTTGTGGTCGTACGCGCATCCGTCGGCGATCGAGCTCGCCGACCGCGTGGCGGGCTACGCGCCAGGCGATCTGAACCGAGTGTTCTTCACCTCCGGCGGCGGCGAGGCAGTCGAGTCGGCGTGGAAGCTCGCCAAGCAGTACTTCAAACTGACCGGCAAGCCCACCAAGCACAAGGTGATCAGCCGCGCCGTCGCGTACCACGGCACGCCGCAGGGCGCGCTTTCGATCACCGGCATCCCGGAGATGAAGGCGCCGTTCGAGCCGCTCGTGCCGAGTACGTTCCGAGTGCCGAACACCAACCTCTACCGCGCACCGGTGCACGGCGACGACCCCGAGGCGTTCGGGCGCTGGGCCGCCGACCGCATCGCCGAGGTGATCGAGTTCGAGGGCGCCGACACCGTCGCTGCCGTGATCCTCGAGCCGGTGCAGAACTCCGGCGGCTGCTTCCCGCCGCCGCCCGGCTACTTCCAGCGCGTCCGTGAGATCTGTGATGAGAACGACGTGCTGCTGATCTCCGACGAGGTGATCTGCGCGTACGGCCGGCTCGGGCACTATTTCGGCGCCGACCGGTACGGCTACCAGCCGGACATGATCACCTGCGCGAAGGGCCTCACGTCGGGCTACTCGCCGCTCGGTGCGCTCATCGCGAGCGACAAGCTGATGGAGCCGTTCCTCACCGGGCACAACATGTTCGCGCACGGCTACACCTTCGGCGGGCATCCCGTCTCGGCGGCCGTCGCGATGGCGAACCTCGACATCTTCGAACGCGAGGACCTCAACGGCAATGTGCTCCGTAACGAGGCCGGCTTCCGTTCCACCCTGGAGAAGCTGACCGATCTCGACATCGTCGGCGACGTACGCGGCGACGGCTACTTCTACGGCATCGAGCTGGTGAAGGACAAAGCCACCAAGGAGACGTTCGACGAGGAGGAGTCCGAACGGCTGCTGCGCGGCTTCCTCTCCAAGGCGCTCTTCGATGGCGGCCTCTACTGCCGCGCCGACGACCGCGGCGACCCCGTCATCCAGGTCGCTCCCCCGCTGATCTGCGACCAGGAGCACTTCGACGAGATGGAAAACATCCTGCGCGACGTACTCACCCGAGCGCAGGAGCTCTTGTAGAACTTCGTACGTGCCGGTGCGCGAGACGGCTCCTTCGTAGCACCGGTACGTACGGATCGACCGGAATCTGCCTTTGACGCTCCCCCGTCGTCAAAGGCAGATTCTTTGTCTCAGTTCTCGGGCTCGTAGTACGCGACCACAAGGTGACCGCCTTCGACCTTCGGGTTTGCCCGAGCGGACAGTTCATGACCCTCGCCGTTGACGTGCTCGACGCCGAACGACCCACCCGATGGCTCCACAAACCCGACGACATCGTCGTCAACCGAGTGGCGGATCAGGCCCCGTCGAACTCCGCGATCGCCGAATCCGACCAGGCCGCCCGTGCCGTTCTCGGGAACCGTCAGAGTGGCACTGCGACTCTGATCGTCGACCGCGACCGTCTTGTAGTCGGCCAACCTGTACCACTGGCCGTTCCATCGCTGGCAGTCATCTAGCCGGAACCCGTCGACCTCCGTACGGGGGGCGCTGCGCTCATACGCGCCGTACCCAAGTCGAACGTCCTTCAGCGAGCCGCGAGCGCCCGTTGCGAGTTGAGCTCTCATCACTACCTCGACCGGTTCCCCTGCTCGAACTCCGAAATCGCTCCACGCCGAACGGTTCGCCTCCGATCGGTCGCCGAAGGTCACCTCGCCGTCGTACGGTTCGCACCCGCCGGAGATGATCCGCCGATTGCCGTTCACCTCCAGCTCGACGCGAACGTCGTCGGGAGGCATCGTCGACCGGAGTGTGCACGCGGCTCCGATCGCGAGATCGGTGTCCTGTGGCGTGAAGGTCGAACGGAACACGGTCTCACCAGGCTCACTGATGTGAGATGCGACAAGCGGGTCGCGTGCGTCAGTGGTGTCCGGGATTGCCAACTGCTGCGTCCCGGAGTCGACGTCATCCACGGGCCGGTAGTAGGCCAGGACGCCCGGACTGCCATCGAACGTGTCATGCGGTTTCATCGTCATGGTGATGGTCGACTCCGGCTGGGACTTGAGCCGATAGCTGCGAAACCCGCCGCCTGAATCTGGTTTGAGTCCGAGCTCCGCCGGTCCGTCGATCTCGTAGTTCTCGCCCGCGGCTACAGATGGGGTTCCTTGCACGAGAACTCCTGGCGACTCGGCAGCCGGGAGATCCAGGCTGAACGAGCGTTCCGTGCTGTCGGTCGGCTCAGTCGCGTAGTCGGCCAGCACGTAACGACGGCCGTCGATGTCCTTCACGGTCGGAATGGCCGCATCCCCGATCGTGGTACGCGCACCGGACATGTCGTACGCGGCGAGTCCGACCGTCGGCTCTGCTCCGTTCGTCGGCGCCGATCGAACCTTCGAGACCCGCGCGCGAATCGTCACTGGACCGCCTTCGTCAAGGTCCCGCGCAAGGCGCTCGGCAAGGAATGCAGGTGAGTACGAGTTTCCGACCTGATACCTCGATGGTCGCTCGCCGAGTGTGTGCGGCCGACAGCGCGTACCCCAGTCCATGGCGTACCCCTTGATCTGCACCGTCACCGATGCAGTCGTGTTGCACTCCAGCGCCCACTGGAATCTCAAGTCCGTCGGTTCAATCGTCAGCTCGGTCCAGCTCTTGCCCTCGAGCTGCACCGTGCCGATCCGTTTGTCCCCGTCGAGCGTTGTCGGGAACATCGCGTCCGCGCTCTCCTCGTCGCCATCATCCACGCGGGTGTAGTACGCGACGACAAGGTCGGAGTCGTCGGCCAAGCCGGACTGGTTGTTGAGCCTTACCGTGTGCGCGTTGCTGTCGGGTAGTGCGTCGGTATGAATGCCGTCGCGGCCCGTCAACACACCGCGACGACCATCGACCTGCAGCTTCCCACTCGGCCCGAGGCGATCCTTCGTCGCGCCGTACGTGACCAAGGCGGGTTCATCGAGTTGCGGCACGTCGACCCCGACTCCGGTCGCGGACCCAGTGGCGACGTCGTGCCCGGCGAGCTCGTACGTCGTCCCGTCGATGGTTCGATTCCGCAGCAATGCAACGCCTTCGGTTTCGAGGCGGTCGCCGGTCATCTCGTACGCGGCAATGCCGATGCGACCGTCGATTTGCTGCTTGAGCGGACGCGCCATCGGCCCGCCTATGACATCCATTCGCATCGTCACGGACTCACCGGGGCGGACGCCGGCCTCCTCCCAGAAGCGCCGGACTCTGTCGGGCGTCCATACATGGCCGACCACACCGTGCGAAACACCGCCACCAGCGAACTGGCCGCAGGACGGTGTAGCTATGGTGACGTCGTCGCCGACCGTGACCCGCACGCTGGGACCGTTGCCACCGCGAAACCCGTCGGTACCGCGCATCTTGTTGAGATCGTCGCAGTCGAAGTCCAGTAGGAAGTCCGTGTCCTCTGGTGTGAAGGTCAGCTCGACCGTGGTATCGCCCTCGTCGCCCAACTCCTCGGCGATCTTGGTGTCACCGTCGAGGGTCGACGGGAACATCACTTCAGCATCTTCGTCATCGGCGACCTTCGTGTAGTACGCGACGACGACCTTGGGCGACATCTCGACGCCGTTGTCCCGGACCTCCACGGTATGTGCGCGCGAGTCGGGCAAGGTCTCACTGAACACACCCCCCTTGCCGGTGAGGACTCCCCTTTCACCGTCGACCGTCGCCCTGCGCACCCCACCGGGATATGACGGGGATCCATACGTCACGAGCGGTGCATCCGCCCCGGACGGAATCGACACCGTTGCGGTGCCTCCGCCCGCACGGGCGACATCGTGTCCATCCAGCTCGTAGGTGTCGCCGTCGTACGTCTTCGACGTCGGGAACGCGATGCCGTCCTGTATTTCCCGGTCACCGGTCATCTCGTACGCGGCGATGCCGATCCGACCCGAGATGTCGGCCGGTCCGCCCTGTCCCATCAGCCCGTTGGCCGCGCGTACGGTCACAGTCACCTTCTCGCCGGACGTGACGCCGATTCCCTCCCAGTAGTTTCGAACTCGGTCAGGAGTCGCCAGGTCACCGACATGCCCCATGCCCACACCGACGTTGTACTGCTTGCCACACGGCGGTGTGAGGATCCCGTCATTGACCGTGACCTCGACCGTCGGCGCCTTGCGCAGCGCCCGAGTGCTCCGGTTGGCCGGAGCGAGCGCATCGCAGTCGATATCGAGCAGGAAGTCGGTGTCGTCGGGCGTGAACTCCAACGTGACCGTCGCATCGCCCTTGTCGCCCAGCTCCTCGGCGATCTTGCTGTCCCCGTCGATCTTCTCGGGGAAGTGGCCGCCCTTGGCCGGCTCGGGTGCTGTGGACAGATGGCTCACGACGGGTACGCCGATGATCGCGCCGACGGCGAGGACGCTCGCGGCGACAGTCGCGCCTGCCTTGCGCCGGCGGCGCTGGGCCACCTTGGCGCGGATGCCGGCCATTCGGACGGTCGAGCGCGGGTCCACGTCGTTCGCACGGGCGTCGAGCTCGGCTCGTAGATCGTCGAGGTTCATGACCGCCCTCCCTCATCGTTGCCATGAGACGCGTACGTCTCGAGTAGTGCGGGGTCGATACGCAGCTTGGCGAGCGCCTTGCTGGTCTGGCTCTTCACGGTGCCGACGCTGCAGCCGAGCAGATCGGCGGTCTCGCCCTCGCTCAGATCCTCGTAGAACCGGAGCACGACCGTTGCACGCTGCCGCTTCGGCAGCCGGCCGATCGCGTCCCAGATGTCGAACCGGTCGCCGACCGAATCGGTCGGGTTGGACCCGCCGGTCTCGGGCAGGACCTCGCTCGGGCGTTCACCGTTCCATTTGCGCCGCCACCAACTGTTGTACGTATTGACGAGGATGCGCCGTACGTACGCCTCATGGTCGGTCTTGATCCGCTTCCACGAACCCCACGCCTTGGCCAGCGACGTCTGCACCAGATCTTCGGCGAGCTGATGATCGCGGGTCAGCAGGTACGCGGTGCGCAGCAGATGATCGCTGCGGGCGGCGACGAACCCCTCGAACGGCACCTGCTGTGGCGTTCGAGGACGCGCTCGGGCATTGCCCAGCTCCTCAACCAATGCGGCCTCCTCGCTCATGCCCTACCCGACCGGGTGGCGAGCCCCGATGGTTGCCTCATCCGCCGAACATCTTCGCAGGCGCCACCTCCGCAGCCGCACGTACCAAGCAGCCGCCGAAGTACGGCGTCCCGCCATAAGAGCGGCCCGGTGTGGCACGACGGCGTACCTCGGCGCGGTTGGTGCGCTCAGCACGAGCAGCGGGCTCAGACGTCGCTGCCCAGCCACCCCCGAGTCGCGGCAGCATGCCCGAGCTGGAAGCGCGTGGCGACGCCTGCGCGCTGCATGAGCTGGTGTACGCGACGCTGAACGGTGCGCAGCGACAAGCCGAGCTGGCCGCCGATCGCCTGATCGGTGAGCCCGGCGAGCAGCAACGACAGCAGACGTACGTCGGTGTCGTCGACCTCCGCGGCCGCGCCGTCGTCGAGGCCGGTTGCGCCGACTACGAGCGGGTTCGACTGCCGCCACACGAGATCGAACAGCGTGACCATCGCATCGAGCAGCCCGCTCGGATGCACCAGCAACGCACCCGCGGTCGCCGACTCCGTGGTCGGGCGCAGCGGGAGCAGAGCGAGTTGACGGTCGGCGACGATCATCCGGAGCGGGACCTCGTTCGTCACCCGCACCTCCTCGCCGGCCGCAACGGATTCAGAGGCACGGTCGAGGAAGCCCGGCGCTTCGAAAGCCGCGCGTTCGAGTACGACGCGGTACGACACACCTCGATCGGTGGCGATCTGCTCGTCGACGTTCTCCTCGGCGGAGACCACCGCGACCCCCGACTTGACCAGGGCCAGCACCTCGGTGCTCGCACCGCGTTGCAGCTGCGCGAACCGCTGGGCCACGGCCTGTGACCCTTCGACGACGTCGATCACATCGGTGTGCGTACGCCCCTCGGCAGACTCCCGATATCGCGCGGCCAGCACTCCGAGCTCACGCTCGGCGGCGCGGATCTCCTCCTGCTGCTGCACGATCATCGACCCGAGGGCGACGACCGGCGGAGACGCGACAAACCGGTCAGGGTCCGCAACGGGCCGCGCCACCATGCCCTTGAGCTCCAACGCGTCGAGCGCAGCGACCGTCGACGACAGCGTCGCCCCGAGCGCGTCGGCGATCGAGTCGGCGGAATCCGACGGGGCTTCGACGAGCCGCCGGTACGCCCGCTCCTGCAGGTCATCGAGCCCCAACACACCGAGCATCCTGTCCGCTTTTCGCGCCGTCACCCGCAAATCTTGCTTGGCGGAGACGCGACCTGGCAACAGCCGGCCACATGGTCACTCGACGCCGTACAGGCCCAAGACGTACTGCTCGGTGCGAGTGTCATTCGCATCGACCGCCTTGATCCACAGCGATGCCACGCCGCCCGCATGATCGGTGTTGTCGACCAGCGCTACCCAGGTGCCGTTGCGCTTGACGACCGGGACGTCGACCCAGTTCTGATCGCTCAGGTCGAGGTCGTTCTCGGCGATCTCGTCGAACGTGACCTTCGCGCTGAACGACTCGATCTCGCCCGGGTCGTAGTCCTGCTGACCGTTGAAGGTCACCGACACCGGGAACTCCTCAGCCGCGGGTGCCAGGTTGCGCCCGTCGACGGGTGCGTCGTACCGGGGCATGGCGACCGGCAGCGGCACGACCTCGTCGCCCTCGGGCGCGGTGGAGCGGAAGGTGAACGACGTGTTCGTACGCTGACCCAGCTCCCAGACCTGCTCCCGCGAGATTCGCCGCTGGCTCACCTCGGCCCGAATCTCGACATCGTCGGCGCTCAGCCGGAACTGGCCCGATGGCCAAGAGCTGTGGCGGAGCAACTCACCGTTCTCGTACACGTCGAGACCACCGATGTCCCCGAAGCCCCCGGCGGCGGTGCGACCCGAGACCGTGTCCTGCCACGGCCCGAACGAGAACCCAACGAGGTTGCCCTGCCGCTCGGCAACTCGCGAAGGAGACCCGTCGGCGTTGGTGTGTAGTGCGCCGAGCGTCGGCAGCTTGAACCACTCCGTCTTGCGACGGTCTCCTGCGCGATAGGTGCGGACCGGGTCGAACCAGGTCTCGGGCCGCAGCCGGTAGTCTCCGCTGGACGCCAACTGCTGCCAAGGCAGTCCGGTAGTGAAGTACGACGTACGAGGCGTTGGTGTCGTGATCGGACTGCCGGAGCTGGTGAACAGCGCCTGACCGCCGTCCGCAGGAAGGACCCTGGCCCATTCTTCGGCGTCCCAGGTCTTGCGTTGCGAGTGCCATTTCTCCTGCACGGTCGCGACGTCCCGTTTGCGTACGACCCGCGACTGGTCCTTGCCGATCCGGCCATTCTCGATGAACGCCAGGTTGTAGACGTACTTGCTCTTCTCCGTCGGTACGCCGGTCTGGTGCGCTCGCAATGCGGTCGCGAACTCGAAGCCGCCTTGCTTCGGCCGGCCGGTCGGCGACACGAAGAACTTCCCAGCTTCGGCGAAAGCGGTCCCCTCGACGGTCCATTTGTCCCAAGTGCGGGTCAGGTTCAGCGACCCGGCGTCGATCTCGCTCGGACGCGGCGTATCGACGGTGACTCGCGTTGCCTTGCGAGCGTCGAGCTTGTACGTCGTGTCCTTGGTGAAGCGCTTCTGCGGATCTCCGACGTACGCCATGGAGCGGACTCCCCCCTCCGGTCGGGTCTCGATGAACGCCGCGATGTGGTAGCTCCCGGCCCGGAGTCGCAGGTCGATGTCGTCACCGTTCAAGTAGAACGCTTGCCGCAGCGGCTGATGCATGTCGGTCACATCGAGATACCCGATGCTCGCGGGCTTTCCGTCGCGGCCGATCGGTCGAACGGTCACGTTCACCGTCTTGGGTTCGAGCCAGTAACCGACCGCTGTCGTTGCACGGATCCGCTTGCCGCCAAGGGACTTCGCGATCACCCGTCCGCTGATCTCGCCGTACGCACCGTCGCGGAGCTCACCGAGATGACCGCGAGCGGTCACCGCAACTTGCTTTGACCCGCCAGCAGGAATCTTGAGGAGCGGGCGACCCACCGTGATTGCGTGTGCGGGCACCCGGCGATCATCGGCTCCCCGTACGTCGACCACGTCGAGCCGGAGTCGGAGCGGCCGGTCGGTGGTGTTGGTGTACGTGATCTTCTCCGACGCTCGCTCGCCGAAGTCGTGCGGCCAGTCGAACGACGCGAGCTCGACGCTGGAGTCGGTGACGACCGGAGTCTGCACAGCGCCCGGAACCCACATCTCCCCGGCGCCCTGCTCGTACACGTCCGCCTGCGGTTTCGCCTTCACCGACGTGGTGAGCGCGTCCTTGACCTGTTGGGGTGACCAGTCCGGGTGTGCCTGCCGGACCAGAGCCGCGCCGCCGACGACGTGTGGGGTCGCCATCGAGGTCCCGGACATCGCAACGTAGTTCTCGCCGTCGGGACTGCCCGCAGCGGCTCCGACGATCCCGACACCCGGTGCAGCGATATCCGGCTTTATCCGGTGGTCGCCGAGCGTCGAGCCGCGACTCGAGAAGTCAGCGGTCGCACCCGAGTCGTCAACCGCACCAACCGTCAGCACTCCCTCGGCGCATCCGGGCGAACTGACCGTGTCACGCATACCGGCATTGCCGGCCGCGACGACGAACAGTGAGTCGCTGCGCTCTGCGAGGTTCTGCGCCGACTCGGCGATCGGATCGTCGCATTCGGTCGGCTCGGACGTACCCAGGCTCATGTTCACGACGTCTGCGTCGTTGTCGACGGCCCACTCCATACCGGCGATGATCCAGGAGGCCTGTCCGCCGCCGACTCCGAGAACCTTGCCGACCAACAGATCGGCGCCGGGAGCCATCCCGACCTTCGAGGGGTCGGCGGCGCCGCTGCCCGCGATGGTCGACGCGACGTGCGTACCGTGCCCATCGCTGTCGGCTACCCCGGCGCCGGTGAAGTCCTCGGCTGCGACGACCTGGTCGGCCAGATCGGGGTGGTCGGCGTCGTACCCGGTGTCGAGTACGGCGACCTTCGTGCCGCTTCCGTCGACGCCGGTGTCCCATACCTGCGGAGCACCGGTCTGCTCGACGCCGGTGGCCGGGTCGAGGTCGCTGTCGGTCGCTCGCACCTTCGCATCCAGCCAGATCGACGTGCGCGCAGATCGGTTGCGGGTCAGCTGAGCGTACGCCGTCGAGAGCTTGCTCTTCGTCGCACTCACAGCGCTCGCGCCGACCGACTCCAGACGAGCGTCGACGCTGACACCGTTCAGCGCACGAGTCGTCGCGGCAGGTCCCTTGACGATGAGCGGCAGCGTGTCGCGATCGTCGTCGCCGTAGCCCTGCCGCAGCAGGCCCGTGACGTTGAACAGCTCCGGGTCGAGGCTGCCGTCGGCCAGGGCCGGCGTCGCATCAGCCGGTACGACGTACAAGTCCTTGCCGTCGCGGCGGGTGAAGTAGTTCGAGCTGCCGTCGAGAACGGCCGACGGCGTGCCGTCGCTCGACCGGGTGACGATCGCTCGGTCTCCGGTGACGAGCGTGACGGCCTTGCCCGCCGAGGGCGGCGTACCGGCTGCGGTGCCACCGATGGGCTGGTCGGCCGACGACGGCGAGGTGACCGCGACCATGGCGGTCACCACCACGGTGCCGGCGGCGAGGATGGCGCCGATGCGGTGCCCGAGCCGTGTCCTGGGACGAGAAGCGGACATCGAGGTACTCCTGCGCTAGAGGATGGTACGGCTCACCCTGGCAAGTCACCGCCGCCTCGGGTAGTAACCGGACGTGGCGGGAACGCGCTATGACACAAACCCGCCACGACAAGGCGCACTCGCTAGGTCGTACTCGCGCCGCCGTCGCATCCGCCCAACTACTCGCCGAGGTACGTAATCCCGCCACAAGAGCGCCCCTGTGTGGCAGGACGGCGTACCTCGGCGCGAGCGGATGCGGTCGGAGTGCGGTGTCAGGAGTCGAAGCCGAGCCCGAGCGCATCGGTCAGCTTGAGCCACGGGTTTCGCTTGCCCTGGTTGGCATCTGCGCGTGCCAACGACCAACGAGTCAGTTGTACGCCCGCGTAGCGGACCGGTTCCGGCGGGAACGGCAGCGGCTTCTTCCGTACCATCTCCAGCTCCGTACGCTCGGTCGTCGCGCCGTCGAGTAGGTCGAGCATGACGAGCGCGGCGAAACGCGTCGCACCGACACCGAGACCGGTGAAGCCCAACGCGTACGCGACCGACCCGCCGTACGCCGTGCCATAGAACGCGGAGAACTGCGTGGACGTGTCGATCACCCCGCCCCAACGATGCGTGAACCCGATGCCTTCGAGGCTCGGGAAGTACGCATCGAAGTGCCGGCCGAGCGTCTCGAAGGTATCGAGCCGCTGTTCGTACGATCGCCGGATGCCGTTGCCATAGTGGTAGATCGCGTCGTACCCGCCGAACAAGATGCGGTTGTCGCGACTGAGCCGCAGATAGTGGAACTGGTTGCCGCTGTCGCCGACGCCTTCGCGCCCGGACCACCCGATCTCGCTCAGCTGGCTCTCGGTCAACGGCTCGCTCATCAACGCATAGTCGTACACGGGCACGGTCATCAGCCGAAGCCGGCGAAGGAGAGGCGGAAACGCGTTCGTCGCGAGGATCACCCGGCGCGCCGTCACCGCGTGATCACCGACCCGTACACGGACAGCCGAGCCGCTGCGGTCGAGCTCGCTCGCGCGTGAGTTCTCATAGATCTCGACTCCGGCTTCGAGGCACGCCGCTCGCAGGCCCCAGGCCAACCGGGCCGGCTCGACCAGGGCGACGTCCGGATCGTAGATCGCCGCACGGACCAGCGGGGACTCGAATCTGGTCCGTGCCGCGTCTCTGTCGAGAAACTCCGCCGCGCCGCCGTACGCGCGCATCGTCTCGACTCCGTCGCGCAACTCGTCGACCTGGTAGTCCTCGGTCGCGATGTCGAGCTCGCCGTTGCGCTCGAAGTTGCAGTCGATGCCGTACTTCGAGACCGTCTGCTCGATGGCGTCGAGGTTCTCGCGACCCAATCGCAGCAGGTCCGGCAGCTCGTCCGGCCAGCGCGCCACACCGTTGTCGAAGCCGTGTGTCAGGCTCGCCTCGCAGAAGCCGCCGTTGCGCCCACTCGCCTCGTTGCCGCACGTACCCGCCTCGACGAGCACTACGTCGCGGTGCGGGTTGCGTTCACGAGCGAGCAGCGCCGACCAGAGACCTGCGTACCCGCCGCCGACGACGAGCAAGTCGGTACGAACGTCACTCGTCAACCGCGGCATCGGCTGGGGGCGTGCCGGATCGGCGAGCCAAAACGGCTCGGGCTGCGCCGCACGCACCCGCTCGCGCACAGACGTCATGCGCCAGCCTTCGCCTTACGCCGACGCGAGATCTCCGGCGCGACGACGAGGATGATCGCGATCAGGAACATCACCGTGCCGACGACGTTCACCTGCATCGGAACACCGCGCAGCGCTGAACCCCATACGAACATCGGGAACGTCGTCGTCGTACCCGCGTTGAGGTTCGTGATGATGAAGTCGTCGAACGACAACGAGAAACTCAACAGCGCCGCCGCCAGGATACCGGGGAACACCAGCGGGAAGGTCACCCGCCAGAACGTCTCCCGCTCATTGGCATAGAGGTCCATCGCGGCCTGCTCCAACGACCCGTCGAGGCCGGCGAGTCGCGCCTTGACCGTGACCACGACGAACGAGATGCAGAACGTGATGTGCGCGATCAGGATGGTCCAGAATCCGAGGCGTCCGCCGAAGCCCGCCGATACGAACAACGCCAACAGCGACGAGCCCATCACGATCTCGGGGGCAGCCATCGGCAGGAAGATCAACACGTTCGCGGTCGTACGCCCGGCGAATCGATGGCGTACCAGCGCGAACGCGATCAGCGTACCGAGCACGGTCGCGCAGATCGTCGCCAGCAGACCGATCTCGACGCTGCGGACGACCGCAGGACACATGCCCTCCGAGGCACATGGGTTCGCCCAGTTGTCGAGTGTGAACCCGTTGAAGACGTACGCCTTGCTCGGCTTGCTGAAGCTCATCAGCACGACGACGGCGATCGGGATGAACGTGTAGATGAGCACGATGATGCCGAGCGCCAGTACGAGGTGGTCGGCGATCCAGCGGCCCATTCGCTGCAGAGGACTCATACGAGGTCCTCCGCTCCGGACCGGCGTGCATAGACCACGACCATCACCACGATCAGCGCCATCAGGGTGATCGACATCGCGCCTGCGGCCGGGTAGTCGCCCGCGTCGGTGAAGAGGTTCTGGATCACGCTGCCCACCATCCGCTCGTTGGGGCTGCCGAGCAGCTGGGCGTTGATGTAGTCGCCCGCCGCCGGAATGAACGTCAGCAGCGTGCCCGCGACGACACCCGGCATCGACAGCGGCCACGTCACCTTCCAGAACCCACGCGCCGGCGACGCGTACAGGTCGGTCGCTGCCTCGATCAGGCGGCCGTCGATCTTCTCCAGGCTGGCGTACAGCGGCAGCACCATGAACGGCAGGAAGTTGTACGTGAGGCCGGCGACGACGGCGACCGGCGTGGCCAGCACCCTGCCCTCGTCGCCGACGATCTGCAGGAACTGCAGGGTGTTCACGACCCAGCCGTCGTCGGCGAGGATCAGCTTCCACGACAGCGTGCGTACGAGGAAGCTGGTGAAGAACGGCGCGATCACCAACACCAGCATGAGGTTCTTCCAACGCCCCGCCTTGAAGGCGATCGCGTACGCGAGCACGTAGCCGATGATCAGGCACAGCAACGTGGCGATGCCGCCGTAGACGAGGGAGCGTACGAGCGGACCCCAGTACTCACTCAGCGCATCGACATAGTTGCCGACATGCCAGGTCATCTCGTACCCGTCGAGCACTGAGCCGTCAGGGTCGTACAGGCTCGTCGCGACAAGTGAGTAGAACGGTACGACGAAGAAAACGAACAGCCAGATGATGCCCGGGATCATCAGCAGGTAGCCGGTCGGGATCCTGCGGCGTCGGACGCCTGCCTCCCCGGGCGTCTCGCGTACGTCGGTGCTCATGCCGGCGCATCCTCGAGCTGTCGTCCGGCGCTGACGTCCTGGTCGGCGTCGAGCAGGAACGCGTACTCGGGTCGCCACGACAGGTCGACGGGTGTGCCGACCTGGAAGAGGCCTCGGCTGCCGGTGTTCTGTTCGAAGACCATCAGCTCCTGACCCCACGGCATCTCGACGAGGTACTGCGTGCTGACGCCGACAAAGCTCACATCGGAGATGACGCCGCCGGGGATCCGGTTGCCCGGTGCGTCGAGCTCGCCGTCGACCTCGGAGATCAGCACCTTCTCCGGGCGAATGCCGACCCAGCCCGAGCCGGAGTCGGTATGCGAGCGCTCCTTGGGGATTGAGGCTTTCGTACCGGCCATCTCTACGACGTACGAGGCGCTGTCGTTGCCGACGATCTGCCCGGCGATGAGGTTCGACTGGCCGAGGAAGTTGGCGACGAACGTCGTTGCCGGGTTGTCGTACAGCACCGACGGCGGACCCATCTGCTCGATCACACCTCCGTTCATCACCGCGATGGTGTCGGCCATCGTCATGGCCTCCTCCTGGTCGTGGGTGACGTGTACGAACGTGAGGCCGACCTCGGTCTGGATCCGCTTGAGCTCGATCTGCATCGCCCTGCGTAGCTTGAGATCAAGTGCGCCGAGCGGCTCGTCGAGGAGCAATACCTCGGGCTCGTTGATCAACGCCCGCGCGAGCGCGACCCGCTGCTGCTGACCGCCGGACAGCTGCGACGGCTTCTTCTTGGCCTGGGACTCGAGTTCGACCAACTCGAGCAGCTGCTGTACCCGATCGCGTACGTTCTTGACCTTGCGGCGCCGCAGACCGAATGCGACGTTCTCGAAGATGTCGAGATGCGGGAAGAGCGCGTAGTTCTGGAACACCGTGTTGACTGGGCGACGGTACGGCTTCTCGTACGTCACCTCTCGGTCACCGAGCAGGATGCGGCCGGACGTCGGAACCTCCAGACCCGCGACCATGCGAAGGGTCGTGGTCTTACCGCATCCGGACGGGCCGAGCAGCGCGAAGAAGTCGCCCTGCGGTACGACCAAGTCGATGCTCTTGACGGCAGTGAAGGTGCCGAAATCCTTGGTCAAAGACTCGATTCTCAGGTCGCCCTTCTCGGTGCTCGCGTCGCTATCCACCTGTGACATCGGCCCAGTCTCCTTCGTATCTGCGGGTCTGATCCGCATCGAGCGGCATCAGGTCGACGGCGTTCGCCAGCATCTCTTCGTCGGGGAAGATCAGTGCGTTGTCGACCAGGCTCGGGTCGACCTTCTCCATCGCCTCGCGCGCACCCTTCACGGGGCAGATGTAGTTGACCCAGGCGGCGAGCTTCGCGGCCACCTCGGGCTCGTAGTAGTAGTCGATCCACTCTTCGGCGTTGCCCAAGTGGTCGGCCTTGTTGGGCACGATCATGTTGTCGCTCCACAGCGACAAGCCCTCCTCGGGCACGACGAACTTGATATCGGGATTGTCGAACTGGGCCTGGATGATGTCGCCCGACCACGCCTCGCAGGCCACGATGTTGCCGGACTGGAGATCCTGCAGATACTCATTGCCGGTGAATGCCCGGATCTGACCGGAGTCGACGACTTCCCGCAGGTTGTCGATCGCGTTCTCCCACTCGGTGTCGTCGAAGTCGAGCGGGTCGGCGCCCACTCGGATCAGCATGAAGATCATCGTGTCGTACATCTCCGACAGGAGCGTGACTCTGCCCTTGAGGTCGCTGCGGGTGAGCAGCTCCTCGAACGACTTGAGCTCGTCGGTCTTCGCGGCGTTGTAGGCGATGCCGGTGAGCCCGCTCTGCCACGGCGCGGAGTACTCCCGGTCGGGATCCCACTTCTTGTCCTTCAACGACGGCAGCAGGTTGTCGTGCAGGTTGGGCACGCGACTCGCGTCGAGCTTCTGGATCCAGCCCGAGTTCACCATCCGGGCGGCCATCCAGTCGGTGGACACGAACATGTCGCGCTTCACCGGCTCGCACGCACCGAGCTGGTTGCGCACCTTCGCGTAGAACTCCGCATTGTCGTTGTAGTCGACGTTGTACGTGACGGAGATACCGGTGCGTTCCTCGAACGTACGAAGCGTCGAACCCTTCTTGTTCGGCGGGTCGATGTACGCGGGCCAGTTCGAGATGATCAGGTCGGGCTGGGTGTCCGACAGATCCGTGCTCACGCACGTACCCGCCTCGATGCGCGTACCCGGCGCGTCGAACAGCGGTAGCACCGCGAGACTGCCGACGCCGAATGCCGTTGCACCCGCGCCGCGCAGGAGCGTACGCCTGCTGACTCTGCCCATCAGCTGCCTCCCGTCGAGCGGTCGGCGAACACGATGCGATGCCAGTCCTTGCGGGGCACGGCGGTGTTGTCGACCATGACGTGTTTGATCTGGGTGTACTCCTCGAACGAGTACGCGCTCATGTCTTTGCCGAATCCGGACTGCTTGAAGCCTCCGTGCGGCATCTCCGAGATGATCGGGATGTGGTCGTTGACCCACACGCAGCCGGCCTCGATCTCGCGGCTCGCCCGGTTGGCCCGGTTGAGGTCACGCGTCCATGCTGACGCCGCGAGGCCATACGGGGTGTCGTTCGCGATGTCGATCGCCTCGTCGTCGGTGCCGAACGACACAGCCGCCAGCACCGGGCCGAACACCTCGTCACGCATGATCGCCGCATCGCGGTCGATGCCGGAGACCAGCGTCGGCGGGAAGTACGACCCGGAAGCGAACTCGGGATCGCGCGGCAGCGAGCCGCTCCGCACGGTGGCGCCGTCGGCCTTCGCCTTCTCGACATGGGTACGCACGCGCTCGAGATGGCGCTGCGACGAGAGCGGACCGATGTCGGTGTCGTCGTCGTGCGGGTCTCCCAGTCGCATGGACGCCATGAGGTCGGCGACACCCGCACAGAAGTCGTCGTACAGCGACTCGTGCACGATGGCTCGCGTTGCAGCGGTGCAGTCCTGACCGGTGTTGAGGCAGGAACCGGCGACCGCTCCGTGGATCGCCGCTTCGAGGTCGGCGTCGTCGAAGACCACAAACGGCGCCTTGCCGCCGAGCTCGAGGTGGACGCGCTTCGCAGCACCGGCAGCGATCGCGCCGACCCGAGAGCCTACGGCCGTCGACCCGGTGAAGCTGACCATCGACACATCGCGGTGACCGACGAGTGCCTCGCCGGCAGCGGGACCGGTGCCGGTGAGCACGTTGATGACGCCCCCGGGAATGCCCGCCGCACTTGCCGCCTCGGCAAACATCAGCGAGGTGTACGGGGTGATCTCGGCCGCCTTGAGCACGATGGTGTTGCCGGCGGCGATCGCCGGAAGAACCTTCCAGGCCGCCATCTGCAAGGGGTAGTTCCATGGCGCGATCGAGCCGACGACTCCGATCGGCTCGCGCCGGATGGTGGAGGTGTGCTCGCCGGAATACTCACCACTCGCGAGCCCGGGCAGGTGGCGGGCCATGCCTGCGAAGAAGGCGACGTTGTCGATACTTCCCGCGATGTCGAACTCGCGCGACATCCGGATCGGCTTGCCGGTCTGCAGCGTCTCCGCCTGCGCGAGCGACTCTTCACGCGTACGTAACTCCGCGGCGAAGGCGTGCATCAGATCCGACCGCGCGGCAGGTGTCGCCGTCGACCAGTCGGCGTACGCGTCGCGAGCGGCGCGTACTGCCCGGTCGACGTCGTCGGTCGACGCGAGGTCGGGCGTTGCGAGCACCGCTCCCGTCGCGGGGTTGACGATGTCGACCTCCCGCTCCCCCGTGCCGGCGCGGTACTCGCCCGCGATGTACTGATGACCGTTGTCGAACACTGCTGGTAACTCCTCCGGACGACGTACGTGAGCGGCGTCACAACGTATAGTCGCAAACTCGTCGGCGGTCGACAAGCGATTCGGTTGTTATGATCCCAGTTCGCAACGAAATCCATAGGTCGGCCAGTGATGAGGCAGGATGTGCGAATGACCGAACGCAGATCGAGCAGCGGCGTCGTCCTCGACGAGGTGTCGAAGGGCATCATCGAGCAGCTACAGGTCGACGGGCGTCGGCCGTACGCGGCCATCGGCAAGGCGGTCGGCCTCTCCGAGGCAGCGGTGCGTCAGCGCGTCCAGCGGCTGATCGAAAGTGGCGCTATGCAGATCGTAGCCGTCACCGATCCGCTCGAGGTCGGTTTCGACAGACAGGCGATGATCGGGATCACCGCCGACGGGCCGATCGAGCCGATCGCCGACAAGCTCGCCGACCTCACCGAGATCGACTACGTGGTGATCACCGCCGGCGGGTTCGACCTACTGGCCGAGGTGGTCTGCGAGAGCGATGACGCGCTGCTCGAGATCATCAGCAACCGCATCCGGGCGATCGACGGAGTGCAGCGTACGGAGACCTTCGTCTATCTGAAACTGCGCAAGCAGACGTACTCCTGGGGCGTCCGCTGACACGTGAGAAACACCCCGCTGACACGTGAGAAGTGCCCTGCCCACACGTGGATTTCACACTGCGGTAGTCACGTGTCAGCGGGGTACTAGTCACGTCTCACCGGGGTACTAGTCACGTGTCAGCGTAGGAGCGGGGCGATGGTGTCGAGTACGGACGGATCCTCGATCGTCGACGGGGCGCTCGTCGATCCGGAATCGACTATCTCGCGCATCGAACGGCGCAGGATCTTACCGGAGCGGGTCTTCGGCAGAGCCGGTACGACCGTGACGCTCTTGAATGCCGCGACGGCGCCGATCTTCGCCCGGACCGACGCAACGAGCTCCGCGGCGAGCGTCTCGGGGTCGATCTCGACGCCCGACTTCAGCACGACGTACCCACGCGGCTCCTGACCCTTGAGCTCCTCGGCCACGCCGACGACCGCGCATTCGGCGACTGCCGGATGCTCCGCGATCACCGCCTCCATCGATCCGGTCGACAACCGGTGCCCCGCCACGTTGATCACATCGTCGGTACGCCCGAGTACGTACACATAACCGTCGTCATCGATCATTCCCCCGTCGCCGGACAGGTAGTAGCCGTCGTACCCCGAGAGGTACGACGCGACGTACCGGTCGTCGTCCTCCCACAGACTCGGCAGCGTGCCCGGCGGCATTGGAAGCTTCAGGCAGATCGCCCCTTCGGTGCCCGGCGCGACCTCGTCGCCACGCTCATCGAGGATGCGCACGTCATAGCCGGGTACGCGCACCGAGGGTGAGCCCGCCTTGAGCGGAAGCGGCTCCAACCCGCGGAGGTTCGCGACGATGGGCCAGCCGGTCTCGGTCTGCCACCAGTTGTCGACGACCGGTACGCCGAGCACCTTGCTCGCCCACTCGTAGGTGTCGGGGTCCAGCCGCTCGCCCGCGAGAAACAACGTACGCAGGCTGGACGTGTCGTAGTCGGCGAGCAGGGAGGCTCGCGGATCGACCTTCCTGATCGCGCGGAACGCGGTCGGCGCCGTGAACAGCACATCGACCCCGTGCTGCTCGATCACCCGCCAGAACGCTCCCGCATCGGGCGTGCCGACCGGTTTGCCTTCGTACATCACCGTCGTCGCTCCCGCGAGCAGCGGCGCGTACACGATGTAGGAGTGGCCGACGACCCAGCCCACGTCGGACGCGGCCCACATCACCTCGCCCGGGCCGACGTCGTAGATGTTGCGCATCGACCAGGTCAACGCGACCGCATGCCCGCCGTTGTCGCGAACGATGCCCTTCGGTCTACCTGTCGTACCGGAGGTGTGGAGGATGTACAACGGGTCGGTGGCCGCGACCGCGACGCAGCCGGCCGGATCGGCGCGCCCGATCTTCATCGCCGTATCGAAGTCGATGTCACGCCCATCGATCAGATCGGCAACGGCCTGCTCACGTTGCAGGATCACGCACGACTCCGGCTCGTGTGCAGCGAGTTCGATCGCCTCGTCGAGCATCGGCTTGTATTCGATCACCCGCGAAGGCTCGATCCCGCAGGAGGCGGAGACGATCACCGTGGGCCGGGTGTCGTCGATGCGTACGGCCAGCTCGCTGGGGGCGAAGCCTCCGAAGACAACGGCGTGGACAGCGCCGATACGCGCGCACGCGAGCATCGCGATCGCCGCCTCCGGGACCATCGGTAGGTAGATGAGCACGCGGTCGCCCTTGTCGACGCCGAGGGTTCGCAACGCACCGGCGAACGCCGCCACCTGCTCGACCATCTCGGCGTACGTGAGGGTGCGCACGTCGCCCGTCACGGGACTGTCGTGGATGAGCGCGAGCTGGTCGGCACGACCGGCGACCACATGCCGGTCGAGTGCGTTGTAGCAGGTGTTCAGGGTGGCGTCGGGATACCAGCGGTAGAACGGCGGGCGCGAGTCGTCGAGGATCTGCTTCGGGCGTCTTATCCAGTCGACCAGACCGGCCGCGTCACGCCAGAAGCCCGCCGGGTCGTCGATACTGCGCGCGTAGGTCTCTTCGTATGCACCCATGACGGCATCCTCGCACCGTTACGCAACGGGTGCGCACCTGGCGACGGCATGCCTCACTCGGGCGGGTCGGACCGGTCGGCCGCCGGCAGGGCGCACGTCGCCGTGCCTCCCGGCATCTTGTCGCGGTGCGTCGAGACCCATCGGTACGCGGGCCACGCGATTCTGAGCACGAGTGACCGGCCGAGGAACCAGCCGATCGGTCGAGCCCACGTACGCCCAGCGCGCATGACATCGGCGATCGCCTCCGGACCTGAGCTGTGCGACCCTGCCGCGCTCATCCATTGCACCGCCTGATCGCACTCCGCCGCGGTCACCCCCAGCCGGTCCAGATCGGCTCGCTGCCACGGCACGATGTCGACGCCGCGGGCGATCCGACGCTCGAGGAACCTCGCACAGCTCGAGCAGAACGCGCAGTCTCCGTCGTACAGGAAGGTCGCGACCGGCATACCTAGTGTCCTGCGTTCGAAGTACCTTGACGTCTTTCGCCGCCCAGGCGGCGCCCCGCGGCGTCCTCGTCGTCGGAAATAGGACCGACTATGCCCGTCCTCCTCGTCCTTGCGGATGCATCCACCTGGACGACGCCTTCCGTAAAACCACTTCAAACGCAGGACACTAACTCTCAGTATGGGGCCGCAGATGTACCCGAAGCGGCGTCGTAGGCCGACTCACGCTCGCCCTCGAAGACCATGTCGAACGACACGTACACGACCGCGAGCTCGCCATGCAGGTCGTACCCGCCGAATACCGGATAACCACCGCCGCCGAGACCGGTCGAGGACACAACCGCACGTGCCCCGTCTGCCAGCGTCAACTGCTCTGCCACGAGGTCGGAGCGCAGCGGAAGTCCGTCACCGGCTGCCCATGTCTTGCGGTCGACGACGCACACCGCACCAGCGTCGACGCCGACGAAATGCAGATCGTCATCCTCCGGGTCGTCCGGATCTTCGACGGGCAACGAAAGCGCGTAGTCACCGAGCGGTGCGAACGTGATGCCGCCGGTCTCTCGCAGACGGACAGCGACCGTCACGGTGATGGGCTCGCGCACCTCGGCGTACTCGCCGCGAAAAGAGTTGACGTATACGCGATAGCTGCCGCGCGGGACTCGTACGGCAACCGAGTCGTCGGTGGATCCCCCGGCGTCGCACAACAGCAACTCGCCGCTCGGTACGTCGACGGTACCGATGAGGTCACGCCGCAGCATCACGCGCGAGCCCTCGTAGTTGTACGCCGCACCTTCCCGCGCGCCGACCTGGCGAGCGAGCCGGGGGTGTTCAGAGCGTTCGGTCATGGTGCTTCCACATCATGGACCACGAGTCAGCGTCCGCGAAAGACCGGCGCGCGCTTTTCCTTTCGCGCCATGCGGGCCTCCTCGAGGTCATCGCTGCCCCAGCACGCATCGAATGCTGCCTGCAAGCGAGCATCATCGGCCTCGGCATCGGGCGTGTTCAAGACCAGCTTGTTGTACGCAAGCGTCAACGGGGCAAGGGATGCGAGCTCTTTCGCCCAGGCGATCGCCGCCTCGGTGTCGCCGCTGCGGTCGGCGAGCCCGCAGGTCAGCGCGGCCGCCGTCTCGACCAGGTCACAACTCAGCATCACGCGTCGAGCAACAGCCCCACCGCCAAGGTCGGCGAGTCGGCGCATGGTCCAGACATCGACGGCGAGACCGTTGCGGGCCGTCGGCACACCGAACACCGCCGTCTCCGCGGCCATGCGCAGGTCACAGGCGATCGCGAGCTGCGTACCCGCCCCGATCGCCGGACCGTTGACCGCCGCGACCACCGGCACCGGCGTGTCGACCACCGAGAGCAACGCGGCGTACAGGCTGCTCCGGAAGGCTTCGCCGTACACGCCGTCGAGGTCGGCTCCGGAGCAGAAGCTGGTGCCTTCGCCGGTGATCACGATCGCTCGCGCGCCGTCTCCGGTCGCGGCCTCCACCGCCTCGCGAAGAGCATCGCAATGCTCGATGTCGAGCGCATTGCGGCGCTCCGGTCGGCGCAGTGTGATGACGGCTACGGCATCGTCACGTCGTGTCTCGATCATCGACTCTCCCGTCTGGTTGAGCTTTCGCCACGATCTCGAGCTCGAAGCCGTCGGCATCCTCGAGGTAGGCGGCGTAGTGATGGGCGCCGCCCGCGTACGGGTGGCGTTCGGCGAAGAGATGTCGCCAGCCGTGCTGCGGGGCGGCATCCCACAGGGCGTCGACTGCGCTGGGGTCCGCGGCCCAGAACGCGAGGTGGTTCAACCCGGGACGAAGACGGTCGTGCGGCCGATCGCGTACGTCCGGCGACTGCTCGATCACCAGATAGCCCGCCGTCGCAGAGCCCCATGACGCTCCGCGTACCCAGGTGTCGAGGCGCGGCCAACCGAGCAGGTCGAGCAGCCAGGACCACCGGGGCTCAGCCGCATCGAAGTCGGCTACCCAGAGCTCGACGTGATGAAAGGTCACGACGCAACCGCCGCGATCCGCTCGAGGGTCGCCGCGACCCCGTCGTCGTCGTTGGCGGGCACGACCTCGTCGGCGACGGCGAGTACGTCCGGGTGGGCGTTGGCTACGACGTATGCACGACCTGCCCACGTCAGCATCGGCAGATCGTTGGGCATATCGCCGAACGCCCACACCTCATCGGCCCCGATACCGTGCTCGTCGCACCAACGCGCGAGCCCCGACGCCTTCGTGATGCCCTTGGCAGTGATCTCCGCGAGGCCGACCGCACCCGAGTACGCGAGCTCGACCCGACCGCCGACCACCTCCTCGACACGATCGTGGAAGTCGGCCGGGTCCATCTCCTCGGACCGCCCGAGCAGTTTGCCGACCGGTAGCGAGCTCAGGTCGGCGACCCGCTCTGCGACATCGCCCTCCTTGCCCCACACCGCCGTCGAGAACCCGTCCTCCCGCGACATCCCGTCAGCGTGCTCGACCGCGAACACGATCCCCGGCATTGCAGCACGCAGATCGGCGAGGACCGACTCGAGTACGGACCTGTCGATGACCTGGCTGTCGATCACGGACCGCCGTGCTACGTCGTACACGAACGCGCCGTTGGCGCACAGCGCGATGCCGTGCTCTCCCACCACGTCGGCGAACCCGTCAAGGCGCCGCGGCGGTCGCGCGGTCACGAACACCACTGTCACGCCGGCGTCCTCAACCGCGCCGATCGCCCGGCGCGTACGCTCCGACAGCGAACCGTCGGTGCGCAGCAGGGTGCCGTCCATATCTGTCGCGACGAGGCGCGGCCGGCGACTACCCATCGACGGCGGCGAGCTGGCCACAGGCTCCGTCGATCTCCTGGCGATGTTGCTCACGGACCCATCCTCCAAAGCGCGTCAATCGGGAGCGCCCGGATCTTCGATCCGAACGGCAGAGTTTGATGTCCGGTGTACAGCACGTAACCCGCAACGAAGCGATCGCCCGCATGCCAGCTTTGGCGTCCCCACCACCCGCAAGTATGCAGTACCGACGCTTGGTCGTGGTCACTTGGCCGCAGCCACCGTGGTCAGATGGCCGCTAGGTCAATGGTCAGATGGCCGGTGACCCCACGGACACCTGGCCGATCGTCTGCTGGTTATCCGGCACCGGAGCCCCAGCGAGGTCGAGGCGCGGCCGGCGACTACCCATCGACGGCGGCGAGCTGGCCACAGGCTCCGTCGATCTCCTGGCCGCGGGTGTCTCGGACGGTCGTCGGTATGCCTTTCGCCTCGAGCCTGCGTACGAACTCGCGTTCGTCGGTACGCCGCGAGGCGGTCCATTTCGAACCGGGCGTCGGGTTGAGCGGGATCAGGTTGACATGCACCCAACCCCAGTCGCCGTACGAGCGGAGTACGTCGCCGAGGAGGTCGGCGCGCCACGCCTGATCGTTGATGTCCTTGATCATCGCGTACTCGATGGAGACCCGGCGCTTCGTACGCTTCGCGTACTCCCAGGCCGCGCCGACGGCGTCGTGCACCTTGAACCGGGTGTTGATCGGCACCAGCTCGTCGCGCAGTTCGTCGTCGGGCGCATGGAGGCTCAGCGCAAGGGTGACCGGGATGCCTTCCTCGGTGAGCTGCTTGATGCGGGGTACGAGCCCGACCGTGCTGACGGTGATGCCACGCGCGGACATGCCGAGGCCGTCCGGGCTCGGGTCGACCATGCGGCGCACGGCCCCCATCATCGCCTTGTAGTTGGCCATCGGCTCGCCCATGCCCATGAACACCACGTTGGACACTCGCCCGGGGCCGCCGGGAACCTCGCCACGTTGCATCGCTCGGGCGCCGGCCACGATCTGCTCGATGATCTCGGCCGTCGACATGTTGCGCTGCAGGCCGCCCTGGCCGGTGGCGCAGAACGGGCAGGCCATCCCGCAGCCCGCCTGGCTGGAGACACACATCGTGGTGCGGTCCGGGTAGCGCATCAGGACCGACTCGACGAGTGCGCCGTCGAACAACCGCCACAGCGTCTTGCGGGTAGTTCCCTGATCGGCCTCGAGCGTACGTACCGGAGTGAGCAGGTCGGGAAGCAGCTCTCCGACGAGGTTGTCGCGGGTTGCGGCCGACAGATCGGTCATCTGCTCGGGGTCGTCGATGAGTCGGGAGAAGTAGTGGGTGCTCAGCTGTTTGGCGCGGTACGCGGGCTCGCCCAGCGCCTCGACGGCTTCGCGGCGCGCGGCCGGATCGAGGTCGGCGAGATGCTTCGGCGGCTTCTTGCGCCCGCGCGGAGCGTTGAAGACCAGCGGAAGCTGCTTGGCGGGCGTATCGGCCGGCCCATCGGCGGGGAGCACGGACGTACGGTCGGGTTCGGTTGGGCTTGTCATGACGGGGTCCATCCTCTCATCCGGCCACTTGCACGGGTACGCCGAGCGCGGCACCTCGGGCATGATGAGGTAATGACGAACGACCAGCCAACCGCCGTACGAGAATTGCTTACCGACTCGTTCAACCGCATCACCGGATTGATGTCGCGTTTCAGCGATCTCGATCAGGACACCGCCACCGCGCGACCGGCGCCCGACGCGAACTCGATCGCCTGGCTGCTGTGGCATCTGACCCGGATCCAGGATGACCACGTCGCCGATCTCGCCCGGCGCGAGCAGGTGTGGGCCGACGGCTGGTACGAACGGCTGGGTGTGCCGTTCGCCTTCGAAGACACCGGCTTCGGGCACACTCCCGAGCAGGTCGGCCAGGTGACGGTTCCGGTTGACCAGCTCGTCGCGTATCAGGCCGCGGTTCATGAGATGAGCCTCGCGTACGTCGACACCGTCACGGTCGACGAGCTCGCGCGGATCGTCGACACTCGATGGGACCCGCCCGTGACCGCGAGCGCGCGACTGGTCAGCCTGCTCGGCGACTGCCTACAGCACTTGGGTCAGGCGGCGTACGCGCGGGGCCTGCTCGCCTGACCCCAGCCCCGCTGGGCGGATCTGTCAGGCCTCGACGAGCAGGTGCAGGATCAGCCAGCACACCGGCGCAACCACGAGCAGCGAGTCGAGCCGGTCCATGATTCCGCCGTGACCGGGGAGCAGGTTGCCCATGTCCTTGATGCCGAGGTCGCGCTTGACCAACGACTCGCTCAGGTCGCCGAGAGTGGCCATCACCACGATCGCGAAGCCGAGCAGGACACCCACCCACAATTCGCCGTCGAGACCGTAGTAGACGGTGAGGGCGCCGGCGGCCATACCGAGCACCAACGAGCCGCCGAACCCCTCCCAAGACTTCTTCGGGCTGATCGTCGGAGCCATCGGATGGCGGCCCGCCAGAACACCGGCGACGAAGCCGCCCGTGTCAGAGGCCACTGTGCAGACGACGAACGCGACGATGCGCCACGGACCGTCGTCCTCGGCCAACATCAACGGTACGAACGACCCGAGCACGGGGATGTACGCAATGGTGAAGATGCCCGCCGACACATCGCGTACGAAACCGTCGGCGCCCTCGGTGAGCCGCCAGATGAGCGTGCCGATGACCGTCAGGGCGACCGCAACGCCGACCGCCTCGATGCCGCCGAGATAGCTGCCGACCAGGATCGCCAGACCGCCGATCGCAACGGGTACGACGGGTACGCGGATGCCGCCGGTCGAAAGGGCGTTGGAGAACTCCCAGAGTGCGAGCAGGGCCGCGAGCAGGACGATGCCCAGAAACGCGACCTTGACGAAGAACAGCGACGCCCCGACCACCGCGAGCAGCGACAGGCCGACCGCGATCGAGACAGGGACGTTCCGACCGGCGCGGCTCGGTTTCGCCTCCGGCGCCGGCGCGGTCTCCGATGACTCGCTCATCAGACCTCGAGCAGCTCGGCTTCCTTGTTCTTCAGCAGCTCGTCGATCTTCTCGACGTGCTTCTTGGTGAGGCCGTCGAGCCGCTTCTCGGCGCCGGTCAGATCGTCCTTGCCGATCTCACCGTCCTTCTCGGACTTATCGAGCGTCTGCTTGGCGTTGCGGCGCTGGTTGCGCACCGAGATGCGGCCTTCCTCGGCCTTGGCGCGCGCCAGCTTGATGTACTCCTTGCGACGATCCTCGGTCAGCTCAGGCAGCGTCACGCGCAGCACCTTGCCGTCGTCGGTCGGGTTCACGCCGAGGTCGGAGTCGCGAATGGCCTTCTCGATCGCACCCTTAGCGCTGAGATCGTACGGGTTGATGACGATGACCCGCGGCTCGGGAACCGTGAACCCGGCGAGCTGCTGGATCGGCGTCGACGCGCCATAGTAGTCGGCGTTGATCTTCGCGAACATCGCCGGATGCGCGCGCCCCGTACGGATCGCGGCGAACTCCTCGCGGGCGTGCTCCACCGCCTTGTCCATGCTGGCGTCGGCCTCGCGCAGGGTCTTGTCGATCACGGTTCTCTCCAGTGTCGTGAGTTGAAAGGCGGCGGTCCGTCAACCCTAACCGTGCACGAGAGTGCCGATCTTCTCGCCCCGCAGCACCCGGGCGACGTTGCCGTCACCCTCCATGCCGAACACGATCATCGGCAGCTCGTTCTCCATGCACAGCGCGAAGGCGGACGCATCGACGACCTTCAGGCCGAGGCGCAGTGCCTCGTCGAAGGTCACCGAGTCGAACTTGGTCGCGTCGGGGTCGCTTCGCGGGTCGGCGGAGTAGACACCGTCGACGCCGCTCTTCGACATGAGCACGCTGTCGGCCTTGATCTCGAGCGCGCGTTGCACCGAGACGGTGTCGGTCGAGAAGTAGGGCATGCCGGCACCCGCGCCGAAGATCACCACGCGGCCCTTCTCGAGGTGCCGGATGGCTCGCCGCGGGATGTACGGCTCTGCGACCTGCCCCATCGCGATCGCGGACTGAACGCGGGTCTCGACGCCCTGCTTCTCGGTGAAGTCCTGCAGCGCGAGGCAGTTCATCACCGTACCGAGCATGCCCATGTAGTCCGCGCGTGCGCGGTCCATACCGCGCTGAGACAGCTCTGCTCCGCGGAAGAAGTTGCCGCCGCCCACCACGACCGCGACCTGTACGCCCTCCCGGGCGACTTCGGCGATCTGTTGTGCGATGCCGTTGACGACGTCGGGGTCGACCCCGATCTTGCCGCCGCCGAACACCTCACCGGAGAGCTTCAGCAGAACCCGCCGAAACGACCCGGAGGCCGGTACATCGACTGCGTTGTCCTGGTCCATGTCACCGGCCTCCTGGGCGTTCTTCGGTTCTTCGTACGGCTGGCTGCCTCGTTCAGGCGCCGACCTCGAAGCGGGCGAACCGCTTCACCTGTACGCCTGCGTCGTCGAGGATCGCGCGTACCGACTTCTTACCGTCCTGAACGGCCGGCTGGTCGAGGAGCACGACCTCCTTGTAGAAGCCGTTGAGCCGCCCCTCGATGATCTTGGGCAGTGCCTGCTCCGGCTTGCCCTCCTCGCGGGCGGTGGCCTCGGCGATCTCGCGCTCCTTGGCCACGACGTCGTCGGGCACGTCGTCACGCGAGACGAACTGCGGGCGCATCGCGGCGATCTGCATCGCCACTCCGCGGGCCGCGGACTCGTCGGCGCCGTCGTACTCGACCAGTACGCCGACCGCCGGCGGCAGGTCGCTCGCCCGGCGGTGCATGTAGGTCGCGACGTCGCCGTCGAACACGGCGACGCGGCCGAGCTCGATCTTCTCGCCGATGACCGCTGCCAGCTCGCTGATCGCCTCGGCGACCGTCTTGCCGCCCGACAGCGTGACCGCACTCAGCGCCTCGGCGTCGGCGGCCTTGCTCTGGTCGGCCGCCTGCGCGAGCTCATCGGCAAGTGCGACGAACTGCTCGTTCTTGGCGACGAAGTCGGTCTCGGAGTTGAGCTCGACGAGCGCAGTGCCCGACGCCGCGACGAGTCCGGCGGTCGCATCGCGCTCAGAACCGCGCTTGGCGGCCTTGGCTGCCCCGCTGATGCGCAGGTTCTCGACTGCCTTGTCGAAGTCGCCCTCGGCCTCGGTGAGCGCCTTCTTGGCGTCCATCATCCCGGCGCCGGTGGCGTCCCGGAGCTTCTTCACATCCGCTGCGGTAATGCTCATTGTCTTCTTTCTCGTCTGTGTCGTGAGGGTGGAGTCAGGCCTTCGCGTCGTCTGCAGGCGCCTCGGTTGCGGCGGCCGCGTCGTCCTTGGCGGGCTCCGCTGCGGGTGCTTCGGCTGCAGGTGCCTCGGCTGCAGGTGCTTCGGCTGCAGGGGCCTCCGTCTTCGGCGCCTCGGCCGCCGGGGCATCGCCTTCGCCGCCCTTGGCGAGCTCACGCTCCCACTCGGCCAGCGGCTCATCGGAACCGAGCTCGGCACCGGCCGGTGCCTCACCGGACTTGGCCGTACCGCGCGCGATCAGACCCTCGCCGACGCCGTCTGCCACGACGCGGGTCAGCAGCGTCACCGAACGGATCGCGTCGTCGTTGCCCGGAATCGGGTAGTCGACGTCGTCGGGGTCGCAGTTGGTGTCGAGGATCGCGATGATCGGGATACCGAGCTTCTTGGCCTCGTCGACCGCGAGGTGCTCCTTCTTCGTGTCGACGACCCACACCGCAGACGGCGTACGGCCCATATCGCGGATGCCGCCGAGCGTGCGGTTCAGCTTGTCGTACTCGCGCCGCATGTGAAGGAGCTCCTTCTTCGTGCGGTCGGAGCCGGCGACATCGTCGAAGTCGATCTCCTCGAGCTCCTTCATGCGCTGCAGGCGCTGGTGCATCGTCTGGAAGTTGGTGAGCATGCCGCCAAGCCAGCGCTGGTTGACGTAGGGCATGCCGACCCGCGTCGCCTGCTCGGCGATCGCTTCCTGGGCCTGCCGCTTGGTGCCAACGAAGAGGATCACGCCACCGTTGGCGACGGTCTGCTTGATGAACTGGAAGGCGTTGTCGATGTAGCTCAGCGACTGCTGGAGGTCGATGATGTAGATGCCGTTGCGCTCGGTGAAGATGAAGCGCTTCATCTTCGGGTTCCAGCGCCGGGTCTGATGTCCGAAGTGGACGCCGCTCTCGAGCAGCTGTCGCATGGTCACGACGGCCATGGCCGTTCTCCTTCTGGGCGCCGGGCGCCCCGTCCTGGTTGTCGCATCGACGGTCGCCGATGCCCTGGTGCCCGGCACGCGGCCCACCCCACGTTTCGTGGAGACCAGGACCGCGCCCACATCGCGCCTTACGGGTAGACATGACTTGCGGGCACGCGAAGTCACCTCGTTACAGAGGTGCTGGAGGTAGTTTACGTGAGCCCGGGCCGCCGGCGCCAATCGGATCGATACCTGACCGCGACCTGCGCGGCACGGGGCCATGTCAGGATGACGCTCATGCGTCATGACCGGGTCCTGCCGTGGGACGGCTGCTGCAACGTACGCGATCTGGGCGGCATCGAAACCCGCGACGGCGGTCGCACCGAGTTCCGCGGGATCGTACGCGCCGAGAACGTCGAGCACCTGACGACAACGGGTTGGGCGGCACTGGCGGCGTACGGCGTGCGAACGGTGATCGATCTGCGCAACGACGACGAGCTCGGCGCCGACAACGCGCCCCGGCCCGATTCGGTGACAACCGTGCGGCTGCCGATCGACGACGCGGCCGACACGCAGATGTGGGACTTCTTCGAGTCCGAGGGCTACGGCGGCCTCGGACCGCTGTACTACCCGGAGTTCATGCGCCGCAAGCCCGAACGCTGCGCAGCGGCGGTCTCGGCGATCGCACAGGCCGGGCCGGGAGTCGTGCTCGTGCATTGTGCGGCCGGTCGCGACCGTACGGGTCTGGTGAGCATGCTCGCTCTGGCCCTTGCCGACGTGCCTGCGGAGCGAATCGCCGACGACCACGCGATGAGTGACGAACTGGTTGCCACTGTCTGCCTACCCGACGGCCAGGTACGCACACCTGCCGCCTTCGACCATCTGTACGCCGAACGCGGAACGACACCGGCACGCATCATCGACGAGCTGGTCGGCGGCGCGACGCTCGGCGTAGACCTGCCGACGTACCTCCGCGACGGCGGCGCGACCGATGCCGACCTGGCGAACGTCCGCGCCCGGCTGCGACGGTGACGGCTCGCGGCCGCTGATCGTCCACAGCGCGCGCCGATCGGCAGGCTTGTCCACAGGCATCGCGCGATGCCCGGCCACACGCGTATCGGAACACGCACGCTGCGGGCATGAAGGCTCTCACGCTCTGTCTCGCCGCTCTGCTTGTCGCCGGGCTCGCCGCCGTCGCGCTACCGGCATACGCCGAAGACTCCTGGGTCTGGCCGCTCGATCCCCAACCCGCGGTCGTCGAGGCGTTCGACGCACCCGATGAGGAGTACGGCGCCGGGCACCGCGGAGTCGACCTTGCCGGCGCGGTCGGCGCCGACGTGCATGCGGTGGCGAGCGGCACCGTCACGTACGTCGGCAAGATCGCGGGCGTGGGTGTGATCACCATCGATCACGGCGGCACCGAGTCCACGTACCAGCCCGTAGATGCGACCGTTACCCGCGGAGACGACATCTCCGCCGGCGAGACGATCGGCACGCTCGCCGAGGCCGGGAGCCATTGCGCGCCCGATGCATGTCTGCATCTCGGTCGGATCGTCGCCGGCGAGTACGCAGACCCGCTCGAGCTGCTGCCGTCAACCTCGGCCGTGCGCTTGGTGACACCGTTCGGGCCACCGCCGGTAGCCCCGGTGACGCCGGTCGGCCCGGTCGACGGAGACGGACGCCTCGGCATGCCGGTCGACGGACCGATCACGTCGCCCTACGGCATGCGCCTACACCCGATCCTCGGTGTCTGGAAGCTGCATGACGGCACCGATTTCGGCGTGGGCTGCGGCACTCCCGTACGTGCCGCGGAGGACGGCGTCGTCGCCGAGGCGTACGCCGACGCCGCCTACGGGAACCGGGTCATCGTCGACCACGGCCAGATCGCGGGTAGCGCGGCGACCACCTCGTACAACCACCTGACCAGCTGGGAAGTCAGTGTCGGCGACTCGATCCAGCGTGGCGATGTCATCGGATCTGTCGGCAGCACCGGTTACTCGACCGGATGCCATCTGCACTTCATGGTCGAGGTCAACGGGACCACCGTCGACCCCGAGACCTGGCTCTGACGTCAGGCTCTCGGATGTGCCTGGCGATAGGCCGCGCGCAGCCGATCGGTGCTCACATGGGTGTAGATCTGGGTCGTCGCGAGCGACGAATGACCCAGTAGCTCCTGAACGGTGCGCAGGTCGGCGCCGCCGTCGAGCAGATGGGTTGCCGCGGTGTGTCGAAGCCCGTGCGGACCGAGATCGGGCGCTCCTTCTACGACACCGAGCCGCCGGTGCACCAACGTACGAACGGCTCGTTGGTCGATGCGTCCGCCTCGTGCGCCGAGGAACAACGCGGGTCCGCTCCCCTGCCGGGCCAGCTCCGGCCGGCCCCGAGAGGACCAGTCGGACAGCGCGCGAGCCGCGGGCGCACCGTACGGAACCATGCGCTCCTTGCGTCCCTTGCCGAAGACCCTTACGACTCGGCGTTCCTCATCGACGTCATCGACATCCAGTCCGGCGAGCTCGCCGACCCGGATGCCGGTCGCGTACAGCACCTCGAGCACGGCCAGATCACGAAGCCCGACCGCTCCGTCGTCGACGCAGGCGGCCGCCGTTGCGTCGAGCAGGTCTCGAACTTCGTCCTCGCGTAGGACCGCGGGGAGATCTCGATGTGCCTTGGGGCTCGCGAGCAGTGCACCGGGGTCTTTCGTCGCCCGACCGGTACGCACGAGCCACGCCCCGAACACCCGCACCGCCGTCGCACGCCGCGCCAGGGTCGTTCGGGCGCGCCCGCGGGTCTGCAGGTTCGCCAGGTAGCTGCGCAGCGTGCGTACGTCGAGGTCCGCCGGATCTTCGACGCGCAGTGCCGTCGCATGCTCGGCGAGTCCGCGCAGATCGGTCAGGTACGCCCGCACGGTGTGCGGGGTCAGGTCACGCTCGGCTGTCAGGTGGCGTTCGTACGCCGTCAGCGCATCGGCCCACGCCGAACCGCGGGACGGCTCGCCTCGTGCGACGGTGCTCTCTGCACCCTCCGCCGCCGACTGTGTGCCCATGTGTCGCACTGTGCAGGTTGGCGCCCCTCACGACAAGTCGGCTCGCCGCTGTGGGCGGATGGCCCGCCAGCAGTCGTCGCCGGCCACGACGAACCCCGCTTCGACGAGTGCACCGAGCGCAAGTCGAACCTCCTCCGGTCGGCACGGCACTGCCGCAGCGATCTCCTCGGTCGTTGCGCTCGACCCGGCGGGCACCTGCTCGAAGATGCGCAGGGTCGATACGGACAGCCGGTCGATGCCTGTCGGCGGAACCCACGGCAGCGTCGCGTCGACAGATCCGATCGTGCCGAGCGCCTCGAGCACCTCATCGCTGCGAGTGACGAGCACCGCGCCTCCCGCACGCAGCACGTGGTGCACGCCGACCGATGCCCGACTCGTGACGGGGCCCGGCACGCCCATCGCGACCCGGTTGCAGCGCTGCGCCCAGTTGAGGGTGTTGAGCGCGCCGCTTCGACGCGCCGCCTCGACGACGACAGTGCCCTGGGCCAGCGCCGCAATGACGCGGTTGCGGGTCAGGAACCTCCCGCGAGTCGGCGTCGCCCCGGGCGCCTGCTCACTGATCACCAACCCGTTGTCGGCAATTCGCGCGAGGATATTGGAATGCGCACGTGGGTACGCGACGTCGGCTCCGCACGCGAGCACGCACACCGTCTGTTTGCCGACGGCCAGCGCACCTCGGTGGGCAGCGATGTCGACGCCGAACGCTCCTCCGGAGATGACGGTGCATCCGTCGACGCTGACCTCGGCGGCGAGGTCAGCGGCGACCTGGGTTCCGTAGGTCGTCGCATTGCGCGCTCCGACGATTGCGACCGACCGATCGGTTACGGCCGCGAGCTCGATGCTGCCGCGGACCCACAGGCCCAGCGGGGCCCCGCCGACAGAGCTCAACGGCTCGGCCAGATCGAGCGACTCCAAGCGGTCCGGCCAGCCTCGCGCACCCGGCTCGATCCACCGCAGCCCGGCGCGTTCGGCCGCTGCGAGGGCGTCGTCGGCGAGGCGGTCGAGCTCCGACGCCCGCTGGACCCACGACGGTTTCAGCACGTCCTCGTCGAGCGGCTCGCCCGCTCGGCAGGCCGCGAGTACGTCGTCGACACCGAACTGCTCGATCGCCTCGACGAGGCGAACGTCACCGGGTTCGGTGACCAAACTCATCAGCATCCGTGCGCTCGGCTGCTGCATCGACGACGCTTCCTGCGGGTCGGTCATTCCAGGACTCCCAGCAGCGGGCCGTCGATCGGCTCGTCCATTCGCAGCTGCATGGCCGCGCGTGCCTCCGCGACACCAGGACGCTCGACACCGGTCAGATCCGCGACCGTCCAGGCGAGGCGAACGATCCGGTCGGCCGCACGCGGCGAAACTCTGCTGCGCGCCAACGCCTTGTCGATCAGCGCGTCGGCGTCGCTCGACATCGGCCAGTGTCTACGCAGCTCGGCACCGGGCGCTTCGGCGTTGATTCGCCACGGAGTGCCGGCATAGCGATCGCGCTGACGGTGCCGAGCCTTCTCGACCAGCGCCGCAATGGACGCGGTGTCGACCTTGTCGTCGACCGCCTCGTGCAGTTGGCGTACGGAAATCGACTCGACTGTGCGGTGCACGTCGATCCGGTCGAGTACCGGGCCTGACAACTTGTCGTGATACTTGCGCTTGGACGTCGTCGTGCACGTACACAGGTCGGACGTCGACGTGCCGTCTCGGCCGCATGGACACGGGTTGGCAGCGAGGACGAGTTGGAACCGCGCCGGATACTCTGCCGTGCGCGCGGCGCGCGCAATCGTGACCCGTCCACTTTCGAGTGGTTGGCGCAACGCCTCCATGATGTCGCGGTTGAACTCCGGCGCCTCATCGAGAAACAGCACTCCCCTGTGTGCGAGGCTCATCGCACCCGGGCGTACGACGCGACCGCCACCGCCGATCACCGCCGGCTTGCTCGCCGAGTGATGCGGATCGAGGAATGGCGGGCGGCGAATCAGCGGAGCATCGGCCGCCAGGATGCCGGCGACGGAGTGCACGGCCATGACCTCCATCGCTTCACGGTGGCCGAGATCGGGAAGGAGGCCGGGCAGGCGTTCGGAGAGCATCGTCTTGCCGACACCCGGTGGGCCGTGCAGGAAAAGGTGATGACCGCCCGCTGCGGCGACAGTCACCGAAATCCGGCCGGCATCCTGGCCGACGACGTCGCGCATGTCGAGCAGAGCCAGCCGGTCCTGCTCGCACCAGGAGGAGCTCGCGCTGTCGACCATCGGCAGCACCGGAGGGTCGTCCGGGATCGGCTCTGCCCGCAGGATCGCGACGACATGGCGCAGCGAGCGCACCGCGTGCACCTCGACCTGACCGACCAGCTCGGCCTCGGGAGCATTCACCTCGGGCACGATGATGCGGGCACACCCGGCATCGACTGCCGCCAGCGTCGACGGGAGCACGCCGGGTACGCCGCGCAGCATTCCGTCGAGGGCGAGCTCGCCGAGGAAGATGGTGTCGGCGAGCGCCGCCCGCGGAACCTCCCCGGCGGCCGCGAGCACGGCGATCGCGATGCTCAGGTCGTAGTGCGAGCCGAACTTCGGCAGCGATGCGGGAGACAGGCCGATCGTCACCTTGCGGTCCGGCCAGGCGCGTTTGGAGTTCGTCACGGCAGCGCGGCAGCGGGCTCGGGCTTCACCGAGCGATGCATCGGGCAGCCCGACGACGGTCACCGTCGGCAGACCCGGCGAAATATCGGCCTCGACCTCGACCAGGTGGCCGCGAGTGCCCTCGAGCGCGACGGATCGGGTGCGTGCCATCCCCATGGTCAGGCCACCCCCGCGACACACTCGACTCGAGGAGCACCGCGTACGGGAACCACGACGCCGATCACATCGATGCGGATGCTCGGCGGTGACATCGCGAAGTCGGCGAGCCAATGGGCCGCCAGTCGTCGCAGCCGGGCAGCCTTCTGCGGTGTCACCGACTCGATCGGGGCGCCGTACATCAGGTTGCGCCGGGTCTTCACCTCGCAGACGACGAGGGTGTCTCCGTCGCGCGCGACGATATCGATCTCGCCGTGCTTGCACCGATAGTTGCGATCCAGAATCACCATGCCCGCCGCGCGCAGGTGGCTGGCCGCGAGTCGCTCGCCGTACTCTCCGAGCGAGCGGCGCTGCTCGTACGTCGCCATCCGCGATCACCTCCGCCTTGCAGCATGCGTGTGTGCGGCGGGAAGGTGTCGGGCTGATCGGGCGAGCTGTGGATTGCGCGAGGACTGTGGACGAGATCCGGCTCGAAGCGGTCAGCGCACGGCGTACGTGCGCTCCGCGGCGGCCCCGATCAGGGTTTCGGTGGCTCGATATCGCTCGTCGCGAGCTCTTCGACGTTGACGTCCTTGAACGTCAGCACCTTGACCTGTTTGGCGAACCTCGCTGGGCGGTAGATGTCCCACACCCACGCATCGCTCATCGACACCTCGAAGTACGCGTCGCCCGTCTCCGAGCGGACCTTCACGTCGACGGCGTTGCACAGGTAGAACCGCCGGTCGGTCTCGACGACGTACTTGAAGATGCCGACCACGTCGCGGTACTCCCGGTACAGCGCGAGCTCCATATCGGCCTCGTACTGCTCCAGGTCGTCGGCGCTCATACCTCTCCTCGCAATGTCGTCGCGGCAGCAGACTCCAGCACCGCCCCGTCGGCCTCGCCGAGCACCGCGCGCACGTTGGAGAACCGCCGCCGATGCTGCGGACAAGCCCCGTGAGCGTCGAGCGCCCGCGTGTGCTCGCGGGTGATGTATCCCTTGTGGGTCGCGAAGTCGTACGCAGGATAGGTCTCGTGCAGCTCGCACATGATCCGGTCACGAGTCACCTTGGCGATGACCGAGGCCGCAGCGATCGAGGCAGAGACCCGGTCGCCCTTCCAGACCGCGAGCCCCGGACGGCCGAGGCCGTCGACCGGGAAACCGTCGGTGAGTACGTACTGCGGGTCGCCGTCGAGTCGTGCCAGCGCGCGCCGCAGCGCCTCGATGTTCGCGACGTGCATGCCCAGCCGATCGCATTCGGCCGACTCGATCACGACCACCGACCAGTCGACCGCGCGGGCGAGCACCTCGTCGTAGCAGCGCTCCCGCTGCAACGCCGTCAGCAGCTTGGAGTCGGCGAGGCCGGGGACGATGCCGCGTCGGCCTTCGGGCAGCACCGCGGCCGCTGCCACCAGCGGACCCGCGCACGCTCCGCGTCCGGCCTCGTCGACGCCGGCGATCGGCGCGAGACCGGCTCGCCCCAGGGCACGTTCGTACCCGTAGAGTCCGGCGTCGCGACGCACAGTCGAGCCACGCGGGCGCACGGTCACCGGCTCACACCTCCTTGCCACAACGCTCCAGTGCCGTGCACTAGCGTACTTCTGCCTGCAGCTCGTCCAGCTCGTCGTTGTCGAATGCGTGGTCGTCGCTGACCGTGCCGATCCGGTCCCACGGCCAGACGATCAGCCAGTCCTTGCCGACGACCTCGTCGACGCTGATGGTGCCGCCCCCCGGGCCTCCCGTATGCGCGCGCGAGTCGGCGGAGTTGCCGCGGTTGTCGCCCATCACCCACAGCTCATCGGCGGGCACATCGACGACGGAGCAGTCGGGTTTGCTCCGCTTCGGGACCTCGAACCCCTCGCCACCATCGGGCAGGTACGGCTCGTCGATCAGCTGCCCGTTGACCCGGACCCGGGATGCTCCGCCGCAGTAGCTGACCCGATCGCCGCCGACCCCGATCACGCGCTTGACCAGGTGACCGCCGGACGGGTAGAGCCCGACCAGCTCGAGCCCCTTCTGCAACGCATTGCTCGGCTCGCTGCTCTGCTCCTTGTCGAGCCAGCCGCCCGGGTCGTCGAAGACGACCACATCACCACGGTCGACGTCGCCTGCCCAGTACGACACCTTCTCGACCAGGATCCGGTCGTCCTTGATGAGGGTCGGCTCCATCGACCCCGAAGGGATGTAGAAGGCCTGTACGAAGAACGTCTTGACGATCAGGGCGAGCACCAAGGCGATGCCGAGCAGCAGCAACGTCTCCTGCCACAACGGCAGATGCTTGCGTTTGGCGCGTTTACCGTCCTCCGCTTCGGCGGCTGATTCGGGAGGTCTCGGCGCGCCCGGGTCATCCGGCTCTACTCGCCGCTGCGACTCAGCTGATTGTCCATCGCCGTCGGCGTCATACGAGCTCACGTACCCGACCTTATAGCCCGACCAGTGCCTCCCGAGGTGCGAACCACCGATCGTCGCCTACGCCTGAACCTAGTGCCCTGAACTAGTCCAGGTCGCCGATCTCGCCGACGTCGGGCAGCCCGCCGAATCGGTCGAGCGGCCAGACGACCGACCACACCTTGCCGACGACCTCGTCCTCGTCGACGAACCCGCCGTCCTTGTCACCGATGTGGTACACCGAGTCGGCAGAGTGGGCCCGGTTGTCGCCCATGACCCACAGTTTGCCGTCGGGAACCGTGACGTTGAACTTGCGCTGCTTCGTGGCGGCGGGGTTCCTGACGTACGGCTCCTCGATCGACTCGCCGTTGATCTGCAGGCGGCCCTGGCCGTCACAACAGCTGACCTCATCGCCGCCGACACCGATCACGCGCTTCACCAGATGGCCGCCCGTCGGATAGAGGCCGACCAACTCCATCGTGCGTTGGAACGCGTTCGGATCGGGGGTCTCGGCGTCCGAGAGCCACCCGCCCGGATCCTTGAACACGATCACGTCACCGCGTTCTGGGCCGCCGCTCCAGTACGAGACCTTCTGTACCAGCAGCCTGTCGTCGGGCTTCGAGCCGTGTGTGTGGCCGACGAGAGTCGGCATCATCGACTCCGACGGTACGTAGAACGACTGGACGAAGAACGCCTTGACGAACCAGGCGATCACCAGAGCGACCACGCACAGGACGATCAGCTCCTGCCAGAACGGCCGGGTCTTCTTCGTCCGCTTCGACGCCCCGGTCGGCGACGAAGCGAACTCTTCGGAGCTCGGCCCCGGCCGGTCGGGCCCAGCATCAGCGGCAGCCGCGTCTGCGGCCGCGTTCTGTGCGGCGGTCTCGCTGTCGTCGTGCACCGGATGGCCCCTATCCGGGTCGAGGATCAGTTGGCTGGCGTCGTCTCGCGCTTCTCGCGGATACGAGCGGCCTTACCTCGCAGGTTACGCAGGTAGTACAACTTCGCCCGGCGTACGTCGCCGCGGGTGGCGACCTCGATCTTGTCGACGACCGGCGTGTGCAGCGGGAACGTACGCTCGACACCCACGCCGAAGCTCACCTTGCGGACGGTGAAGGTGCGGCCGACGCCCGACCCCTGGACCTTGATGCACACACCCTGGAAAACCTGGATACGAGAGCGGTTGCCCTCCACGACGCGGACGTGCACCTTGAGTGTGTCGCCGGCGCGGAACTCGGGAATGTCGTCGCGCTTGGCTTCGGCAGCGACGGCATCGATCGGGTTGGTCATCGGAGTCTCTTCCTCGCAGGTGCCACAGGTCATCCACGAAACTGACGGTCATTGGGCGGCGCGTACGCGCGTGGTCATACCCCTGTGGCAGCAGAACCGGCGGCGCACCGACGACCAAGTTTGCCATACGGACTCGACGCGGCGAAATCGAGCGCCGTCCGAGCAGTGGTACGCATGTCGCGGCGTCAACCGGTGGCCTATAACTGACTGATGCGTCGTACCCGCGAGGTCTCTGGCCCAACCGGACGGGCGAGCCCGCTGCGAAGCCGGAGCTTCCTACTCCTGCTGGTCGCGACGTTCCTCTCGGTCGGCAACTACGCCACGCTCTTGTCGGTCGTACCACTGTGGGCCGCCGAGGGCGGGAGCGGCGGCACCGGTGTCGGCTCGACAACTGGCGTGATGATGGGTGCAACCGTCGTCAGCCAGCTCTGCATTAGCTGGCTGTTCCGGTTGCTGTCGCTTCGTACGTTGTTCTCCGTCGGCGCGCTGCTGATGGGAGTCGCCACCCCGGCGTACCTGCTCTCCGACGCACTCGCGCCCGTTCTCGCGGTCTCGGCCGTACGCGGCATCGGCTTCGGCATGGTGGTGGTGGCCGGGAGCGCGCTGACCGCCGAGCTGATCCCGGCCGCCCTCATCGGCAAGGGCGTCGGGCTCTACGGCCTCGCGACCGGACTGCCGAGCGTCGTCTGCTTGCCTCTCGGCGTGTGGGTCGCACAGGAAGTCGGATTCGCGCCGGTGTTCTTGGCGATGACGGTCTCGACCCTGGTCGCAGTGCCGACTGTGCTCTTTGTACGGAGCAGCGAGCGTCGCGACGATCGCAGCGCTACCGACGAGGCGTCCGCACGTCTCGGGCCGTTGCTACCGGGATTCGTGCTGATGATCGGAGTGTCGATCGGTCTGGGAGGTCTGTCGACGTTCCTGCCGCTCGCGATCAGTCACCCTGTGACGGCATCGACCGCGCTGCTCGCGATGTCGATCGGAGTCAACGCCGGTCGGCTCGGCGTCGGTGCCATCTCGGACCAGATCGGCGCCGGTCGCATGGTGCTGCCCGCGGTCCTCGCCGGCACACTGGGCATGGCAGGCGTCGCCGCATTGACCGGCGAAGGCCCGCAGGCTGTCGTCCCGGTTGCGGCATTCGCGTACGGGGTGGGGTTCGGCGCCGTTCAGAACGAAACGCTCGTCGTGATGCTCAACCGCGCAGGTACGCAAGGACGCGGACTCGCCAGCACCGTCTGGAACATGGCGTACGACGGCGGGGCCGGCGTCGGTGCGGTGCTCCTCGGCGCCGTCGTCGCACTCGCGAGCCATGAGGCCGCATTCATCGTGTCGGCGGCGCTGATCGCGGCCACCGCGCCGCTCGCCTGGCGAGAAGGCCGGCGTACCTGAGCTATCGCGGGCACCTTGCCGGATGCTCGCGCCTACGCGTCACAGCAGATCGGGCCGGCGGTCCTTCGTACGTTGCACGGACTGCTCGTGGCGCCACTGCGCGATCCTGGCGTGATTGCCCGACAGCAACACCTCGGGTACGTCGCGGCCGCGCCAGCTCGCGGGTTTGGTGTAGACCGGGTACTCGAGCAGCCCGGACTCGGTGTGCGACTCCTCGCGCAGAGACTCGGGATTGCCCATGAAGCCCGGCAGCAACCGCGCCACCGCCTCGATCATCGCGAGTGTCGCGACCTCACCGCCGTTGAGCACGAAGTCGCCGAGGGAGAGCTCCTCGACGGGCATCCGCTCGGCCGCGTCGTCGATCACCCGCTGGTCGATCCCCTCGTACCGCCCGCAGGCGAAAACCAGCCAGTCGAGACCCGCTAGTCGCTCGGCGTCGCGCTGGCCGAACGGGCGCCCCGACGGCGTGGGTACGACCAGGGTGGGCAGCTGCGCGGAATCCGCAGTGAGCTCGTCGAGCGCCTCGCCCCACGGCTCGGGCCGCATCACCATGCCGGCGCCGCCGCCGTACGGGGTGTCGTCGACGGTCCGGTGTCGATCGTGCGTGTGGTCGCGCAGATCGTGTACGCGGACGTCGAGCAATCCGCGCTCACGCGCCTTGCCGACGAGCGAGACCGACAACGGACTCAGGTAGTCGGTGAAGATGGTGATGACGTCGATGCGCACCGGAATCAGCCAGCCTCGTCGGCGACGTCCGGATCGAGCAAACCGCGTACGTCGGACACGATCACGTGCCCCGCGGCGACATCGACGGTCGGCACGAGTTCCTCGACGAACGGAACCAGTAGGTCGCGACCCTCCGGCGTGCGTACCTCGAGCGCGTCCTGAGCGGGGAGATGGACGATCTGGCGGATCTCTCCCACGACGGCGCCGGCGTTCGAGCGGACCTCGAGCCCGACCAACTGGTGGTCGTAGAACTCCTCCGGGTCGTCGGGCGCCTCGTCTGGGTCGACCTCGACGGCGAGCACGCACCCACGCAGGGTCTCGGCGGCGGTGCGGTCGTCGACCCCGTCGAACTGCACGAGCAGCCGACCCTGATGGCGGCGCACCGCTTGTATCCGCAGCGTACGGCCGGTGTCTTCGACCTGCACCGATGAGCCCACCGCGAAGCGGCGTTCGGGCTCATCGGTGCGTACGTCGACACTGGTCTCGCCACGTACCCCGTGCGCGCGACCGATGCGGCCGATCACGACCTGCATCGCAGGAGCTTCCTCTCAGCGGCGGCGGTCGACGTCGACGAAGTCGATCCGGGCGCTGCCCTTGCCCGCGACGGCATTGACGACCGTGCGGATCGCGGTGGCGGTGCGACCGGAGCGGCCGATCACCTTGCCGAGATCGCTCGGGTTCACGCGTACCTCGTAGATGACGCCGCGACGCAGCTGCTTCGCGCGTACGTCGACGTCATCGGGGTACGCGACGATGCCACCCACCAGATGCTCGATGAGTTCGGCGATCACCGGCGTCAGCCCTCGTCGGACTGCTCGGCCTTGGCCTCGTCGGCCTTCGGCTCTTCCGCCTTGGGCTCTTCGGCCTTGGCGTCATCGGCCTTCGGCTCTTCGGCCTTGGCGTCATCGGCCTTGGCCTCGTCGGCCTTCTTCGACGACTTCTTCGAGGACTTGGTCGTGGTGGCACCCTCCTTGGGCTCCACACCGACGTCCTTGAGCGCCTCGTTGAACAGGTCGTCCTTGCTCTTCTTCGGCTCGGCGACCTTGAGCGGCGCCGGCGCGGCCTCGCCCTTGAACTGCTGCCAGTCACCGGTCAGCTTCAGCAGCGCGAGCACGGCTTCCGACGGCTGAGCGCCGACGCCGAGCCAGTACTGCGCCCGCTCGCCCTCGAGCTCGATCACCGAGGGGTCGTTCTTGGGGTGGTAGATGCCGATCTCTTCGATGACGCGTCCGTCGCGCTTCTTGCGCGAGTCGACGACGACGACACGGTAGTACGGCTGACGGATCTTGCCGATCCGCTTCAGACGAATCTTGACGGCCACGAGTGTGGTGTCTCCTTCTGAGTCTTTAGGCGTGGTGAACAGGAGGCGCCGTGTGGGGTGCGGGGCCGCCTGATCGGCGGATCCGGACGGACGAGGATGAGAGGGTCCCCGAGCGATACGGATACGACCCCTCATTGTGCCAGAGCCTCGCGCTCGCATCCAATCGCGGGCACCGGCGGCGCCGCGCACCCGACGACGTACGGCAGACTTGCGCCCATGACCACGCTGTTCACCAAGATCATCGATGGCGAGATCCCGGGACGCTTCCTGTGGTCCGACGAGCGCGCCGTGTCGTTCCTGACGATCGGACCGATCACGCACGGCCATGCACTGGTCGTCCCCCGCGAACCCGTGGACGAGTGGGTCGACGCCGACGACGACCTGCTCGCTCACCTCATGTCGGTCGCCAAGAGGATCGGCACCGCGCAGAAGGAATCCTGGGACTGCCCCCGCACCGGGCTCATGGTCGCCGGCTTCGAGGTCCCACACCTGCACGTACACGTATGGCCGGTCTACAGCCTGCACGACTTCAGCTTCGAGCACGTCGACCCGAGCCCGTCCGACGAGAGCCTCGATGACGCTGCCGAGCGGATCCGGGTAGCGCTCATCGACCTTGGCCACGTCGAGAACGTGCCCGCAGACGTGTCCCGCCCGATCTGACCCGACGCACCTGCCCCGTCCGGCTCAGCGCGGGTTGACGACCGCGCCGCGCAGCACGACGTACGACGGGTTCGCGAGCGCGGTCAGATCGGCCAGTGGGTCGCGGGGTACGACCAGGAAGTCGGCCGCGCTCCCCTCGGCCAGCGAGTCGTCGAAGCCGAGCCAGGCGCGCGCCCGCCACGAGCCGGCGCCAAGCGCGTCGAACGCCGGGATCCCGTACGCCGCGAGCTCTGCGATCTCGTCGCGGCCGGTGCCGTGCGGACGGATGCCGCCGGCATCGCTTCCGCAGTAGATCGGCACCCCGGCCTCGTACGCCGCCAGCACGGTGTCCTTGCGCCGCGCGTGCAGGTCGCGCATGTGTTTGGCGTACGCCGGGAACTTCGCACCGGCCTGCTCGGCGAAGTCGGGGAAGTTGTTCAGCTGCAGCGCCGTCGGTACGTACGCGGTGCCCTGGTCGACCATCTGCGCGATCGTGTCCGGCCCGAGGCCGGCACCGTGCTCGATGCAGTCGACGCCGGCATCCAGCAGATCCGGCAGCGCCTGCTCGCCGAACACATGCACGGTCACGCGCGCGTCGAGATCATGCGCAGCTGCCACGGCATCGCGCAACGCCGCCCGCGGCCACGCCGGCGCCAGATCGCCGATCCCACGGTCGATCCAGTCGCCGACCAGCTTCACCCAGCCGTCGCCGCGCTGCGCCTCCTGTTGTACGTACGCCACCAGCTGGTCGGGCTCGATCTCGTGCGCATAGCCGCGGATGTAGCGCCTCGTACGCGCGATGTGCCGGCCACATCGCACCACCCGCGGGAGGTCTGGACGATCGTCGATCCAATGCGTGTCGTGTACGGAACCACAGTCGCGGACGAGCAGCGTGCCGGCGTCGCGGTTGACGACGGCGTGCTCCTCGGCACTCGCCGCATCGGTGTCGCCGCCACGAGTGTCGATGCCGATGTGGCAGTGCGCATCGACCAGCCCGGGCACGATCCACCCCTCACCGAGATCACGTGCGCCATCGACCGGCGCGTACGTGACGACGCCGTCGCGGACGTACAGATCGCGGCGCTCGCCGTCGGGCAGCACAACGCCGGCAACCTTGAGTGCTTCGCTCATGGCCCGACGCTATCGCGCGGTCCCTGGTGCCGGATTGCCTGCTGACGGTCGAAACCCCCACGCCAGCAGCTCCGATCCGTATCCGGTGGAGCCGCCGACCTCAGTGCCCGCCCGGAGGCCGCTGAGGTTCCACCCGTCGCGCAGCACGTCGTCGTGCGCCTCGGTCAGCAGTACGCAGGCCCGGCTGCGTTCGAAGGCATAGACCTGCCAGTACGAGCCCACCGCGAACCGCCCCTCGTCGTCGGGATGGATCCGGTCGGCGAGCGCCGTGTCGAAGTCCCCATCGGGCACGGACACCCGAACTCGCACGGAGTCCGGTTCGTCGTCATCGCTGCCTGCACGGCGGATGCCGGTGACCCGAGCGGTACGCGCGACCGGATCGATCGCGGGCAGCCGGCGGAACTCTTCGATCAGCACCCAACCCATCAGCACGGTCGATGCGCCGCCGGCAAAGGCCGCGAAGAGCAAGGCTCCCCAATCCGGCAACATCGTTCGCATCCCGAAGAACGCCCCGACTGTCCCGCCCGCCGCGATGAAAGTCATCAGGAATATGAGCCGCCGGCCACGCGCGAGGCGACGCTTCGGGGACGGATGATCGCTCCGCGGCATGGCGCGCTCCCTCGATGAACCGGTCAGCACAGCCTAACCAGTAGTGGCACCACCGGTCGATACGCTCACGCCGTGATCATGGTTCAACGACTCGTCTTCTGGTCGATGATCCCGATGAATCTCCTGTGCGTGGGGTGGGTGTGGATCGGCCGCGCGTTCTTCGGGGTCGGCGGATGGATGTTCATCGTCCTGCTCGCCCTCGTGCCCATTCTGCTGCTCGCGCTGACGCTGACGACCGCCCTGGTGTTCGTGCAGCAACTCCCGTACGAGCGCGGCCGGATCACGCTCGGTCAGGCGATAGCGCAGACGATCGTATGGGCCGCCATGATCGGGTTCGGGGCGTTCCTGGTCGACTATGGCGACGCACCGGAGTCGGACGCGTCGGTTCTCACCGAGATCGTGGGCCGTACGGACAGCACTCTTCGGGTATCCAGTCAGGCCTCCGCACTCTGCGCTGTCGTGTTCATCGGGGCGTACGTCTGGCTGCTTGTGCTGCTGATCATCGGTACGAAGAACCGCCCGCGTCTAGCAGCGAAGGCGGGGCAATACGGCCCGTTCGCCGCGAACCCCGGTCCTCCCCCGCCCGGGCCGCCTCCCCCGCCCTGGGCCTGACCTCAGGTACTCGCTCCGGCGAACTGCGCGGCGTACAGCCGCTCATACGCACCGCCGGCAGCGACCAGCTCATCGTGCGTACCCTGCTCGACGATCTGCCCGTGCTCCATCACTACGATCCGGTCGGCGTCGCGGATGGTCGACAACCTGTGCGCGATCACGAAGCTCGTACGACCGACGCGTAGTTGCTCCATCGCCTTCTGCACAAGGGCTTCGGTACGCGTGTCGACCGAGCTCGTCGCCTCGTCGAGCACCAGGATCGCCGGATCGGCAAGGAACGCACGAGCGATGGTGAGCAGCTGTCGCTGACCGGCGCTGACATTCGTACCCTCGTCGTCGATCACCGTGTCGTACCCGTCGGGCAGCGTGCGTACGAAGTGGTCGACGTGCGCGGCCTCGGCCGCCGCCAGGATCTCCTCCTCGCTCGCGCGGTGCGCGCCGTACGCGATGTTCTCGCGAATCGTCCCGCCGAACAGCCACGTGTCCTGCAGTACGACGCCGAAGTCGTCACGCAACGCCGGGCGGGTGATACGCGAGATGTCGATGCCGTCGAGCGTGATCCGCCCGGACTGGATGTCGTAGAAGCGCAAGATCAGGTTCGTCAGGGTGGTCTTGCCTGCCCCGGTCGGCCCGACGATGGCGACGGTCTGTCCGGGTTCGGCAACCAGGTCGAGATCCTCGATCAGCGGCTCGTCCGGATCGTACGAGAAGCTCACCCGCTCGAACGCGACGCGGCCGTCGACGTGCTCAGGGCTGAGCGCATCCGCGGCATCGGGCTCCTCTTCGTCCTCGTCGAGAAGCTCGAAGACGCGCTCGGCGGAGGCGACTCCGGACTGCAGCAGGTTGACCATTGCTGCGACCTGGGTGAGCGGCTGGGTGAACTGGCGTGAGTACTGGATGAACGCCTGTACGTCGCCGACGCTGATCGCACCGGAGCCGACCCGCAGCGCGCCGACGACGGCGACCGCGACGTAGTTGAGGTTCGAGACGAACATCATCGTCGGCTGGATGATCCCGGAAATGAACTGCGCCTTGAAGCTCGCGTCGAACAGCTCGTCATTGCGCTCGTCGAACTCCCGCCGCGCCTCGGCCTGCCGGCCGAACACCTTCACCACGTCGTGACCGGTGTACGTCTCCTCGACATGACCGTTGACCTTGCCGGTCGCAGTCCACTGCGCGATGAACTGCGGCTGTGAGCGTTTCGCGATCGCCTTCGTCACCAGGAACGCGACCGGCACCGTCAGCACCGCGATCAACGCGAGGAGCGGCGAGATGAAGAGCATCATCGCGAGTACGCCGACAACGGTCATCAGCGACGTGAGCAACTGGCTCATGGTCTGCTGTGCCGACTGCGCGATGTTGTCGATGTCGTTGGTGACCCGCGACAGGATCTCGCCTCGCGTACGCCCGTCGAAGTACGAAAGCGGCAACCTGCCGAGTTTGTCTTCGACGTCGCTGCGCATGCCGGCGACCGCGCGCTGAACCGTCAGAGTCACCAGTCTGCCTTGCACCCAGGCGAACGCCGACGCTGCGACGTAGATCGCGAGCACACCGACCAGCACCCACCCGAGCGCCGTGAAGTCGATGCCCTCACCGGGGTGGATGTCCATCGCGGCGACCATGTCGGCCACCCGGTCGTCACCGCGCTCACGCAACCCGGCAACCGCCTGCTCCTTGGTGACGCCGTCGGGAAGCTGGTCAGAGAAGAACCCGCTGAACACGATGTCCGTCGCGTGTCCGAGGATCTTCGGACCCACGACGCTCAGCGCAACGCTCACGACACCCAGCACGAGAACGCCGCCGAGCAGCATGCGATCGGCAGCGAGCAACCGCAGCAAGCGCCTCGTCGAACCCTTGAAGTCGGACGGCTTCGCCGGCGGCGCCGACACCGACAATGGATCACGCCCGCTCATCGCTGAACCCCCGCCTCTTCCTCGGTCAGCTGCGACAGCACGATCTCCCGGTACGTCTCGCATGCGTCCATCAGCTCCGCATGCGTACCGGTGCCCACGACGCGTCCTTCGTCGAGCACCACGATGCGGTCGGCGTCGCGGATCGTACTCACCCGTTGGGCTACGACGATCACCGCGGACTCGCTCGTGACTGTCGCGAGATCACTACGGAGCGCCGCATCGGTCGCGTAGTCGAGGGCCGAGAACGAATCGTCGAAGAGATAGAGACTTGGGCGTTTCACGATCGCGCGGGCAATCGCAAGGCGTTGCCGCTGGCCGCCGGAGACGTTCGTACCGCCCTGCGCGATGGGCGCATCGAGCCCTTCGGGCATCGCCTCGACGAACTCGCGTGCCTGCGCGATCGTCAGCGCCTCCCAGAGCTCGTCGTCGCTGGCGTCCGTACGCCCGAACCGGAGGTTGGTCGCAACCGTGCCGGTGAACAAGTACGGGCGTTGCGGCACCAGCCCGATATGCGCCCAGACGTCGTCGGGCATCACATCGCGTACGTCGACGCCGCCGATCTTGACCTCGCCCTCGGTGGCATCGAACAGCCGCGGGATCAGGCTCAGCAACGTGGACTTGCCGCTACCTGTTGAGCCGATGATCGCGGTCGTCTGCCCTGGGCGCGCGATCAGATCGACGCTGTGCAGCACCGGCTCCTCCGCCCCCGGGTACGCATAGCTGGCGGCGACGATGTCGACAAACCCGCCCGACTCAGAACGCTCGACCGGATCGGCGGGCGGCACGATGCTCGGCTCGGTGTCGAGCACCTCGCTGATGCGTTCGGCCGCGACCTCGGCCCGCGGCACGAGCATGAACATGAACGTCGCCATCATGATCGACATCAAGATCTGGATGAGGTACGCCAGGAACGCCGTCATCGTGCCGACTTGGAGATCTCCGCTCGCGACTCGGTGACCACCGAACCAGATGACCGCGACGCTCGACACATTCATCACCAGCATGACGATCGGGAACATCAACGCCATCAGACGTCCGGTCGCAATGGCGACGTCACGGTATGCCTCGTTCGCATCGGCGAAGCGTTCGCGTTCGTAGTCCTCCTTGACGAAGGCCCGAATCACCCGAATGCCCATGATCTGCTCGCGCAGCACCCGGTTGATGCTGTCGAGCCTGGTCTGCATCGTGCGGAAGAGCGGGCGCATCCGCGCAATCACCAGGCCGACGCTCACGATCAGCACCGGAATGATGACGACGATCAGACCGGACAGCTCGACATCCTGCCGCAGCGCCATCACGATGCCGCCGATACACATGATCGGCGCAGCGACCATGAACGTGAACGTCATCAGCACCAGCATCTGCACCTGCTGGACGTCGTTCGTCGAGCGAGTGATCAGGGTAGGCGCGCCGAACTGCGCCACCTCGCGCGCAGCGAACGTCTGCACCCGCGCGAACACGGCCGTACGAAGGTCGCGGCCGAGGGCCATGGCCGTACGCGCGCCGAAGTAGACGGCGACGATCGTGCACACCACCTGCAGGACCGTGACGCCGAGCATCACGCCGCCGACTTCGAGGATGTAGTCGGTGTCGCCCTTGACGATGCCGCTGTCGATGATGTCGGCGTTGAGCCCGGGTAGGTAGAGGTTTGCGAGCGTCTGTACGAACTGCAGCACCACGATGAGTCCGATGGCAGCGCGGTACGGACGCAGGTGCGTACGGAGGAGGGAGACCAGCACGAGACGACAGCGTACCGACTGTTGGTTGCGACGGTCATCAGATTTTCCTGCACGCACAGTGACGGTGGCGCATCGGGGATTACCACGGGCCGGGGAGCGGGCAACGCAGAGTCACGTACGACTACCCACCCCGATGCCCGAGTTCAGGTACGCTCTGCGCGTGACTGAGCGCTCGGAGGTGTCTGCTCGCACTCCTGCGATGTCGTCACTGACCGGGTTCCTGCTGCGCAGGGCGTATGCCCGCACCATGGATTTCGCACGCACGTCCCTCGACGCCGACGCCAATATGCGCGACGTCGGGGTGCTGACGGTTCTCGAGAGCCATGGCCCGATGTCCCAGGGCGCCGTCGCAGACCGTACCCAGACGAACCGAACCGTGATGGTCAAGCTGGCGGAGGCGTTGGAGGCCGAGGGCTACCTCGTACGCGAGCGCAATCCCGCCGACCGACGCGCGTACGTACTGACGATCACGCCGTCGGGCCGCCGCCGGCTCGCCGACCTGCTGCTGGAGCTGACCGATGCGGATGCAGCGCTCAACGCCGACCTGAGCGGTGACCAGCGCGATCGCCTCAACACACTGCTGCGCGCGGTGGTACCCGACGACGCATTGGCGGCATTTCCCTCATTGCGCGACCACACGGGTTACCTGATCAGCGTCGCGCACCTCGACCAGCGCGGCCGCTCCATCGACCTGCTCGAACCCCTCGGGCTGGAGCCGCGCGAGTTCGGTGTGATGGCAGTCATCGACCGCGACGGCCCGTGCACACAGCAGCACGTCGCCGATGTGCTCGGTGTCAGCGCTCCGACTGTGTTGTGGGCGATCGACGATCTCGAACGCGACGAGCTCGTGGTCCGCACTCGGGTCAGCTCGGACCGCCGGTCGTACGACCTCAGCCTCACCAAGCAAGGCATCGAGCGCCTGGCCAAGGCTGTCGATCTCGTCGCAACCGAGCAGGACTCGTTGACCGAGCGGTTGGGAGCGGCGGGCGACGCCGAGCTGCGTACGCTGCTGACCGCCCTCGTCGGCCTCTGAGCCGAGCGACCTAGAGGCGCGCAACCGGCGTGAAACCGCCGCGAAACCGTCGTCCACGACGATCGGTTCCGTGAGCGCGGACACCACTCTGCGTTCATGACAGGTACACCCAAAGTGTGCACGCTCGAAATCATTAATCAGTTTGACGATCGATGACCACGCGGGTACCGTCGATCAGGCGGACGACCGCATTCCAAGGGGGGAAAGCACGTGCGAAACCATCCGGCTGCGCTCGCAGCGAGAACGAGTACGCATGCATGCTGCGATGCGGAGCCTCGGATCGTCCACTTCGCCCGACCGCATCAGCACTACGGGCAGATCTCTCTCCCACGCGACCCACTCGCGTCGCGGTGACGGCTCGACGGCCGGCGTACCCCGGCCGTCAGCTCACAACCACCCAAGACGTTTCGAAACTTTCCGCATCGCTTTCAAGGAGTAACCGTGTCCGTCCTGCTTTATAGGTTCGGCAAGTTCGCATTCAGACGCTGGTGGGTCGTCATACCCGTCTGGGTCCTCCTGCTCGTCGGCCTCGGCGCAACGGCCGCCGCCGTCTCGCAGTCCATGGAGGACGACTTCTCCATGCCGAACCTGCCGTCCGAGCGTGCAACCGACATCATGGACAAGCACTTTCCCGGCATGTCTCAGGAGTTCGACTTCGATGCGGTGACCGGTACGTACGTCATCGAAGCACCGGCCGGCGAGAAGCTCACCGACCCCGATAACAAGGCGGCCGTCGACGAGCTGGTCGCCAATCTGAACAAGCTCGACATCATCGACCACAAGCAGCCGCTGCAGAACCCCGTCGACGCGGCGGCGAAGATGGGCTGTGTCGGCGCCGACGCGCAGAGCGACGAGCTGCAGCAGACCTGTAGCGGGGCCCCGCTGAACGTGCTCAGCGAGGACGACCCCGCCAGCGTGGCCGTGCTCGACACCGAGTTCACGATCAAGGATTGGCAAGACGTCACCGAGGCCGACCGCGACGCCGCGTACGACGCTGCCGACAGCGCCCGCGACGCCGGTCTGACCGTGGAGATGAGCGGTTCGCTCGCGATGGAGGAGCAGGCACCCGGAGGGTCCGCCGAGATGATCGGCATGGGCGTCGCGCTGATCGTCATGATCATCGCCTTCGGTGCCCTGATCGCGCCGTTCATCCCGATCATCACCGCGATCGTCGGCACCGGAATGGCTTCGATCACCATCATGCTCGGCACCTCGGTGACCTCGATCCCGAGCTTCACCACGTTCCTGGCATCGATGATCGGCATCGCGCTGTCGATCGACTACGCGTTGTTCATCGTCTCGCGGTACAAACACGAGTTGCACGTGGCGCCGACTCGCGAAGAAGCGGCCGGGCGAGCGCTCGGTACCGCCGGCTCTGCCGTCGTCTTCGCCGGGCTGACGGTCATCATCGCGCTCGGCGGTCTGAGCATCGTCGGTGTGCGCTTCCTGACGTTCATGGGCCTCGGCGGCGCACTCGCGGCCGCGTTCGCGGTGATCGTCGCGCTGACCCTGATGCCTGCGCTGCTCGGTATGTTCGGCAAGGCGCTGTTCAAGCCGAAGCTGCCACTGATTGCACAACACGATCCGGAGGACGACACAGCGGTCACCAACGGCATCCGGTTCGCCCGGCTGATCGGACGCAGGCCCGCGCTCATGCTGACGCTCGGCATCGTCGTACTCGGTGCGTTGTCGATCCCTGCGTTGAACCTCAGCCTCGGTCTGCCCGGCGACGAGAGCATGCCGAAGGACACCACGATCCGCAAGGCGTACGACATTCGTACCGACGGCTTCGGAGAGGGCAGCAACGGCGTGCTCCAGGTGGCGGCCGACCTGAGCGATGTACCGCAGGACGACCGCAAGCCGGCGATCGACGCCCTCCGTACCGAGCTCGAGTCACACGACGACATGGACTACGTCGTCGGGCCGCTCCAGAGCGAGGACGGCGCCGGCGCGATCTTCCAGGGCGTTCCGAAGTCTGGCCCGAACAACCAGGACACCAAGGACCTCGTCAAGGAGGTACGCGACGCCGAGGACGGTTTGGCTGCTGACTACGGCATCGAGTACGGCGTGACGGGTACGACCGCGATCTACGCCGACGTCGACGACGTCATGCTCGGCTCGATCGTTCCGTACATGGCACTCGTCGCCGGAGCCGCGTTCGTACTGCTGATCATCGTGTTCCGGAGCGTGCTGATCCCGCTGACGGCCGCACTCGGGTTCCTGCTCTCGGTCGCCGCGACGTTCGGGGCAACGGTGGTCATCTTCCAAGAGGGCGCCTTCGGCCTGATCGACGATCCGAGACCGGTCGTCAGCTTCATGCCGATCATGCTCATCGGGTTGGTGTTCGGGCTCGCGATGGACTACACGGTCTTCACCGTCACCCGGATGCGCGAGGAGTACGTACACGGCGAATCACCGCTCCAGGCGATGATGAAGGGCTACCACCACGGGGCCCGGGTCGTGGTCTCGGCCGCGATCATCATGATCTCGGTGTTCAGTGCCTTCATGATGGAGGAGGACGTCACGGCCAAGTCGATGGGCTTCGCGCTCGCGGCGGCGGTCTTCTTCGACGCCTTCATCGTCCGGATGGTCATCCTGCCATCGCTGCTCGCCCTGATGGGCAAGGCCGCCTGGTGGATCCCGGGCTGGCTCGACAAGATAGTGCCGAACGTCGACATCGAAGGCGAGAAGATCGCCCAGCTGACGGCGTCACAATCCGAGCCCGAACCCGAGCCGGCGGTCGGTACGACCGTCTGACCACCACCCCGCTGGGCGGGACGTACGCGCGGCGACACACCGGCGTGTCGCACTCGTACGTCCCGCTCAGCGGAGCTTGGCGTACCTGCAGAACTCCTCAATGATCTCGTCGGGTCGCTTGGTCAGGTCGATGGCAACGCCGCACTCATCGGGTTCGAGCGGCTCGAGGGTCGCGAGCTGCGAGTCGACCAGCGACGGCGGCATGAAGTGGTCTTTGCGCCGGGCGATGCGTTCGCGGATCATCTCTGGGTCTCCGTCGAGATGGAGGAAGCAAAGCGCGGGAGCGGCCTCGACGAGCACGTCACGGTACGCGCGTTTGAGCGCCGAACAGCTCACGACTCCTCCCGTATCACGCCGCTCATGCAGCCACCGGCCGATCGCCTCCAGCCACGGCCAGCGGTCATCGTCGCTCAGCGGTACGCCGGCGCTCATCTTGTCGATGTTCGCCTGCGGGTGGAATGCATCGGCGTCGGCGTATTCCACGCCGTACCGGGCCGCGAGACGCTCGCCCACCGTTGTCTTGCCAACGGCGGAGACACCCATGATGACGACGAGCGGGGCGCGGGTGCCGGAGTGTTCAGCCATTCGCGCACCGTACCGCGTGTCGTACGACCACTACGGCCTCAGAGCAGGTCGCGAAGCTCCTTGGGGAGTTCGAAGTCGTCGGCCTGACCCTTTGCGGTCGGTACGCCGAACGGAGACTCGGCCGGCTGCTCTGACTGCTTCTGCGCATCGGCCTTCTGCTGCGCCGCCCGCTTGGCCGGGTTGCCCGAGCCACGCTTGCCCTTGTTCTTCGACTTCTTCGGCTGGCGCGACTTCGATCGTTTGCCGCCGCCCATGCCGGGCATCCCGGGCATTCCCGGCATCCCGGGCATGCCACCGCCCTTGGCCATCTGCTGCATCATCTTGCGTGCCTCGAAGAACCTGTCGACGAGGCCGTTGACGTCGCTGACCTGCGTACCAGAGCCCTTCGAGATCCGCGCGCGACGCGAACCGTCGATCAGCTTCGGATTCTCCCGCTCCGCGGGCGTCATCGACAAGATGATCGCCTGGATACGGTCGATCTCGCGCTCGTCGAAGTCGGCGATCTGGTCCTTGAACTGACCCATGCCGGGCAACATGCCGAAGATCTTCGACATCGAGCCCATCTTGCGTACGGCCTGCATCTGCTGCAGGAAGTCGTCGAGGGTGAAGTCGCTGCTCTTGCCCTGTAGCTTCGCCGCCGCCTTCGCGGCTTCCTCCGCGTCGAATGCCTTCTCCGCTTGCTCGATCAGCGTCAGCATGTCGCCGAGGTCGAGAATGCGCGAAGCCATCCGGTCCGGATGGAAGACGTCGAAGTCGGTGAGCTTCTCGCCGTTCGAGGCGAACATCACCTGCTTGCCGGTCACCGACGCGACCGACAGCGCGGCGCCACCACGCGCATCGCCGTCGAGCTTGGAGAGTACGACTCCGGTGAACCCGACGCCGTCCAGGAAGGCCTGCGCGGTGGTCACGGCGTCCTGGCCGATCATCGCGTCGACGACGAACAGCGTCTCATCGGGGCTGACGGCGTCGCGGATGTCCGCGGCCTGCTTCATCAGCTCCTCGTCGATGCCCAGGCGGCCGGCGGTGTCGACGATGACGACGTCGTGGAGCGTACGCCTGGCTTCGTCGATGGAGTCCTTGGCGACCTTGACCGGGTCGCCGACGCCGTTGCCGGGCTCCGGCGCGTACACGGTGACACCGGCCTGCTCGCCGACGATCTGTAGCTGGTTGACGGCGTTAGGCCTCTGCAAGTCCGAAGCCACCAGCATCGGGGAGTTGCCTTGGTCCTTGAGCCAGCGGCCGAGCTTGCCAGCGAGAGTCGTCTTGCCCGCACCCTGGAGGCCGGCGAGCATGATCACCGTCGGCGGCTTCTTCGCGAACTCCAGGCGGCGGGTTTCACCGCCGAGGATTCCGACGAGCTCCTCGTTGACGATCTTGATGACCTGCTGGGCGGGGTTCAGCGCCTGGCTGACCTCGGCGCCTCGCGCGCGTTCCTTGACCGCAGCGATGAACTCCTTGACCACGGGCAGAGCGACGTCTGCCTCGAGCAGCGCGATCCGGATCTCGCGCGCGGTCGCGTCGATATCGGACTCGGAGAGTCGCCCCTTGCCACGGAGGTTCTTGAACGTGGCTTGAAGGCGGTCTTGCAGCGTGTCGAACAACGGGTCGGTCCTCGTGGTCGCGCGGCCGAGCAGCCGCATCGGGTCGTGGCGAGCCGCAACGGCTCACACATCGGTCCAGCCTAACGGTTCGGGCGTACGCATCCACGTGAGCCGTACGCTCCGCCGATCCGGTCGACCGGAGTTTGCGGACTTTTCGTTCGTACGCGCGGGCGACAGCACCGAAAAGTCCGCAAACTCCGCAACACCTCAGCCGGCTCCGAGCCCACGCCGTAACGCAACGGCGAGCTGGTCCATCGCCTGGCCACCGAGCGGCTCGTCGTCGGCGTCGACGACGTAGAACACGTTGTCGGCCTGCGGCCCGATGGAGGTGGCATGGGCCGAGCGAATCGTGTGCCCCTGCGCCGCAATCACCCGGCAGCACTGCCACAGCAGGCCGCGCGCGTCGTCGGCGCGTACCTCGACCAGGCTCGAGGTGGCGGACTGGTCTCGCAGCACGGTGACGACGGGCACCGGGCGGGCCGGGTCGGTGACGTACGCAAGGCGCTCGGCGATATCGACCTGACCGTCGAGCACTCGCCGCAGCAAGGGTTCGAGTCTGCTCACATCGACCTCGTCGCCCACGACCTCCCACAGCGACGACGCGGCCTCGTCGCCTCCGGTACGCACCGAGCGCACGCGTAGCCCGGCGAGCGCGACGCCGGCCGCGAGATCGGACAGCAGACCCGGACGGTCCTGCGCGACGATCGACAACAATGCGCCGGTGTGGTGCTCGACGCGGCGTACGACGACCGAGCGTCCGTCGAGGGCGACCGGCTCGAACTCCCAGCCCGAGTAGTCCTCCGGGTCGGGCGACGTGACACCCGAATGTAGCCATTCATGCGTCTTCTCGACGAGTCCGCGTACGAGTCCGGCCCGCCATTTCGTCCACGCGGTCGGTCCGGTGGCCGTCGCATCCGCCTCCGTCAGAGCGGCAAGCAGGTCGAGGGTGTCACGGTCGCCGACGATGTCGGCGATGGTCTCGGCCGTCGCGGGGTCCTCGATATCGCGTCGGGTCGCTGCGGTCGGCAATAGCAGGTGCCGGCGTACGAGGACGGCGATCCGATCGGCGTCGGCCGCCTCGAACCCCCACCGCATGGCGATCTCGCGGGCCATCGGCGCACCGACGACGCTGTGGTCGCCCGCGCGCCCCTTGCCGATGTCGTGCAACAGCGCCGCGACGACGAGAAGATCGGGCCGCCGCACTCTGCGTACGAGGCGCGACGCGTTCACCGCGGTCTGCAGGCTGTGCCGGTCGATGGTGTACGTGTGGACGGGCGACGTCGACCCGCGCAGCCGGATCTCGGACCACTCCGGCAGCCACCGGTCGACGACGCCGGCGATGTCGAGCTCCTCCCACACCGAGACGAGCTCCGAGCCGCTCGCCAGCAGCTCGACCATCAGATCGCGGGTCGTACGCGGCCACGGAGTCTCGGGCGCCGCTCCGTCACGCGCGCAACGTGCCGCGACGCTGGGCGCGAGGATCCGCCCGCGACTCGCCGCCTCCACCGCGGCGCGCAGCGGAAGCTCCGCGTCGTACGCCGGTCGCGCGTCACGGGTGAGCACGACCTCGCGGTCGAGCAACCCGACGCCTCGCGCCACCGTCGTGATCTTCGGCCCGGTCGGCGACCGGGTGCGCCTGGCATGCGGGTGGAGTACGTCGTCGATACGCCGCCACGCCAGCTGCGCCAGATGCGCAGTGCGCCAACCCAGCTCGCGTAGGTGCAGATCGAGCTCGGCGGGTCGAAGGCCGAGCGCCTCGGCCACCTCGGCGAGCAGCTCATTGCTGAGCCGGTCGGTACGGCGGCCGGTCACCTCGTGCAGAGCGTCGCGTACGTCGAGGAGCGCCCGTCGCAGCGGCTCGGCCTGGTGACGGGGTACCTCGACGAGCCAGGTCGAGACCAGCGCGCGCATCACGACACCGTCGCGGAGCCCGCCGCCGGAGTCCTTCAGGTCGGGTACTGCCGCATGGGCGAGCCAGCCTGCCCGCGCGATGCGCTCATCGCAGGCACTGCGCAGCTCGGGCAGCCGCGTACGCGCGTTGCGGCGCCAGCTCGCGAGCACCGCCGAACGCAGCGACTGCACCATCGAGATATCGCCCGCAACACCGCGGGCGTCGAGCATGCCGGTGGCCGTACGTACATCGACCGCGGCCGCGTCGAGCATGGCGGTCGAGCTGCGTACTGCGTGGTCGAGCAGCACCGCGTCGTCCCACAGTGGGTACCAAATCCGCTCGGCGAGCTCTGCGACGGTCGCCGCCGACATACCCGGATCGTGCAGTAGCACGACGTCGACATCACTCGCCGGCGACAGCTCGGAGCGCCCGTAGCCGCCGACGGCGACGAGCGCCAGACCGCAGCCGTTCGAAGGCGACAGCCCGACGCCCGACGCAGCGGACTCGAACAACCCGCGCAACCGCGCATCCATCTGCAGTGCCCGGTCGACCCGGGCTGCGGCACGCTCGGGTCGCTCGTCGAGCAATGCGATTAGAGCGCCTCTCCGTCGACCTCGCCGGTGCGTACGCGGACAACCGACTCCAGCGGCGAGACCCAGATCTTGCCGTCGCCGATCTTGCCGGACTGCGCCGACTTCACGACGACGTTGACGACATCGGTCTCCTCGCCGTCTTCGACCACGATCTCGACCCGGAGCTTCGGCACCAGAGCGACGTCGTACTCCGCGCCGCGGTAGACCTCGGTGTGGCCCTTCTGCCGGCCGTAGCCGCTTGCCTCGGTGACGGTCATCCCGCTGACGCCGAACGTCTCCAACGCCTCGCGTACGTCGTCCCACTTGTGCGGTTTGATGACTGCTGTCACGAGCTTCATACGATCGCTCCCTCGGATGCTCGTTTCGTCACTTTAGCCGACGGACCTGACACGCTCCGTGACCCGGAGGTGCTGACGAAGTCGTACGCGGACTCGCCGTGCTCGCTCACGTCGATGCCTTCCAGCTCGTCGTCGGCAGTGATCCGCCAGCCCATCGTCAGCTTCAGAGCGCCCCCGACGACGAGCGTCACGAGCGCAGAGAACGCGATCGCGACGGCCGCGATGATCGCCTGAACGGCGAGCTGACGGGCGCCGTCGCCGTAGAGCAGCCCGCCGTCGAGGGCAAGGAAGCCGATGCCGATCGTCCCGACCAACCCGCCGACGAGGTGTACGCCGACGACGTCGAGCGAGTCGTCGTACCCGAAGCGGTACTTGAGTCCGACGGCGAGCGCGCAGAGCACGCCGGCGGCAAGACCGAGCACGATCGAGCCGACCGGGCTGAGGCTGCCGCACGCGGGTGTGATCGCAACGAGACCTGCGACGACGCCGGACGCCGCGCCGAGGCTGGTCGCTTTGCCGTCGCGCAGCTTCTCCAGCAACAGCCAACCGAGCATCGCGGCCGACGTGCAGACAGTTGTGTTGACCCAGACCAGGCCGGTTTCGCCGACGAAGTTCGCCGCGAACGCGTCTCCGCTCTCCGACGGTACGAATGAGCCCACGTTGAACCCGAACCACCCGAACCACAGCAGACCGGCGCCGAGCATCGTCAGCGGCAGGTTGTGCGGGCGCATCGGTTCGCGACCGAATCCTCGTCGTACGCCGATGAGCAGCGCGAGCACGAGACCGGCGACTCCGGCGTTGATGTGTACGACCGTCCCGCCCGCGTAGTCGATCGGTGCGGCGATGTCGGCGAACGGTCCGTCGGCGCTGAGCAGCCCACCTCCCCAGACCATGTGCGCCAGTGGGAAGTACGCGAACGTCACCCACGCCGCGGCGAACACCAGCCAGGTGGAGAACCTCGCGCGGTCGGCGATCGCGCCGCTGATCAGCGCAGTGGTGATGATCGCGAACGTCACCTGGAACGCGATCGAGATGTAGTCGCCGTCTGCGACCCCGTCGAGGCCGAACAGCTCGAAGGGATTGGCGAACAGACCGCCGACGTCCTGCGATCCGTACGACATCGACCAGCCCCACAGCACGTACACCACCGGGACGACGGCGAGTACGCCGAACGACATCATCATCATGTTGAGCACGGACTTCGCCCGCGTCATCCCCCCGTAGAACAGGGCAAGCCCAGGCGTCATCAACAGGACGAGCGCCGCAGACGTGAGCACCCACGCGGCATGGCCGGTATCCATGGAACCTCCGATAGGTCGAATCCGAATCGTTGGCCGGCGAACCGCGCTGTCCGGATCGGCATGCGCCTCATCGTGGGGCGTCGGCGTTTCGGCTGGTGTCCACGGATGTTTCGATCGCGTGACGGCTCGGCTCCCGCGTTTCGCACCAGTTTCGTGGCGCGCGGTCGCTCGGCCGGGCGCAACAGGGTTGCCCTGACCTGCTTGACTGGCCCGGGACGACAGGGAGGTCTGCATGATTCGATTCGGCTCGTCGGTACGTACGCTGGCGACGTCTTGCGCCCTGGTCACCGGCCTTGCCGGATTGACCGCGTGCACGGGCTCGGACGATCCGGACCCGAAGCCGGCCGCCGAGGATCTTGCGACCGCGATCTCCGACGGCGACGTGGGCGACCTCACCTTCGAGGGAAGCTCGGGCAAGGATGCCCAGTCGCAGTACGAGGAGGTGCTCTCCGGTATGGGCGACTACCTCCCCGAGGTCAGCGTCGACGAGGTGAGCGAGGACGGCGACGTCGCCTCGGCATCGCTCGATGTCACGTGGAAGCTCGGCAAATCCGGATCGAGTTCGGAGTGGGCGTACAAGACCGAGGCGAGCCTGCGACGCGCCGGCGATGAGTGGGTGCCCGAATGGGACCCGACGGTGCTCGCCGACCTCGAGGACGGCGAGCATCTGAGCCTCACCGGCGAGACCGCGAAGCGAGGCGACATCCTCGATCGCAAGAAACAGCCGATCGTCAAGGAGCGCCCCGTCGTCCGCATGGGCATCGACAAGACCCAGGTGAAACCAGCGAAGGTCCCGTCGTCGGCCCGCAAGCTCGCGAGACTGCTCGACATCAACGTGTCCGACTACGTCGCCGAGGCGAAAGCGGCCGGCCCCGAGGCGTTCGTCGAAGCGATCGTGCTGCGCAAACCGGACGCCGGCGACGTCGACCCGGACGCGTACGACAGCATCAAGGGTGCCGCGCAGATCGCTGACACGATGTCGCTCGCGCCGACGAGCGACTTCGCCGAGCCGCTCCTCGGCACGGTTGGCGAAGCCACCGCGGAGCTGATCAAGGATTCCGACGGCGAGCTCGCACCGGGCGACATCACCGGGCTGTCCGGGTTGCAGCAGCGTTACGACGAGCAGCTGCGCGGTAAACAAGGGCTTCTCGTCGAAGCCGTACGCAAATCGGGCAAGGAACGCAAGCTCTTCTCGACCAAGCCCGCCAACGGCAAACCGCTGCGTACGACTCTCGATCTCGACCTGCAAGGTGTCGCCGAGAAGTCGCTGAGCGGCGTGAAGTCACCGAGCGGTCTGGTGGCGATCCAGCCGTCGACGGGCGACATCCTCGCCGCGGCCAGCGGCCCGGGTAGCGAGGGATATTCCACCGCGACCGTCGGGCAGTACGCTCCCGGGTCGACGTTCAAGATCGTCACCAGCTTGGCCATGCTGCGCAACGGCTACTCCCCCGGCGACATGCTCGACTGCTCGCCGACGGTCTCGGTCGAGGGCAAATCCTTCAAGAACTACGACGACTACCCGACGTCGTCGCTCGGCAAGATCCCCATGCGTACGGCGATCGCGCAGTCGTGCAATACGGCGCTGATCCACGAGCAGGCCAAGGTGCCGCAGTCGGCGTTGACCGACGCCGCGGCCTCACTCGGCCTCGGTGAGGACCACGACACGGGATTCTCCAGCTACTTCGGCTCCGTACCTGCCAAGGCGCCGACGACCGAGCACGCGGCGTCGATGATCGGTCAGGGCAAGGTCCAGGCGTCGCCCATGGCGATGGCGGTCGTCGCGGCCTCCGTCGCGGGCGGCGAGACCGTCGTACCCAATCTGGTCGAGACGCACGAGGCCGAGAAGGCGTCGCCCGACGCCGAGCTGAAGAAGTCCGAGGCGAAGGCGCTGCGCAAGCTGATGCTCGGCGTCGTACGCGATGGCAGCGGGGCGTTCCTGTCGTCGGTGCCGGGCCCGCCCGTCGGCGCCAAGACCGGCACCGCGGAGTACGGCGACGCCACGCGTACGCATGCCTGGATGATTGCGTTCCAGGGCGATCTTGCGGTCGCGGTGTTCGTGGAGAACGGCGAGTCCGGATCGGGTACGGCCGGCCCGATCCTCGAGCAGTTCCTCCGCCAGTCCCGCTGACAGCACCACGCTGACACGCGAGAAGTTTCGCCCTGAGACGTGAGTTCTGGATAGCGATACTCACGTCTCGGCGAGGTGATTGTCACGTGTCAGCGTGGTGCTTCTCGCGTGTCAGCGTCAGTCGAGGAGCGCGTCGACGAAGTCCTCGGGTACGAACGGCGCCAGATCGTCGGCGCCCTCGCCGAGGCCGACCAGCTTGACAGGTACGCCGAGCTCACGTTGTACCGCGATCACGATGCCGCCCTTAGCGGTGCCGTCGAGCTTGGTGAGTACGACGCCCGTGACGTCGACGACCTCGGAGAACACCCGTGCCTGCACCAGGCCGTTCTGCCCGGTCGTCGCGTCGATCACCAGCAGCACCTCGGTGACCGGTGCCTGCTTCTCGATCACCCGCTTGACCTTGCCGAGCTCGTCCATCAGACCGGACTTGGTGTGCAGCCGACCGGCTGTGTCGACGAGAACGGTGTCGACCGCCTCGTCGGTGCCGCGCTTGACCGCCTCGAACGCCACGCTGGCGGGGTCACCGCCCTCGGGTCCGCGTACGGTCTCGCAGCCGACGCGCTCTCCCCAGGTCTGCAGCTGATCGGCCGCGGCGGCGCGGAAGGTGTCGGCGGCGGCCAGGAGCACGCTCTTGTCGTCGGCAACCAGCACTCGTGCGATACGCCCGACCGTTGTGGTCTTGCCGGTGCCGTTGACACCGACGACGAGGGCAACGCCCGGTGCGCCATCCGTGCCGGTTGCGTTGAGCGAGCGGTCCAGCGACGGGTCGACCAGCTTCACGAGCTCTTCGCGGAGCACCTCGCGGGCCTGCTCGGGATCATCGACACCGTCGACACGTAGGCGTGTACGCAGGTGCTCGACCAGCTCCTGCGTCGGCTCGACTCCGACATCGGCGGCGATCAGGGTGTCTTCGATCTCGTCCCAGGTGTCGTCGTCCAGCTTGTCGCGCGAGAGCAGCGCGAGCAGGCCACGCCCGAGAGAGCCCTGCGAACGCGCCAGCCGGGCACGCAGCCGCTGCAGCCGTCCGGCGGCGGGCTCGGGCTTCTCGATCTCCGGCGCCGCCGTGGACGCCGCGGGCTCCTCGACCTCGACCGCCTCGGCCGCATCATCGTCGGCCGGCGGCTTCTCGACGGGAGGAGCCGTACGCTCCGCCGGCGGAGCCGCAGGACCACCACGGCCGCGTACGTAGAGCAGAGCGCCGATCGCGACGACGAGCAGTACGACGGCGATCAGGACGTAGAGCAAAGCGGAGTCAATCACAACCGGAGAGCCTATCGGCCCACCGGTGAGCGAGCCTCCCCCGTACCTACTCGGGAACAATCCGCGCTAGTTGCACGTTACAACTATTGGTCGACCGGTAGGCGATCGGCCTCTGAGGAATTGGAGGTTGTCATGAGATCCTGGGTCCGATGGCAGGACTGGGTCGCGCTCATCGTCGGCGCGTACCTCGCCCTGGCGACCATCTGGGTGGATACCACCAACGGCGCGATGGCAACGATGATCGTGGTTGGTGCGTTACTTTTCCTTGCTTCGCTGTGGTCATTGGCCATGCCGAAGTCGATGAGCATGAGCAGCGAGTCGGCCCATGTCGTGCTCGGCGTGCTCGCGTTCATCTCTCCGTGGGTGATCGGCTTCTCCGATCTCGGCGGAGCGTCCTGGACGTCCTGGGTCGTCGGCGTGATCGCCGTCGTCGTGGGACTGTCTGCACTACCCGAGATCAGACAGCACGCGGCGCCGACGACGCAGTGAGTTGTCCCGAGAAATGCAAAGGGTCCCCGGCAGCCGCCGGGGACCCTTTGTAGTACGTCGCTGGGATCAGCCCTGGAGGGTCTTCGCCCAGTCGGGGTTCTCCTTCAGCCACTCACTGACGGCCTTCGACGGGTCGTCCTTGTACTTGTTCGCGACCAGATCTTCCAGCGAACCATACTGCTCGTCGTTCATCTTGGCCTTGCCGATCATGTCGGCGACCTCAGGATAATCATCGCTGAAGCCTGTTCGAGCTAGGACGTGCAGCCCCTCCGGCTCGCCCAGCGCGCCCTTCGGATCCTCCAGGTCCTTGACCGGGAAAGCGGTGTTGGCCCAGAACGGCCGCCACAGCGTGACGAGGAGGTCCTCCTTGGCGTCAGTAGCCTTCTTCAACTCGGCCAGCATCGCGGTCGTCGATGAGGTTTGCAACTCGTAGTCGTCCTCCAGGCCGTACTCCGGCATCACGCTGTCCTTGACGACACCGGTCAGACCCGCTCCCGCCTCGATGCCCGTGATCGTACCGTCGAACATGTCGGCATTGTCCGCGAGCTCGTCGATCGAGTCGATATCGGTGTACTCGGGGACAGCCAGGGTGAGCTTCGCGTTGTCGTACCAGGTGGCGAGGTCCTCCATATCATCCTGGTACTGGTCCCAGTACTTCTTCTGCGTCACTTCGGGCCACCCGGAGGCCATCATGTCGATATCGCCCTTGGCGACGGCGGCGTACATCGGACCGTTGTCCGGAATCGACTTGATCTCGACGTTGTAGCCGTCCTCCTCGAGGAGGTCCTTCCACATGTAGCCCATCGAGGTGTAGTCGGTCCACCCTTCGATGATGCCGACGGTGAGGTCCTTGTCACCGCTGCCGCCGCCGGAGCCGCCGCTATCACTGTCATCGTCACCGCACGCGGCGAGCGCTACGCCGAGGCCGAGCGCCATCACGGCTGCGACGACTCTCCTCCGCACGTTCGTCTTCTTCATCGGTCGTCCCTTCTCGTTCGTGCAGCTCACCCGCACGGCGTCATCCGTCCCCACACCATCGTCTCTCGTCGTGAGGACGGTCCGTTGTATCTTCATCCGATCGTTGCGGGCCGAGACCCGATTGTTGTGGAGCGCTGGCGTCATACCCGCGCAGGTTCCGAGTGCTCCGGCTCGGACGCGTCGCCTCCAGGCCCGGTCTCGGGACGCCCGCGAAAGCGCTCGCGCAGAGCCCGGAGGCGACCTCCGCCCGTCGAAGAGTTGCCGGCGGCCGCCGTAACCCGATCGAGGAAGATCGCGAGGATGACGACTGAGAAACCTGCCTCGAACCCGAGCCCTATCTGGATCTGGGTGATCGCGGCGATGACCTCGCCGCCGAGACCCTCTGCACCAACGAAGCCCGCCATGACGGCCATCGACAGCGCCAGCATGATCACCTGGTTGACGCCGGCCATGACCGTCGGCATCGCAAGAGGCAACTGGACCTCCCGCAAAATCTGACGTGGGGTGGCACCGAACGCGTGCCCTGCCTCGACGACCTCGGAGTCGACCTGCCGAATGCCGAGCTCGGTGAGGCGAACCCCAGGCGGTAGCGCGAAGATGACCGTCGCAACGATGCCCGCGGGGATGCCGATGCTGAACAGCACTACGGCCGGAATGAGCCAGAACATGGCCGGCATGGTCTGCATCAGGTCCAAGATCGGCCGAATCGCGCTGCTGAACCCGTCCCAGCGCGCAGCCATGATCCCGAGCGGGATGCCGATCACCAGGCATATCACTGCGGCGACGCCGATCAACGCGAGTGTGTTCATGGCGTTGTCCCACTGCTCCATCGAGATGATCAGCGCCATCCCGAGGAAGGTGCCGATGCCCAGCCTCCAGTCGCGGGCCAGCCACGCCAGCAGAGCAAACACTGCCGCCATGATCAGTGGTTCAGGCACCGTGAGTAGGTCAATGAGAGCCTCAACGAGGCTCTCGACCCGATCCGAGACCCAACCGAGTGCGTCGCCGAAATGCTCGGTGATCCAGTCGTTCGCGTCTTCGACCCACTCACCTACGGGAATGCGGGGTACGCCGTCGACCTTCTCGTCCCACCATGCCGCGACCGTACTCATCACTGCTCACTTCCCGTACTTGCAAGCTCGGGCGCGTGGTCACCGTTCGACGGGCCGACGCTGCCGAGCGCACTCAGCAGCGTCACCCGGGCGATCACGCCGAGCAGTCGTTGGTCATCGTCGACGACAGCGAGCGGCGCAGTCGACTCGGCGGAGGCCGAGAACAAGTCCGCGACAGCCGTGTCGGGCGGCACCGTCGCCGCTTCTTCCATCACGCCGGCGAGATCGTTACGGCCCGCAGACACGCCGTCGGCAGCCGCCGACTCCGTGACGACTCCGCGCAACTTCCGCGATGCGTCGACGACCATCACCGCCGACAGCTGGTTCTCACGAATGAGCTTGTGCGCCGCACGGGGCCCCTGCTCGGGCCCGATGACGGCAACCGGCTTCTCCATCACCGACTCGGCGGTGAGTACGCGCGTACGGTCGACGTCTTGGATGAACTGCGCGACGTAGTCGGTCGCGGGGTCGTTCAGGATGTCTTCGGCAGTGCCCTGCTGGACGATCCGGCCGTCGCGCATCATCGCGATCCGGTCACCGAGCCGCATGGCCTCGTTGAGGTCGTGGGTGATGAACAGAATCGTCTTGTCCAGCTTGTCTTGCAGCTCCACCAGCTGGTCTTGCATCTCGCGGCGGATGAGCGGGTCGAGGGCGCTGAACGCCTCGTCCATCAGCATCACCTCGGTCTCGGCCGCGAGCGCCCGCGCCAAGCCGACGCGCTGCCGCATGCCGCCCGACAACTCACCGGGAAGGTAGCCGCCCCAACCGCCGAGGCCGACCATCTCGAGTGCTTCCTCGGCCTTGCGTTCGCGATCGGCGCGGTTGATGCCGCGGACCTTCAGCCCGTATGCGGCGTTATCGCCGACGGTGCGGTGCGGCAGCAGTGCGAAGTGCTGGAAGACCATGCTGATCTTCTCGCGACGTACCTCTCGTACGCCGGCGGGATTCAGCTTCGTGAGATCGTCACCCGCGACCTCCACGGTGCCCGCGGTGGGCTCCCAGAGTCCGTTGGCCATCCGGATCAGCGTGGACTTACCGGATCCGGATAGTCCCATGACGACGAAGATCTCGCCGCGCTCCACCTTGAACGACGCATCGATCACGGCCGCGGTGAGCCCCTCCTCACGCAGCTTGTCGCGATCCTCGCCCTTCTCGAGACGTTGAATCGCTCGCTGTGGTCGACGTCCAAACACCTTGTAGACGTCGGCGAACTCGATCAGTGACACGCTCCCGGTCACACACCTTCCGGTGGCAGCGAGCGCCGGCCCGGACACCGGTGCCCTCGGCAACGACACCGCAACGCACCGCTCTTCGGCGTCCGCATCCCGGGAATGTCGCAGCCAGCAACCTAACACTCAGGCGGTCCTCCAGACTCGGCATCCCCGAAAGCCTGCCCAGACGTGTCTGGATCGTGACCAACCGGCGTACCGGGTTGAGCAGGACGCAACAGCGCGAGTCAGCGACCAACGACGCCGCTTGCGGCGAGGTCGTGCAGCGTCGCGAGTGCATCGGCCATGATCGGCTGCCGACCGCTGCCGCGCCGCACGCTGGTGAGCACGTGGCGGGCAGGAGTCGGGTCGCCACGCAGAGGTACGCGCGCAATGCGGTAGTCGTCAGGCAGACGCGCGAGCCGCGGCACCAGCGCAACCCCGAGCCTGGCCGCGACGAGCGCAGCGCCGGTGTCCCACTCGGCCGACTGATGCGCCTCGGCGGGCGAGAAACCTGCAGCCGCACAGGCGGTGAGCACCAGCTGCCTGTGTGGTCGTCCGGGACGGTCCAGGATCCACGGCTCATCGGCAGCATCGCTGAGCAGGATCGACTCCTCGCGCGCCAACGGATGGTCCGCCGATACGAGCAGGTCGAGCGGATCGTCGAACAACGACTGCTGCTCGAAGCGCGGGTCCGATCGAGCGGGCAACGACGGAGTCGCAACGACGACAGCGATGTCGGCCTTGTCGGCCACCAGCAGGTCGAAGCACTCTTGGGGATCGGCCTCGATGATGTGCACGGTGCAACGCGGAAAGCGTTCCATGACATGCAATGCGAGGTCGGGCAGCAACGCGGCCGCCGCCGTCGAGAAACCGCACAAGCGAAGCGTTCCGGCACGCTCTTCATCGACCGCAGCAAGCTCCCCGCGAATCTCCTCCCACTGCGCGTACAGGTCATCGACATGCGACACGAGGATGCGCGCCGCAGGAGTCAGGCGTACGCCGCGGCCGTCCTGCTCGAGCAGCGTCACCCCGAGGTCGTGCGCGAGGCTGCGGAGCTGATGCGACACCGCCGACGGCGTGTAGTCGAGAGCGGCCGCCGCGGCCGTGACTGTGCCCTCCGAAGCGAGCACCCGGAGGACATGCAGCCGCCGATCGATCATGCGATCATTTTGCACAGATATATCGATAAACGTTTGCTTATCGTTCGGAATCACCGCGCTCACACTGACTTCATGAGCCCAAAGCCTGAAGCAGCCACTTCAACAGCAGACCAAGCCGGCCTGGTCGTATCGGCCGACGAGCATCCGTTGATCTATCTCTCGGACCCCAACGCAGAAGCCTGGATCGCGGCCGGCGGCGACCCGCGCGACCAGGGCCGCATGGTCGACCTCTTCTCTCGCGAGGTGACCGGAGCGACCGAACTCATGGTCGGGCTCGCCTGGTTCGAGCCGGGAGACATCCACCTGCTCCATCACCATCCGTACGGCGACGAGTGGTACTACGTGATCGCCGGGTCCGCCGTGTTCACCGTCGGCGACGAGCAGGTCAGAGGGACGCCGGGCACCGGCCTCTACATCCCTGCTGGCACGCGCCACCGGATTCACAACGACCGTTCCGCGACCCTGCAGATCGCCTGGGGTTTCAACCGACCGAGCCTGCAGGACGTCGGCATCGTCTGGGACGAGTAGCGGCACCGCAGATCATGCAATCGGCTTGCATGGTTTCATTGACTAACGTTTGCTTTTCTTCAGGAGTAATCCCGCTCACACTGATGCCATGCGCTCCATGGACCCGCTCCTCGAGCCGTACGAGCTCAAGGACCTGACGCTTCGCAACCGCGTCGTGAGTACGTCGCACGAGCCCGCGTACGCCGAGGACGGGCTGCCCAAGGACCGCTACCGCCTGTACCACCGGGAGAAGGCACGTGGGGGCGTCGGACTGACGATGATCGGTGGCTCCGCCGTGGTCTCGCCCGACAGCCCCCCGGCGTTCGGCAACCTGCTGCTGTATCGCGACGAGATCGTGCCGTGGCTGCGCAGACTCGCCGACGACGTACACGAGCACGGCGCCGCGGTGATGTGTCAGGTCACCCATCTGGGCAGGCGTACGAGCAACTACGCCGGCGACTGGCTACCTGTCGTCTACCCGTCACCGCTGCGCGAGCCCGCCCATCGGGCGTTCCCCAAAGTCGCAGAGCGCTGGGACCTCGACCGCATCGTCGCTCACTACGCGGAGGCGGCCGTGCGATGCCGCGACGGTGGGCTCGACGGCATCGAGATCCAGTCGTACGGGCACCTGCACGATGCGTTCCTGTCGCCGTCGACCAACCTCCGAACGGACGAATTGGCCGGCGACCTCGAACACCGGATGTCCTTTCCGCGACGGGTGATCCAGGCAGTACGCGCGGCCGTCGGACCCGACTTCATCGTTGGCATCCGGATGTCGATGGACGAGGACCGACCCGACGGACTCGTACTCGACGACACCGTCGCCGCACTCGAGGCGTACGCCGCCGACGGCGTCGACTTCCTCAGCATCATCAAGGGGACGATCGAGAGCGACGCAACGCTCAGCAAGGTGATTCCGTCGATGGGCACGCCGTCCGCGCCGTTCCTCGACTTCGCCGGTGAGGTACGCCGAGCGGTGAGAATCCCGGTCATGCACGCGTCCCGGATCTCCGATGTGGCGACCGCCCGGCACGCGATCCGCGACGGTCTGCTCGACCTCGTCGGCATGACGAGGGCCCAACTCGCCGACCCGTACCTCGTCTCGAAACTCGCGTCGGGCGATGAGGATCGCATCCGCCCATGCGTCGGTGCGAACTACTGCCTCGACGCCATCTACGAGTCGGGCGACGCGAAATGCATCCACAACCCCGCGACAGGTCGCGAGCAGACACTCACGCACGTCATCGAAGCAACCAGATCCCAAGCACGCAAGGCGGTTGTGGTCGGCGCTGGGCCGGCGGGACTCGAGGCTGCGCGCGTACTGGGTGAACGCGGTCATCACGTCGTCGTACTCGAAGCGGCAGACGTACCGGGCGGTCAGGTGCGGCTCGCATCGTCGTCACCGCGTCGACGCGACCTCATCGGCATCGTCGACTGGCGCATCGACGAGGCGAAGCACGCCGGCGTCGAGTTCCGGTACGGCGTGTACGCAGACGTCGCAGACGTACGCGCCGAGCAGCCCGATCTCGTCGTCATCGCGACCGGCGGCCTACCCAACCGGGACTTCCTCTCCACCGGACAAGACCTGGTGCTCGATACCTGGGACATCATGGATGGATCCGTACGCTCCGGCGGAACGGTCCTTGTATACGACGACAACGGCGCCGAGCCCGCGCTCGATGCGACCGAAATGCTCCTACACGGTGGCGCGCACGTCGAGTACGTCACGCCCGAACGTATGGTCGCTCCCCTCGTCGGCAGCATGAACTCCCCCGCGTACCTGCGTGCGTTCGACGAGTACGGCGTCACGGTCACGCTCGCCTACCGGCTCATCGCCGTGAGCCGCCGAGGCGACGGCCGGTTGGCCGTCACGTTGTGCAACGAGTACACCGGCGCGACGGCCGAGCGGATCGCCGACCGCGTCGTCGTCGAGCACGGCACGCTCGCCAACGACGAGCTGTACTTCGACCTCGTCGGCGGGTCGACGAACCTCGGCGAGGTCGATCACCAGGCGCTGCTGCAAGGGCAGCCGCAGGCCGTCAACACCAACCCCGACGGCACGTACCAGTTGTTCCGCATCGGCGATGCGGTCGCCAGCCGCAACATCCACGCAGCCATCTATGACGCGCTGCGGCTCTGTCTCGCAACCTGACTTCGCAAAGGAGGCCGTCCATGACCACGTTCGCGGACCCGACGCCCGTCACCTCGACCGCACGGCTCGTCGAGAGCCGAGTCCCCGGCAGGGCGCTGGAGGCGCCCTTCTACACCAGCGATGACTTCTTCGACCTGGACATCAAGGCGATCTTCGCGCGGCAGTGGCTGTTCGTCGCCAGTACCGCCGAGGTGCCCGAGCCCGGTGACTATCTGACCATCGACATCGGTCCGTACCCGGTCATGGTCATCCGCGACGACGATGGAGAGGTACGCGCACTTCACAACGTGTGCAGGCATCGTGGCGCCCGCGTACTCACCGAGCCAACCGGCTCGACCGGCAACATCGTCTGCGGCTACCACCAGTGGACGTACGCACCCGACGGCACCCTGCTGCACGCGGGTCAGCAGGCGCCCGACTTCGACCGGAGCTGCTTCGCACTCAAGTCCGTTCACACCCGTGTCGTCGGCGGACTGATCTTCATCTGCCTCGCGCAGGAACCGCCGGCCGACTTCGCGGAGGTCGCCGGGCGGACGCTGCCGTACCTCGCACCACATCAGCTGCACCGCACCAAGGTGGCCGCTCAGACCGACACCATCGAGGACGCCAACTGGAAGCTGGTGATGGAGAACAACCGCGAGTGCTACCACTGCGAAGCCGGGCACCCCGAGCTGATGTGCACCTTCTTCCCGACGTACGGCTACGCCGAGGACGAGATCCCGAAGCGGTTGCTGCCTGCGCATGCGCGGTATCTCCAAGCGCAGGCCGACCTCGAGGCGGCCTGCGAACAGCGCGGCATGCCGTACGAGGCGATCGAGGAGATCAGCGGCCGGCAGTCGGCGTTCCGCATCCAACGCGAGCCTCTCGACGGGGCAGGCGAGTCGTACACGCTCGACGGCAGCGCGGCATCTCGCAAGCTGCTCGGCGATCTCGACATCACTCGGCTCGGGCGCTGCAGTCTGCACCACCAGCCGAACTTCTGGTCGCACTTCCTTTCCGACCACGCCGTGACGTCGATGGCGATCCCGCTCAGCGCCGAACGCACTCTCGTACGTACGACCTGGTTGGTGCACGAGGACGCGGTCGAAGGTGTCGACTACGACGTCGACAACCTGACCGCGGTCTGGATCCGCACCAACGAGCAGGACGCCGAGCTGGTCGTACGCGCGCAGACCGGCGTTCGGAGCCCCGCGTACGAGCCGGGGCCGTACGCGCCGAACGAGTACCAGGTCGACGCGTTCTGCGACTGGTACATCACCGAGGTCGGGAGGTACCTGCACTCATGACCGAGATACTCACGCGCACCCCCGCCGTCGACCTCGGAGTCGACCTCGGGGTCGACGAGATAGCCCAGCCGCTGCGGTGTACGCGGATCGACGACATCACCCACGACGTAAGGAGCTTCACGTTCTCGCTGCCGCGACCGCTGCGCTTCGACGCCGGCCAGTACTTGACGCTCGTCGTCGATGTCGACGGCCAGACGCTCGAACGCTGCTACACCATCTCGTCACCGCCGACTCGACCCGATGCGGTCACGATCACCGTCAAACGCGTACCCGGCGGACCGGTTTCGAACTGGCTGCACGACAACCTCGGCGTCGACGACTGGGTAGACGTACGCGGGCCGCTCGGGGTGTTCTCGACCGCCAACCATGCCGCACCTCGCTACCTGTTCCTCTCTGCCGGAAGCGGCATCACACCGCTGATGTCGATGACGCGCGCGATGTACGACCGGGGCGATCGTTCCGACGTGGTGTTCTTGCACAACGCGCGCACCCCGGTCGACATCGTCTTCCGCGATGAACTCGAAACGCTTGCACGCGAAGCGTTTCTGTCCGTCACAGCGATCTGCGAGGGCGACGCGTCGACCGAGCTGTGGAACGGACCACGCGGGCGACTCGACCTGCCGCTGTTACTTCGCCTCGTACCCGACCTGCACGAGCGGGAGGTCTTCACGTGCGGGCCTCCCCCGTACATGGAGGCGGTGCGCGAGCTGCTTCGTACGGCTGGTGTGGACCCGGAGCGCTGTCACGAGGAGAGCTTCACGATCGCTGAGTCGCCAACGCCGGCAGCTCAAACCGCCGCCGGATCTGCGACCGGCCATACGATCGAGCTGCGCCGCAGCGGTCGTACGGTCACCTGCGACGGCGGCTCGACGATCCTCGATGCCGTGTCTGGCGCAGGTGTCGTCGTACCGACGTCTTGCGGCGAAGGCGTCTGCGGCACCTGTAAGCAGTCCATGCTCGAAGGCGAGGTCGATATGCAGCACGCGGGCGGCATCCGTCCGCGGGAGATCGCCGACGGCAAGATCCTGCTCTGCTGCTCCAAGCCGCTCAGCGATCTGGTCATCGACGTCTGACCGGTCACCGCGGGTCAGGGCTTCGCGCGCAGCAGGCTGTTGCCGTCAGCGTCGACGATGTCGATGGCGGTGATCTCACCGGGGGCGAGGTCGGTGCTGCCGGTCAACGCGACGTCCTGACCGGGGCGTACCTTCCACACCGCGACCTGCTGGCGGCTGCCGTCTGCGTCGGCGACCACGAGCTTGTACGAGCGCTCCTCGTACCCGGTGCCCGCGTCGTAGGTGCAGTCGATGTCGATGCGCGTACCCCAGTCGACGGCGTTCAGGTCACCGCTCGCGTGCACGGGACTCTCGACGAGCTGCTTGAACGCCAATGCAGACACGCTGGAGCCACTCGGCCCGTCGTCCGAATCGTCGGAGACCGTCACCGCGACGCCCACCACGACCATGAGCACCGCGGCCGCACCGGCGATCAGGCCTCGTACGAGCCAGTTCCGCCGACGACGCTCCTTCTCGCGGATAGCAAGCATTCGCGGCAGCAACGTGTCCGGAAGGGGCGGCGCCGGCCAGTCATCGGCAAGCGGATCGGCATGCGCCATGATGCCGGGCATTCCGGCGAGCTCGCGCACGGACCGGGCGCAGCGGTCGCAGCTCTCGAGGTGGCGTTCGAAGTCACGCCGGTCACCGGGCGACAATGCGCCGAGCACGTACGCCGCGTCGTACTGCTCGAACGGGTCGCTCGACTGTGCGTACGGGTCGGTCATGACGTCACCCCCATCTCCGCGAGTACGAGACGCAACGCCCGTAACGCATAGTGGGTACGTGACTTGACCGTGCCTTCCGGGATGCCGAGGCGGTCGGCAGCGGCACGCGTCGACTGCCCTCGGTAGTAGCACTCCAGCAGTACGGCGCGGTGGTCGGCGCTGAGCCGGCCCAGCGCCTCCTCGACGAGCCATCCGTCGAGCAGCCCGTCGGTGTTGTCGGGCGTCGCACGTTCGGGTACGTCTGCCTCGACCACCTCTCGCATCCGTGACGACTTGCGCCAGCCGTCGATCATGACCCGGTGCGCGACGGAGTAGAGCCACGCCCGCGGCGACCCCTGCTCGGGGTCGAGGGTGTCGATGTGGCGCCAGGCCCGCAGCAGGGTCTCCTGTACGACGTCCTCGGCGGCCGCTGCGTCGCCGCGCGTGCCTCGCAGCGCGAACGCCCACAGCGCCGCGCCGTACTCGTCGTGCAAGGACCGCAGCATCTCGGCCTGAGCGTCTGGCATCGGCACCTCCACCACCTTCTACGCTGCGGACGCGGATCTGGTTCGATTTCGAGGAAATGTTGTTTCCCATTGAACTATCCGTGGGCGCAGGTCGTAGTCACAGACGTCACCAACGGAGAGGAAGGCAGATGACCGTCAGTCATCCCATCACCCGGCGCAACGCCATCGGCATCGGCGGCGGCGCGGTCGGCGCGGCAGTGCTCGCCGCGTGCGGCGGCAGCTCAGACGGCGAGTCCGACGGCGGCTCCGGGGGTTCGACGACTACCGGCGATGCGCCGAAACCGAAGTCGGGTGAGTCGATCGCAAAGGTCAGCGACGTGCCGGTCGGAGGGTCGACGCAGGCCGATGTGAACGGCGAGGCGATCCTTCTGTCGCAGCCCACGAAGGGCGAGGTCGTGGCGTTCAGCTCGGTCTGCACGCATCAGGGCTGCGCGGTGAAGCCCGACGGAGCGGAGCTGCACTGCCCATGTCACAACTCGATCTTCGATGCCGCCACCGGTCAGGTGAAGTCGGGTCCCGCGCCGGAGCCGCTCGCGAAGGTGTCGGTCAAGGTCCAGGGCAACGAGATCGTGGCGACGTAGCATTATGGGACCCGTCGAGATCAACGGACTGCCCGCGCACGTACTGCTGGTGCATCTGACGATCGTGCTCATCCCTACGGCAGCCTTGTGTGTCGTGTTGTCGGCGTGGTGGCCCCGTGCTCGTCGATGGCTCGGTGTGCTGACGCCGATCGCGTGCCTCGCCGCCCTTGCGATGGTGCCCGTCACCACGAACGCCGGTGATTGGCTGCGCGATCAGCTCGGCGGTGGCACGCCACTGGTCACCCGCCACGAGGAGCTCGGAAACCTGATGCTGGGCTGGTCCATCGCGGTCGCGATCGCGGGCGTCGGCCAGTGGGCGTGGCATCGGTGGTACGCGGACCGTGCCGCCGGCACTCGCGCCGAACGCCGACCCGAGCCGGTCGGTGCAGTCGGGTCCACTGCCGAAGGCGGCGAGCGGCTCGACCTCGGCAACGGGCGTACGACGGTCGGTGCTCGGGTGACCGTCGTCAGCGTCGTGATCGGGCTGATCGCCAGCGCCGCTGCGGTCGGGTCGGTGGTGCACGTCGTTCGGGTTGGCGACTCGGGCGCCCGAGCAGTCTGGGACGGCACCGTCTCGACCGACTGACCGACTCCTCACCGCCTGAGCAGTGCCGTTTCGCCTCTCACGACGTGAGACAGCTGCGTCGTCGGGCGATGGGTGATGAGCAGGATCGAGCGTTCGGTGGCCAGTGCGAGAAGGTCGGCGAGCAGCGCGTCACCGGTCTCCTCATCGAGTTGCTCGGTGGGCTCGTCGAGGATCAGCACCCGGTGGTCTCCGAGCAGCAGCCGCGCCAGTCCGAGTCGCTGGCGCTCGCCGCCGGACAGCCGGGCGCCGTTCTCCCCGACCGCGGTGTCGAGACCGGCGGGAAGCGTACGTACGAACTCGCCCAGGCCGGCGTCGTCCAGTGCGGTCCAGAGCCTCTCGTCGCCGGCATCCGCGCGGGCGATTCGCAGGTTCTCCCGGATGGAGGTGTCGAAGACGTGTTCGTCCTGCCCGAGCATGCCCACGACGCCGCGCACCTGGTCGCCCGTCAACGACTCGATGTCGACTCCGCCGATACGTACCTTTCCCGCACTCGGCTCGAGGAACTTCAGCAGTACGGCGGCGAGCGTCGACTTGCCGCTGCCGCTCGGCCCGGTCACGGTCACGACGCCGCCTTCGGGCAGGTCGAGGGCGACGTTCTGCAGTACCAGCGGGCCGTTCGGCCAGGCCGCCGCGAGACCACGAACCTCGACGGCATGCCCGGCCGGTCGCGCTTCCTCGGTCGGATCGGTGACCGGTAGCGGCGACCGGCCGAGCTGATCGAGCCGCTCGCGCGCACCCGCGACCCGAGCACGGGTCTGGCTCATCTCCGCCAGCCCGTCGAGCGGATCCAGCAGCGCCACCGGTGCCAGCGCAATGACGGCGAGCAACACGGGTGCGAGCGTCCCGTTCTCGACCGCAGGGACGCCCAGCCAGAGCATCGCCCCGACCGCGGCTCCGAGCACGACCAGGACGACCGCTGAGCCGAGGCCTTCGAGCCACGCGCATTTCCGTTCGGTCCGTCGCAGCCGGGCATCGATCACGTCGATCCGATCGCGAACGAGTGGAGTTGCCTCGTACGCAACCAGATCGGGCGCCGCGTACACCGTCTCCGCAGCCGCGGCCGCGAGGTCTCCGCGTAGCGGGGCGACCTGCGATGCGGTCCGCTCACCCGCGATCCGTACGAGCGCGGGCACACCTGCGACGAGGATCGTCGCCGACCCGACCAGAACCAAGCCCGCCGGTGGCAGCAGCACGGCGACGAGGACCGTGGTTCCGGCGGCCGCGGTCGACGTGACCAGCCAGGGCAGACGTACGCGCAGGAGGGAGTCCTGGAGGGAGTCGACGTCGCCGACGACTCTTGCGACGAGGTCGCCGCGGCGTCGGTCGCCGAGCCCGGCGGGCGCACGACGCTCGAGCTGCTCGTACACCGCGATCCGGACTTTCGTCAGCGTACGAAGGGCTCCGTCATGTGTCAGCAGACGTTCGGCGTACCGCAAGGCGCCTCGGGCGACCCCGAACGCGCGTACGCCGACGATCGCGACCATCAGGTAGAGCACCGGCGGTTGCTCGGCCGCCCGCGAGATCAACCACCCCGAGGTGAGCAGGAGACCGATCGCAGACCAGCTCGCGAGCACGCCGAGCGCCCCGCCGAGGACGAGCTGGCGGTTCATGCAGGCACCGCCTTTCTGCCCGGCGTCACCGTTCGGTCGGCGGCCTCGATGAGTGCGGCCCGATGGGCGACGACGAGGGTGGTGATGTTTGCGTTGCGGAGCGCCGTGATGACCTCGCGTTCGGCTGCGATGTCGAGCCCGGCGGTCGGCTCGTCGAGCAACAGCAGGTCGGCATCCGCATTGCGCACGCGCAGCAAGGCGCGGGCGACCGCGACGCGACGCCGCTCCCCCGCGGAGAGGTCGGCGCCGCGTTCGGCGACCTGCCGGTCGAGCTGCAACGTGGCGGCTGCGGCATCGTCGAGAGCCGCGCGTACGTCTGCGTCGGTTGCCGGCGTCGCCAGTCGTACGTTGTCGGCCACCGTGCCGGCGATGAGCGCCGGATGCTGCGGCACCCAGGCGATCCGTGACCGCAGCTTCGCGGGATCGCTCGTCCGTACCCCGTCCGCGATGATGTCGCCGTCGCTCGGTGTGACGAAGCCCAGCAGTACCGACAGCAGAGTGGACTTGCCACAGCCCGACGGCCCGATGAGCGCAACGAACTCCCCCGGCGCGACCGACAGCTCGGTCGCCGGGAGGGCGTCGGCGTCGCGGTCGGGGTAGCGCACGCGTACGTGGTGGAGCTCGATTCGGGGTCCCGTTTTGTAGCTATGCGTGATAGCTCCAATAGGTTCGTATCTCTCACGCAGGGATACAAAGTCGCGGGCAGAATCGGGAGCCCCATCACGAGCGCCGTCGAGCAGTACGAACGCATCCCGCGCGGCCGCAGCACCCTCGGCGCTGTCGTGGAAGTGCGCACCCACCTGGCGTACGGGCAGGAACGCCTCCGGCGCCAGCAGCAGTACGAAGAGCGCCGTCTGCAGCGGCAGCCCGCCGTCGAGTACGCGTAGTCCGACCCCGACGGCGACCAGAGCCACCGAGATGGTCGCGCACAGCTCGAGTACGAACGACGACAGGAAGGCCAGCCGGAGCGCGCGCATCGTCTCGCGCCGGTGCCGTTCGCCGGTCGTACGGAGCCCGTCGGACTGGCCGGCGGCACGGCCGAACACCTTCAACACCGTCAACCCGTCGAGCACGTCGGCGAAGTGGTGGGTGAGCCGCTTCAGCGCGTCCCATCGCCGTTCGGTCTTCTCCCGCGTGAGCCAACCGACGAGCACCATGAACACCACGATCAGCGGCAGGGTCGCCAGCACGGTGACGGCCGACAGCACATCCGCCCACAGCATCGCCGCGCATACGGTCGCCGGCACCGTCAGCGCGAGCACGAGCTGCGGCAAGTACTTCGCGAAGTACGCGTCGAGCGCGTCGAGTCCGTGTCCGAGCAAGGCGATCACCCGCCCCGACTCGTACGCTCCGCGCGACCCGCCCGCGAGCAGTGCATCGACGATCTCGCGCCGAAGCCCCGACTTGACCGCCGACGCCGCGCGTACCGCCGCGACCCGATGCGCCCAGCCGATGAGCGCCCGACCGCCGAAGCAAACCACGACTGCGACCACGACGGCGGCGACCCCGCCCGACCAACCGTCGCCGTCGAACCCGCGAGCGACCGCACTGGACAGGAACCACGCCTGCGCGACGATCACACCGGCCGTGAGCGTACCGAGCACGACCGCGGCGACGAGGTGCCGGCGGACCGGCGCCGACCGTCGCACGAGCTCCGGGTCGAGTGGCTTCATCACGACGCCTCCGGGATGTGGTGTGTGCCGATTCGCTTGCGGAACACCCAGTACGACCATCCCTGGTACAGCATCACCAACGGTACGAAGACGATCGCCGACCACGACATGATCCGCAGTGTGTACGGAGTCGCGGCCGCGTTCGTCGTCGTCAGTGAGTACGCGCCGTCCAGAGACGACGTCATCACGTCGGGGAACAACGCGACGAACAGCAGCACCACCGTCAGCGCGATGGCGACCGCCGTACCGGCGAACGCCCAACCGTCCCGACCGACCGACGCCGCGAGAAGTCCGAGCAGCAAGGCCATTGCGGCGACGAACGCGATCGGTGCAGTACGTGCGACGTCGGCGTCGGCGACCGTCCACGCCAGGAAGCCGACGTCGAGCAGGACGGCGACAACACCGGTCCGCAGACCCGCCCGGTGCGCACGTACCCGGATGTCACCGGTCGTCTTCAGGGCGATGAACATCGCGCCGTGCGTCAAGAACAAGACGACCATCGCGAGTCCGCCGAGCAGGGCGTGCGGGTTGAGCAGGTCGAACAGACTCCCGACGTACTCGTGCTCGGCGTCGATCGGCACACCGCGCACGATGTTCGACAGCGCGACTCCCCAGAGGAACGCGGGTACCAGCGATCCCCCGACGATGCACCGGTCCCATCGCCGCCGCCACGCCGGATCGTCACGTTTGCCGCGGTACTCCAGCGCAGTCGCCCGCAGTATCAGGGCGACGAGGATCGCGAACAACGGCAGGTAGAAGCCCGAGAACAGGGTCGCGTACCACTCCGGGAACGCCGCGAACATCGCGCCGCCCGCGACGATGAGCCAGACCTCGTTGCCGTCCCAGACCGGGCCGATCGTGTTGAGTACGACCCGCCGCTCGGTGTCGTTGCGGCCGAGGATCGGCATCCACATCCCGACGCCGAAGTCGAATCCCTCGAGCACGAGGTAGCCGACCCAGAGGAACGCAATCGCAGCGAACCAGATCGTAGTGAGTTCCATCTTTGTCTCCTTCGGTCCGGCTCAGTACGCGAAGCTCAGCGGCGCGTCGGTGTCGTCGCCCGGCTCCGGTGGCGCTTCGTCGGGCAGGCCCTTGCCGATGTAGGTGAGCAGCAGTCGCACCTCGATCACCGCGAGTACGAGGTAGAGCAGGCAGAACCCGATCAGTGAGGTCGCGACCTCGCCGACTGTCGTACCCGGCGACACCCCGGACGCGGTCGGCAGGAGCCCGAACACCAACCAGGGTTGGCGTCCCATCTCGGTGAAGATCCAGCCGAAGGCATTCGCCGCGAGCGGCAGCAGCGGCAGTGCGATGGCCGACCACACGAGCCATCGTGACCTCGGCGTACGACCGCGTCGGATCGACCACAGCATCAGTGCGGCCACCGCTGCCGCGAGCCCGCCCGCCGTGATCATCATCCGGAACGTCCAGTACGTGACCGGGATGTTCGGGCTGTAGTCGCCGGGCCCGTACGTCTGCTCGTACTCCCGCTGCAGCGAGTCGATGCCCCGCACCTCGCCGTTGAAGTCGCCGGTGCCGAGGAACGACAGCAGATAGGGCACCTTGACCGAGTAGATCTCCTCTGATCCGTCGAGGCTCCCGAGGGTGAACAGCGAGAACGGCGCCGGCTGTTCGTCCTCGTACAACCCTTCGGCCGCGGCCATCTTCATCGGCTGCACTTCGGTCATGACCTTGCCTTGGGTGTCGCCGGTGACGGCGGTGCCGATACCGGCGACGATGACCGTGATCGCGCCGAGCTTCAGTGCGGTACGAAACGCGTCGTGGTCTTTCGTTCGCCGCACGAGGTGCCACATCGCGACGGCGGCGACGAACGCGCCGCCCACCATGAACGCCGCGAAGATGGTGTGCGGCAGCGTGATGAGCACGACCTTGTTGGTCATGATTGCCACGAAGTCGGTGAGCTCGGCTCGGCCACGCTCGGCGTTGTAGGTGAACCCGACGGGGTTCTGCATGAACGAGTTAGCGGCCAGGATGAAGTACGCGGAGAAGACCGTGCCGATTGCAGCGATCCAGATACAGGCGAGATGGATGCGTTTGGGGAGGCGGTCCCAGCCGAAGATCCACAGGCCGAGGAAGGTCGACTCGAGGAAGAACGCCAGCAGCCCTTCGAGGGCAAGTGGCGCGCCGAACACATCACCGACGAAGCGCGAGTAGTCGCTCCAGTTCATCCCGAACTGGAACTCCTGCACGATGCCGGTGACGATGCCCATCGCGAAGTTGATCAGGAACAGCTTGCCGAAGAACTTGGTCAGCCGAAGGTAACGCTCCTGACCGGTACGCACCCACGCGGTCTGCAGGCCCGCGACGAGCCCGGACAACCCGATCGTCATGGGCACGAAGAAGTAGTGGAACACCGTGGTGGCGCCGAACTGCAGTCGCGCCAGGTCGAGTACGTCCATGCTCGTCCTATCTACTACGTGCTGTCGTACTAACTACGGTAGTACGTCCCTCGACGCCCGTCCGAGGCGGGTACTACGCCGCGTCGTAGTATGGACTCGTGACCCAACTCGGAGAGCTCGAACGCGTCGTGATGGACCGACTGTGGGCGGCCGGAGAGCCGCTGTCGGTGCGCGACGTGCACGAGCTACTCAGCTCCGAGCGGCAACTCGCGTACACCACCGTGATGACGGTGCTCGACCGGCTCTCACGCAAGGACCTCGTCCGCCGTACCCAGCGCGGGCGCGCGTACCTCTACGAGCCGGCCAGCGGACGGGAGCAGCTGACCGCAGACCTGCTGAACGAAGTCCTCGACGACGCAGGAGGCGACCGTACGGCCGCGCTCGTGCACTTCGCCGAGACCGTCTCGGCGGACGAGGCAGACGCACTTCGTACGGCGCTGGCGCGGATCGAGAAGCAGCACCCGAGCGACGAGCGCGAGCCATGACTCCGATCCTGCTCGGCGTCATCGGCCTGCTACTCGCTCATCCGATACCGGCCGCACTCGGCAGGATGCGCTGGCCGTACCGCGTGCCGCGGGCCGCGATCGTGCTGTGGCAGGCGATGGCGCTCGCCGCGGTACTCGCGGTACTCGGCGCCGGGCTGTCGACCGCCCTGTGGCTGGTACGCCCGCCCGACGGCGAACTGGTCTGGTGGCGCGTGGGCGCGCACTTCCTCGTCCTCGCACTGACGATCCTCGTCGTCGCGCGCCTGGGCTGGTCGACGTGGGCCGTCGCCCGCGAGACCCGCAGACGCCGCCGCCGACACCGCGAACGCGTCGACCTGCTCACGCGCGCCGACACCGCCGCACCCGGTGCGCGTATCTTGCTCGAAAGCACGCCGATCGCGTACTGCGTCCCGGCCCACCGCAACTCGCGGGTCGTCTTGTCGTCGGGCACCCTCGATGAACTCGACGAATCGGAGCTGGCGGCGGTACTCGCACATGAGCGGGCGCACGTCCGCTACCGGCACGACCTCGTGCTGGAGGCCTTCATCGCATTACGCCACGCGTTCCCGAGGATTCCCCGCGGCGATGCGCCGCTGCAGCAGAGCCGCGTGATGATCGAGCTCCTCGCCGATGACCGCGCGCGCAGCGAGTACGGAACGCTCCCGCTCGCCCGCGCACTGGTCAAACTCGCCGATCAACCGACTCCGGCGGGTGCGCTCGGCGCCGGCTCCGCTGCCGCATTACGACTCGAACGGCTATCCGCCCGGCCGCGACGGCATCTGGCCGAGGCGACCTGCGCGTACGCGCTGGCGGTGGGCGTGCTGGTCGGCCCGACCGTCAGTCTTGCCGTGCCGTGGATTGCTCACGCATGGCATTCAGTGATCTGAGCGTCCCGCGGTCGTCGACGCGTTTGACCCCGACGCGCTTGGCCAGCTTCGCGCCGAATCCGACGCTGTCGTTCTGTGTCGACGCGACGACGGCGAACAACGCACCTGCGCCGGCGACGATGACCACCATCACCGCAACTATGACAATCACAACTACTCCCCGATTACAACCCCGACGGGACCGCCGTCCCGGTACGCTACGCGCCCTCTCAGGTTCTCATGAAGACCCGAATCCCGCCTGCGAACTCCGACAATGTCCCATCAGTCGGACTTGCGGGACTTCTCGGCGTTCTTCTCGCCCGCCTTGTCGCCCTTCTTCTCACCCTTGCCTCGATCGGGCACATCGTCGAGCCACGAGGGCAGAGGGTCGCGACACTCCGCGCCGAGGCAGGCGTGCATGCGTTCCAGCAGCTGGTTCAGCTCGCCGCGGGCCCGGGAGAACCGGTCGTCATCGACGACGCTGTTGACCTGGCCGGGGTCGGTACGAAGGTCGTACAGCTCCGGCTCGCGACCACTCGTCTCGCTGAACAGGAAATTCGGCGAGCGGATGCCGTGCATCCGCGAGCTCTTGGACGCCGCGTTGGGATCCCGGCCGAACGTCTGCCCGTCGAGATCCATCAGCGTCGGGACGGTCGAGGGCCCGCTCTCGGTGACCACCGGACGAGTCCAGCCGTTATCGCCCTTCTGGGCGACGTCGAGCATCGACCGGCCGTCGATCGCGGGTTTGCGATCGGTCGACAGCCCCGTCATCTCGAGGATCGTCGGGGCGAAGTCGATCGACAGGAACGGGTCGTGCCGGGTCTGCCCGGCAGGGATGCCGGGCCCGCGGACGACCGTCGGGGTCCGCAGCGAGGGCTCGTACGGCAGCGTCTTGCCCTGCCGCATCCGGTGCTCGCCGAGGAAGTAACCGTTGTCGGAAGTGAAGACGACGTAGGTGTTGTCGAGCTCATCGCTCGACCGCAGCGTACGGACGATCCGCGCGACGGCTTTGTCCAGCAGGCCGAGACTCTCCGCGCGCTGACGTGCGAGCTCGCGTACGCCGTCACGCTCGCTCTGGCTCATACCGGGAAGGCGCTGCATGAACTTCGGCTTATCGGACATATCCGACTCCGCACCCGCTCCCGGCGCCCGCGAAATGTCGTCGTTCCACTCCCCGCGTACGCGTTTTGGCCGGGCGGGTGTCTTGATCCGGTACTTGTGACCTTCGAGGTCCTCGACCTCGGACGGGTCGTCCTTCTCGCGCGGCCCACCGTGATGTGGCGCGACGAACGAGAGGTACATGAAGTACGGGTTGTCGGACTTCGACCGCTTGCGCACCTCGTCGCTGGCGATGCGGCGGTACGCGGTGGTCTGGTACTTGCGGTTGAGCGCCTGTATCCGGCCGTTGTTGTTGAGGTGGGTGCCCCAGTAGTTGTACGTGCCCTTGCTGTCGATCGAGGCACGCCAGTCGTCCCACCCCGGCGGGATGTAGCGTACCGACGAGCCGCCGCCCGGCGCCGGCATCTCCGGCTTGCCGTAGCCGTTGATGTACTTGCCGAGCATGAACGTGCGGTAGCCGCCCGACTTGAGCCAGACCGGCAGCGTCTCCTTATCGCGGAAGGAGCTGAAGCCGTACGGCGATTTGACGCCCCACACACCGTGGTTGTGGGGGTACTGCCCGGTCAGGAACGACGCGCGCGCCGGAGCACACAGCGGCAGGGGCGCGAAGGAGTTGTCGAAGCGGACGCCTGCGTCGCCGACGAGCTTGCGGGTGCGCTTCATCCACGGTCCGCTGTACTCGTCGTCGCGCATGTCGTCGGACATGATGACGACGACGTTCGGCTTCTCGGTCTGCTCGACGTAACCGGCCGACGCATTCGACGTGCCGGCGCCCTGCTGACGGGCCGTCGCCTTGGCGCGCACCTGCTGCGTGTCGCCGTCGAAACACGACCGCGGCACGACGACGAGCGTCTCCGAGCCGGAGTCGGCGGCATTCGCGCGGACTCCCGAGCACTTCCACGACTGGTCGCCGAAACGACTCAGCTCCGCGGAGTTCTCGCCCTTGTGCACGCGGACGCGGTACGGGTACATCGACTGGCCGCCGAGGCCGATCTTGATGTCGGTCCGGCCGTCCCAGTACGCGCCCGCATGACGTACCCGCACCGCGACGAAGTCGGCGACGTTCTCGACCGAGAGGTCGCGGATCTTCGCAGCTCGGTCGCGTGCGAAGGCGACGGGGGCTGCCGACCGGGCGTCGGAGCGGGCCTGGTCACCGCCGGTTTCGGTCGGGCCCGGGGCGGCACCCGACGGGAGTCCGGCCGCGACGACCGCAACGCACGCCGCACCGACCGGCACGGCGAGACGCGAGCCCGATCTCGACGACACCCGTGCGCTCACCTCGTCGACTTCCACGGCGTTCGACAGGTCTCGCCCTTGCAGTCTCGGAGGTTCGCGAGCATTCGTGCCATCGTCGAACGAGTGCGTTCGTAGCGTTTGTCCGCGACGACGTTGCGGTTCTCGTGCGGATCCTTCGACAGATCGAACAGCTGCTCCGGGACCCGGCTGTCTTGGTACTCGGCGTAGAACGCACCGGGCATCCGTACGCCGCGGCCGTAGTTCAGCTCGCCGAGGCCCTTGCCCGGATCGGTGAGGATCGGCCGTTTCCAGGGCTTCGCCTTGGTCTTCGCCGCTCTCAGCAGCGACTTGCCGTCGACGTTCTTGGCCGCTCGCGCATTGGCCATCTTGGCGATGGTCGGTGCGAAGTCGATCGTGGTGAACGCTTGCTCGCGGGTGATCCCGGACTTGATTCCGGGACCGCGGATGATGGTCGGTGTACGCAGCGACGGCTCGTAGCTGAGCTTCTTACCGATGCGCTGACGGAACTCTCCGAGGAAGTAGCCGTTGTCGGACGTGAAGATCACGTACGTGTTCTTGAGCTCGCCGGTCTTCTTCAGCTTGCGTACGACCCGCTGCACCGCCTTGTCGACGGTCGCGAGCGACTCCGCGCGCTGCCTGCGGACCTCGGTGATCGCAGCCTGCTGCTCGGGAGTGATCGGCGACTTGTCGCTCACCACCCGTGGTTGGCTGCCGTTGCACGGTTCGCCGGGTACACCGCCCGGAGTCGTGATGCGATCGTCGTACGCGCCCCGCATCTTCTTCAGCCGGGCAGGGGTCGCGAGGCCGGGGTCGTCGGGCTCCTTCGGGCCGCCCTTGTGCGGCGCCGTGAACGACAGGTTCAGGAAGAAGGGCTTCTTCTTGCCGGCCATCTGGGACACGAGCTGGGAGCCGATGCGCCCGTAGGCGTTCGTCTGGTACTGCCCGCTCAGGTTGCGAAGGCCCTTACCATTGTTGCTGAGCACGGTGTTGCGGTACTTATAGGTGCCCTTGTTGATTGAGGCGTACCACCTGTCCCACCCCGGAGGGACGTACGAACCGGGTTTCTTCGCACTTCCCGGGGCGTAACCGTTGATGTACTTGCCGAGGAACGCCGTGCGGTAACCGGCCCGCTTGAGCCAGACCGGAAGCGTGTTGCGGTCGTCGAACTGGTCGAACGACGATGCCGGGCTGTTGTTGGTGCGCACGCCGGTGTTGTGCGCGTACTGGCCGGCCAGGAACGACGCCCGGGCGGGTCCGCACAGCGGCAATGGCGAGAAGGAGTTCGCGAACGTGACTCCCTGGCCCTTGATCAGCTTGCGGGTATGCCGCATCCAGGGCCCGGCAAGCTCATCGGCGCGCATATCGTCGACCATGAACACCACGACGTTGGGGTCGCCTTTGGCGCGGTCGGGGGGCGATGCTGCCGGCGCCGTCCGCGCCTTACCGGCCGGCGCGTTCGCGGCCCCGCTGCCCTTGGCCGGGCGGCCGCCCGGTGCCTTCGCGCCACCGCTCCAGAGTCCGAGCAGTCGATCCAGCTCGTCCTTGACCACGGGTACCTTCGACCACTCGGCGTCGCACAGCTGATCGCGCGTGTCGGGGAGCGGTTGACGTTCGGAGGCCGCTGTCTGGGCGGGTGAGGTGGACGTCACGAACAATGACGACAGCGCCGCCACCGGCAGCATCGTTCCTACTGCGGTGCGCCTGAGCCGTCGTCGGACCGTCGACACTTCCGAACCACCTCCGCGTCATGCGTGGAGACCGTTCGAGCTAAACGGCTCATCCGCGCTGTGTACTTCTCACCAGTACTGACGTACTGCTCCCGCTCGAAGTTGCCAGTCGGGAGCGTCAGATATTCAGATCGTGCATTCCGCTACCGGACGTACTTGCCGATCGGTTTGCGGCATTTCACACCGGAGCAGTCCCACCTGCGGTGAAGCGCCTTGCGAAGGCGCTTCTGGGTGAAGCGATAACGCTTCTTACCCGCCACGTTGCGCAACTCGTGCGGGTCACGCCGCAGGTCGTACAGCTCGCGTTTGCGTCCGCGCGTGCGGTACTCGGCGTAGAGGTATCCCTTGACTCGGATGCCTTGGCCGAGTGCCTTCTTGCCCCGACGCGCTCCGGTGTTGGTCAGGATCGGTCGCCGCCAGCCACGGTCGCCCTTGCGCGCCACCTTGAGCATCGACTTCCCGTCGACCTTGGCACGTACCTTCGCTCGCGCCATCCGCGCGATCGTCGGCGCGAAGTCGATCGACGTGAACGGATCCTTGCGTACGCGCCCGCGCGGAATGCCGGGACCGCGGATGGCCAGGGGCGTCGCTAGCGATGCCTCGTACGGCAACGTCTTGCCTTGGATGCGGCGCGCCTCTCCCAAGAGGTAGCCGTTGTCGGAGGTGAAGATGACGTACGTGTTCTTCAGCTCGCCGGTCCGTCGCAGCACCCCGATCAGCCGCTTGACCTGCTTGTCGACGGTCGATCCGGCCTCGGCACGCTGGCGATAGGCCTTGCGTGCACCGCGTTTCGCCCGATTACTGAGCTTCGACTTACCGCTCACGACCGATGGCTTGCGGCTGTTGCCCGGCTCTCCGTCGGGGTCGGGCAGACGCCGGGTCTGCCGGTCGAACTTGCCGATCGACTTGATATCGCGGGCCGGAGTCTTCAGACCCTTGCGGTCGTCGGGCTCGCGCGGCCCGCCGTGGTGTGGCGCCGTGAACGACAGGTTGAAGAAGAACGGCTTCTTCTTCTTGGCGTAGCGCTTGATGATGTTCGTGCCGATCCGGCCGTACGCGTTCGTCTGGTACCTGCCGGAAAGGGACTGCCGCTTGCCGTTCCGGTTCAGGCTGGTGTTGTAGTAGTTGTACGTGCCGTGGTTGTCCAGCGAGGCACGCCAGTCGGTCCAGCCCGGAGGTACGTAGCGCTCCGACGGCCTGCCGTTGCGGCGTTTCTGGCGCCCGTATCCGTTGAGGTACTTGCCGAGGTAGAGGGTGTTGTAGCCGGACTTGCGTAACCAAACCGGCAGCGTGTTGCGATCACGGAACGACCGGAAACCGTACGGGTCCTTGACCCCGCGGACCCGGTGGTTCTGGATGTACTTGCCCGACAGGAACGACGCGCGGGCCGGCGCGCAGAGCGGGGTCGGCGCGAAGGAGTTCTTGAACGTGACGCCCTGACCGCCGATCAGATGGCGGGTGCGGCGCATCCACTTTCGCCCCAGCTCATCGGCACGCATGTCGTCGGTCATGATCCAGACGATGTTCGGGCGCTTGCCACGGGCCGCACCGAGATCGTCGACCTCCGCGGTCTTGCTCGCCTGCGCGCCGCGCTTCTGGAGCTGGTCCGGATTCGGTTTCGGGCCGGGCGCCGGCGTCACCGCACCGGCATCGCTGAGCAGCGAGCCCGTCAGCGTGACGGCGAGGGCCGTGACGCCGAGCGAAACCGCTCGTTGACCATTGCGAGGCATGCACATTCTCCGGGTAGGGGCCATGACACAGGACATGCGTCATGGTGGTGACCACGACGCATGCCGGTAGACACCCGGTCTGTCGGCCGGGCGGGGAAGTCTGCCGTCGGCAAGTTTCGCACAGGAGCCCAAACCGGGGTAAATCCGTGTCACCACCCATTCATGGATGCACTCGGCGGCACTCCTTGCCCGCGCAGTCCTGTAATGCGCGATACGCCGCGCGCAACCGCCTGACGTCCTCGCCGTACTTCTGCCGGCGGACGACGTTGTGGTTCTCGTTGGGGTCCGTACCGAGGTCGAACAGCTCTTCGGGCGCCAGTACGTCGCGGTAGCGGCCGTACGAGAAGCCGGGCACTCGCACACCGCGACCGAACCATTCGTCGAGACCGTACGGGCCGGCGTCGGTCAGGATCGCACGCCGCCACTTCGCGTGCCCGCGCTTGGCGGCCGCGAGCATCGAAACGCCGTCGACGCTTCCCTGTTTACGAACGTTCGCCATCGCCGCGATCGTCGGTGCGAAGTCGATGCTGGTGAACGGCGCTCGCGGGCGGGCGCCGTGCGGTATCCCGGGGCCGCGGACGAGGGTCGGTGTACGCAACGCCGGTTCGTACAGCAGGCGCTTGCCGACGCGCTGGCGGAACTCTCCGAGGAAGAAGCCGTTGTCGGAGGTGAAGATGACGTACGTGTTCGACAACTCACCGGAGCGCCGAAGCGCATTGATCACCTTCGGGATCTGGCGGTCGACGGTCTTCAGGGACTGCGCCCGCTGCTGGCGGAGCTCGACGATCTGGCGCTGCATACCGCGGTCGATCCTGGTCAGATCGCGGACGGCGGCCGGTTTGTCGTCGTTGCAGGGTTCGCCTTGTACGCCGCGCGGCCGCACGATGCGGTTTTCGTACAGATGACGGTTCTTGGGCAGCCGGGCAGGCGTACGCACGTCCTTCGGATCGTCGGGTTCGCGCGGACCGCCCGCGTGCGGTGCGCTGAACGACAGCACCATCGAGAACGGTTTGCGCTTCCCGCTCAGCTTCGAGATCAGCTTCCGGGCGCGGTTGCCGTACGCCGAGGTCTGGAACTGACCGGACAGGTCGATCACGCCCTTACCGTTCCGGCTGAGCTTGGTGTTCCGCGCCTGCTGGCTCGTCTTGCCGAGCGAGGCATACCAGTGGTTCCAGCCGGGGGGCACGTACTTCGCCTTGGAATAGCCGTTGAGGTACTTGCCGAGGAAGGCCGTGTTGTAGTTGCGCTTCGCACCATCGCCGTTGAGCCAGGTCGCCACCGTGTTCGTGTCGTTGAAGCGCTTGAACGCCGACGGGTCGGAGTTCTCGCGTACACCGTGGTTGTGGCTGTATTTCCCGGTGAGGAACGACGACCGCGCGGGACCACACAAGGGGTACGGAGCGAAGGAGTTGCGGAAGTTCGCCCCGCGCTGGCCGATCAACGCACGGGTGTTCTTCATCCACGGCCCGCGCAGCTCATCGGCGCGCATGTCGTCGACCATGATCGTCAGAATGTTCGGGCGACCCTGGGGTTTCGCGGCCGGCCGGTTCGACGGCGCCGGACGGCCGAGGCCGCGATTGCGATCCCTTTCGGCGGTCGAGCTCGGCGGCCATCGCTTCTCGCACGGGTCCGCGACTCGCTGCCGCTGTGCCGGCTCGCCTGCGGCGGACTCGGTGACTCGTGGACTGCCGACCGCCCCCACGACGAGGGCCGAGGCTACGACCGGCACAGTCGCCATCAGGCGACCTGTTCGAGTTGTTGGCATGTCGTGACACCTCCTGCAAAGCAAGGCGCAAGGCACAACACGGTGAACGGCGACGTGTGCCCCCTTAGATGGCTGAGTCCAAGCACTGCCTCACTCGCGCCGGCTCGCTTCACCGGCACCGCTCGGACTCACCCATCTACCCGCGTCGGTATCCCTCCGCCGGAAACCTACTTCCGGACCGGCTCCAGCATCGCATGGATACGGGATTGGGGCCGCTCAGGATGCTTGCGCCTCGCGGATGCGCTGGCTGATGACCGCCGACACGCCGTCGCCTCGCATCGACACGCCGTACAGCGCGTCTGCGACCTCCATCGTGCGCTTCTGGTGTGTGATGACGACGAGCTGGGAGTTCTCGCGCAGCTCCTCGTAGATCTCCAGCAGCCTGCCGAGGTTGACGTCGTCGAGAGCGGCCTCTACCTCGTCGAGGATGTAGAACGGGCTCGGGCGGGCCTTGAACAATGAGACGAGGAACGCGACCGCGACGAGTGAGCGCTCACCGCCGGAGAGCAGCGACAGCCGCTTGACCTTCTTACCTGCGGGCCGGGCCTCGACGTCGACGCCGGTGCTCAGCATCTCGGCCGGATCGGTGAGTACGAGTCGACCCTCGCCGCCGGGGAACAACCGGGCGAAGACGCCCTCGAACGCGGCGGCGGTGTCGTGCCAAGCCTCGGTGAAGACCTGCTCGACCCGCGCATCGACGTCCGCGACGATGTCGAGGAGGTCCTTGCGGGTCTTACGAAGGTCCTCCAGCTGCTCGGTCAGGAACTTGTGCCGCTCCTCCAGCGCCGAGAACTCCTCCAGCGCAAGGGGGTTCACCTTGCCGAGCTGAGCCATCGCACGCTCTGCCGAGCGCAGCCGCTTGCGCTGCTCGTCACGATCGAACGGCACCGTCTCGACGGTCGACTCAGTCTCGTCCGACGAGGCTTGCTGGTCGCCCGACTCGGCGCCGGCGTCGGCGGGCCGCTCATCGGCGGCCTCGGACTGAACCGGTACGGGCACCTCCGGGCCGTACTCGCCGATCAGCGCCTCGACCTCGAGGCCGAGCTCATCGATCGAGCGTTGCTCGAGCGCCTCGATCCGCAGCCGTTGCTCGGCGCGTGCCATCTCGTCGCGGTGGACCGAGTCGGTGAGCCGCTCGAGGTCGGCGCTGAGCTCGCGTACGCGGGTGCGGACACCGGTCAGCTGCTCTTCACGCGCAGAACGTGCGTGCTGGACCTCAGCGCGTGCATTCGCCGCGGTGTCGATCGACCGGTCGAGGTGGTGCAGCGCGGCGTCGGTGCCGACCAGCACCGCCCGGGCGACCTCGGCCTCGAGGATGCGCTGGCGGCGACGCTCCTCGGCCCGCGCCTGGGCCTCACGTTGGGCGGTGGCGGCGGCGATCAGCGAGTCGGCGCGCCCGTGCAGGGCTCGCGCGCGCTCCTCGGCAGTACGCAGCGCGAGCCGGCCCTCGGTCTCGGCCGCGCGTGCCTGCTTCGCCTTCTCGGCCAACGACTCGAGCTCGGTGGTGTCGGGCTCCTCATCGGGCGCCTGCTGTGCGTCGTTCAGCCGCGCCTCGAGGTCGGCGAGCGTGCGTACGTGCTCGTCGCGGCTCTTCTCTGCGGTCGCGATCGACCGGTCGAGGCGTTCGGCCTCGTCGCGGGCCGCGCGTGCGGTGGATCCGAACTGGCCGAGCTTCTCCGCGACCGCGGCCATCGCGGCATCGGACTCGTGCAGCTTGGCGAGGGCGACGTCGACCCGCTTCTGCGCCTCACTCTGGCGGTCGCTCAGCCGGGAGAGGTCGAACGTCAGCCGCTCCACCGTGTGACCGGCCTCGGTCAGCGCCTCGGCGGCCTCGTCGACCGCGGCCTGGACCTCGAGCAGGCTCGGTGCGGACGACGATCCGCCAGACGCGAAATGCCGACCGAGCAGGTCGCCGTCGCGGGTGACGGCGACGATGTCCGGTACTTGCTCGACGAGCTGGCGGGCCCCGTCGAGATCGTCGACGACGGCGACCTGAGACAACGCCGCCCGCAGTGCCGGCAGGAGTTGCTCGGGCGCCTCCAGTACGTCGACCGCGTACGCCGCGTTGCCGGGCAACGCTGGCCAGTCGGTGTGCGTACCGCCGTTGCCGCCGAGCAACATGCCGGCACGGCCGGAGTCGTTGCGCTTGAGCTCGGCGATCGCGCGCGCGGCCGTTGCCGGGCTGTCGGCGATGACGGCGTCGGCGACGGGGCCTAGCGCGGCGGCGACCGCGGTCTCGTATCCGTGGCGGACGTTGACGGCTTCGGCGACCGGACCGCTCAGACCACCCACCTGCTCGGCAGCCGCCAGCAGCGCATCGGTGCCGTCCTTGCGGGTGAGGCTCAGCTCCAGCGCCTCCTTGCGGGCGACCAGCGCAGCACGGTCGCGCTCGGCGACCTGCGCCCGCTCGCGTACGTCGGTGAGCTGAGAAGTGACCTCGTCGAGCTCGGACTGCGCGGACTCGTGCTCTGCGTCGAGCCCGCTCTCACCCGCGTCGAGCCCGGCGACCTGACTCTCCAACGCCGCGAAGTCGTGGTCGGACTGGTCGGCTCGGGATACCGCCTCGGCACGGCTCTGGGTGAGGCGGCCGATCTCCTCCTCCGCCGCCCGTGCACGGCTCTTGGCGGCGTTGACCTGACCGTGCAGCCGCGCCAGACCTTCGCGTCGGTCGGCCGCCGCACGTACCAGACCGGCGATGCGACGCTCCTCGGTCGTGTACGCATCCTCGGCACCGCTGCGACGCTCGATGGTCTCCTTCAGCGACGTATCGGCAGCGGCGACCTCCTGCGCGATCGCCGCTTCCTGTTCGCGGATCTGTGCCGCCTCCGCCTCCATCTGGTCGGGGTCGCGACCCTCCGGAAGCTCCTCGGCGTCGTCGGCTGCGCGGCGTACGCGTTCGGTCGCAAGGCTCGCAGTGCCCCGGAAGCGCTCGCGCAGACCCGATAGGGAGTACCAGGTGTCCTGCGCGGCCTGGAGCCGCGGAGCATCGGCACGAAGCTGGTCCTCCAGCGCGCCTTCGTCGTTGCGCGCGGCCGTGAGCGCCTTCTCGACCTCGGTGCGCCGCTCCTTGATCGCGGACTCATCGGCGAGCTCGCTCTGCAGCTCCGTACGCGCCGTCACGATCTCGTCGGCGAGCAGTCGGGCGCGAGCGTCGCGTACGTCGGCCTGGATGACGGCCGCCTTGCGCGCGACCTCGGCCTGACGTCCGAGCGGCTTGAGCTGACGACGGATCTCGCTGAGCAGGTCGCCGAGTCGGGTCAGGTTGCCTTCGGTCGAGTCGAGCTTACGGAGCGCCTTCTCCTTGCGCTTGCGGTGCTTGAGTACGCCCGCTGCCTCTTCGATGAAGCCGCGGCGCTCCTCCGGAGTCGCGCGCAGGATCGAGTCGAGCTGCCCCTGACCGACGATCACATGCATCTCGCGACCGATGCCCGAGTCGCTCAGCAGCTCCTGTACGTCGAGCAGGCGGCACGACTGCCCGTTGATCGCGTACTCGGAGCCGCCGTTGCGAAACATCGTTCGCGAGATGTTGACCTCGGTGTAGTCGATCGGCAGCGCACCGTCGCCGTTGTCGATGGTCAGGACGACCTCGGCCCGCCCGAGCGGCGGCCGCCCGGACGTACCGGCGAAGATGACGTCTTCCATCTTGCCGCCGCGCAGCGATTTCGCGCCCTGCTCGCCCATCACCCAGGCGAGCGCGTCGACGACATTGGACTTGCCCGAGCCGTTCGGGCCCACGACGCACGTGATGCCCGGCTCGAGTTGCAGCGTCGTCGACGAGGCGAAGGACTTGAATCCGCGGAGCGTCAGGCTCTTCAGATACAACGCGGACTCCTCGAGACAGTCGGTTCGGCGGAGGCGATGCTATCGGCCGCCGGCGGGCGACGGGGCATCGGGGAAGAGCCCAGAAGTTCCGCGAGCAGGTGCGTGGAACCTCTGAGTGCAGCGTACGACGCCGGTCTCGCCGCCCGACGGACGGTGATCGTTCGCGTGTCGCGTCGACCGTCAGTGGGAGACGGGTTCGAGCAGATCCTCGGGCGTCAGCGACGCCGACAGGTTGGCGTGGAGCGCGTCGTTCTCGTTCTTCAGCCGGGAGACCTCTGCCTCGAGGTCGCGGACACGAAGTCGAAGACGGGCATTCTCGCTGGTAAGCACGGGGTCGTTGTGCCCCACGTAGCCGAGCAGCGCTTTGGCCATGGTCGATCCATCCTCCGGTACGAGTGTGGGGTCGTGGCGGCGCGGCTGTCGGTACCGATCGGCAGAATGCAGCACATGCGCCACCGTCCAATATCCCATCCCGAGCAACCCGGGTCAAATCGGCGTCGGGCCGACAGATCCCCCGGCTGCAGGGTTCGGTCAGACGACGATGTTCACCAGGTTCGGCGCCCGCACGATCACCTTGCGGATCTGCTGACCGTCGACGTACTTCGCGACGTTCGGCTCCGCGAGCGCCAGCTCGCGCAGTTCGTCATCGCCGATCTCGGGCGACACGTCGATGCGCCCGCGTACCTTGCCCTTGACCTGCACGACACAGGTGACGGTGTCGTCGACCAGGTGGGCCGGGTCGGCCTCCGGGTACGCCTCGTACGTCAGTGACTCGGCATGGCCGAGCCGCGACCACAGCTCCTCACAGATGTGCGGGGCGATCGGGGCCAGCATCAGCACCAGGGGCTCGACCGCCGCGCGCGCCGTGCATCCCGACTTGGTCAGATGGCTGGTGTACTCGATCAGCTTCGAGATGACGGTGTTCAGGTGCATGCGGTCCATATCGGCACGCACGCCGTCGATGGTCTTGTGCAGCGCCCGCAGCGTCTCCTCGCCTACCGCGTCTTCGGTGGCGATCGTCTCGCCCGTCGACTCGTCGACGACCAGCCGCCATACCCGCTGCAGGAAGCGCTGCGAGCCGACGACCGCGCGCGTCTCCCAGGGCCGGGAGTCGGCAAGGGGGCCCATCGACATCTCGTAGACCCGGAACGTGTCGGCGCCGAACTCGTCGTACATCTCGTCGGGCGTGACGACGTTCTTCAGGCTCTTGCCCATCTTGCCGTACTCACGGTTGACCGGCTCACCGTCGAACAGGTACTTCGTATCGTGCTCGTCGGCCTCCTCCAGTACCTGGTCCGCGGGCACGTACACGCCGCGCTCGTCGGTGAAGGCGTACGCCTGGATGTAGCCCTGGTTGAACAACCGCTGGAACGGCTCCTCGCTCGAGACGTGGCCGAGGTCGTACAGCACCTTGTGCCAGAAGCGCGCGTAGAGCAGGTGCAGCACCGCATGCTCGACGCCGCCGATGTAGAGGTCGACGCCGCCGGCATCGCCTTCGGCGCGCGGGCCCATCCAGTAGCGCTCGTTCTCCGGGTCGGCCAGCACGTCGCTGTTGTGCGGATCGGTGTAGCGCAGTTCGTACCACGACGAGCCGGCCCAGTTCGGCATCGTGTTGGTCTCGCGGCGGTACATCTTCGGACCGTCGCCGAGGTCGAGTTCGACGTTGACCCACTCGGGCACACGCGCGAGCGGCGGCTCGGGCTCGGAGGTCACGTCGTCGGGTTCGAACGTACGTGGCGAGTAGTCGTCGACCTCTGGCAGATCGACCGGCAACAGGTTGTCGGGCAGCGCGATCGGCTGCTCGTGCTCGTCGTAGACGACCGGGAACGGTTCGCCCCAGTAACGCTGCCTGCTGAACAGCCAGTCGCGCAGCCGGTACGTCGTAGTGGCGGTGCCGTGGTCGTGCTCGACCAACCAGCCCGTGATCGTCTCGATCGCGGCGTCTTTGTCGAGACCGTTGAGCGAGACCGACTCGTTCGCCGAGTTGATCATCGCGCCGACACCGGAGTACGCCTCACCGTCGAAGTCGTCGGGCGGCTGCACCGTTCGTACGATCGGCAGACCGTACTTGGTCGCGAAGTCCCAGTCGCGCTGGTCTTCGCCGGGTACGCCCATCACCGCGCCAGTGCCGTAGCCCATCAGAACGTAGTCGGAGACGAAGACAGGGATCTGCTGGCCATTCGCGGGGTTGGTTGCGTACGCACCGGTGAAGACGCCGGTCTTGGCGCGCTTCTCGTCCTGCCGCTCGGCGTCGGTCTTGGACGCCGCCTCGGCGCGATAAGCCTCGACGGCCTCGCTGGGCGTGGCCAGTCCGTTTGTCCACGCATCAGGGGTCGCGTCGGGCCACTCGGCGGGCACCAGGTCAGCGACCGTCGGATGCTCCGGTGAGAGCACGACGAACGTCGTACCGAAGATCGTGTCGGGCCGCGTCGTGAAGACCGCGACCTCCTGCTCGGCGCCGACCTGGAAGCGAACCCGAGCGCCCGACGAACGTCCGATCCAGTTGCGCTGCATCAGCTTGACCCGCTCGGGCCAGTCGACCCGGTCGAGGTCGTCGATCAACCGGTCGGCGTACGCGGTGATGCGCATGTTCCACTGGCGCAGATTGCGGGTGTAGACGGGGAAGTTGCCGCGTTCGCTGCGGCCCTCCGACGTCACCTCTTCGTTGGCGAGGACAGTGCCGAGACCCGGGCACCAGTTGACCGGCGTCTCCTCGATGTACGCGAGTCGGTACTCCGCGAGCGCGTTACGGCGCTCGCCTGCGTCGTGCTCCGACCAGGGGCGGCCCGACGGCGTTGCGCGCGCACCGCTTGCGAACTCCTCCTCCAGCTCGGTGATCGGCCGGGCGCGATCGGCGTCACGGTCGTACCAGGAGTTGAAGATCTGCAGGAAGATCCACTGTGTCCAGCGGACGAACTCGGGATCGATCGTCGCGAAGCTGCGGCGCTCGTCATGAGCCAGGCCGAGGCGATTCAGCTGCCGTCGCATCGTGATGATGTTCTGCTCGGTCGTCTTGCGCGGATGTGCGCCGGTCTGCACGGCGTACTGCTCGGCAGGCAGTCCGAACGCGTCATAGCCCAGCGCGTGCAGGACGTTCTTGCCGAGCATCCGCTGATGGCGCCCGATGACATCGGTGGCGATGTAGCCGAGCGGGTGGCCGACGTGCAGCCCCGCACCGGATGGGTACGGGAACATGTCCATGATGAAGTACTTGTCGCGTTTCCAGACGTCTTCGCCGGTCGCCAGATCGCCGACCGGGTTCGCCGCCTCGAAGACTCCGTCGTCGTGCCAACGCCGCTGCCAGCGCGCCTCGATATCGGCAGCGAGCGCACTGTCGTAACGGTGCGGCACTGGGTTGGTGTCTTCGACGCTCACTGGGTTCTCTCCTGGGCTGAGGTTCGACCGTTCGACGCGGACAGACGTAGGTGCCCGTTCCAACAAAAAAAGCCCCCGGTCACGAGGGCTTGCCGCACTGTCGGTGTTGATCAGTGCGGCTACGTAAGAAGGAGTACATCTACGTGCACGAGGTCATCGTACCGCAACGACCGTGGTACGTTCGGGCCCGCCGTGCTCGACTGCAACCTCAGGAGGTGAGACCGATCAACGCTTCGAACAGGTCGGGTCTCCCTCCCCGCATGGCCTAGGGAGTTCCCGCAGGAGGCATCCCGAAGGGGGATTCCCAAATGCGTTTCACTTCCGCGTCGTCTGTCGACGGCGTCTCCCAGCACCTCTTCGACCTCGAGCACATCCCCGGTGTGCTCTGGTCTCCGGCTGACGCCCGCGGCCCGCGGCCTCTTGTCCTGATGTGTCACGGCGGCGGTCAGCACAAGCTCGCCCCGGGCATGCTCGTCCGCGCCCGACGTCTCGTCATCGAATGCGGCTTTGCAGTCGTGGCGGTCGACGCTCCCGCCCACGGTGACCGGCCGCGCGAGCCGGCGTACGACCGACTCGCAGCCGAGAACCAAGAACGCATCGAAGCCGGCGAAGAGCTGGCCCCGCTGATCGCGGAGTTCCAAGCTCTCGTCGCTCGCCAGACAGTGCCCGAATGGCGGGCCGTACTCGACGAGGTCCAGCAACTCGATCACGTCGGCGCGGGTCCGGTGGGCTACTTCGGCGTCTCCCTCGGATGCGGGCTCGGCGTTCCGTTCGTGGCCGCCGAGCCTCGGGTTCGGGCAGCGGTCCTCGGCCTCGGAGGCGCCATCGCATCGACCGAGGCGGCGGCGCAGATCACCGTTCCCGTCGAGTTCCTGGTGCAATGGGACGATGAGCGGGTGCCACGCGAGACGTGCATCGAGCTCTTCGACCGACTCGGGTCCACCGAGAAGACCCTGCACGCCAACCCGGGTAGACACGGGGAGATTCCGGCGTACGAACTGGACAGCATGGTGCGGTTCTTCGCCCGCCACCTGATGCATTAGGTGCATGCACTTCGAGAGCGTGCCTGTGCCCCGCCACGGTGGTGCTCGGGTGGCGGGGTGTCAGGCGGCGCTACGTTTCGCTTCTCGTGGACGCATGTGTCTACTTGGCCGGGGAGTTTGGTGGTGGTGCCGGCGGTGACGAGGTATGAACGTCCGGCGGGTGAGAGCCAGAGCCAGATTCCGGGTGCCGGGCACGTGACGGTCCAGGCGGTGAACGTCTTCGCCCGGTGATGGAACCGACACAACCTGTGTCCATTTCTGGAATCCGTGGGGCCGCCGTCGGTGTAGTTGCGGATGTGGTCGTAGTCGCCGAGTTTCGCCGGTCGGTTGCAGTACGGGAATGTGCAGGTGAGGCCGTTCATCAGTGCGGTCTGCTCGCGTAGCGGCGGTGGTGCGACGTAGCCGGTGGTCGAGATTGTCGTCTCCAAATCGATCACCGGCTTCACCACCACCCGCGATGATTTGCCGAGGATCTGTTCGGCCTCCGACCGGGTGATGGCGCCGACGTCGTCGAGTGACCAGGTGCCCCAGCACCGGTCGTAATGAACGTAGAGCACCGTCTCCCGCAACCCACGACGGCGACGCCTGCGCGACGGCTTCGACTCAGACTCGGTTTCAGATTCCGGTTCGGCTGGTACGTCGTCGGTTTTGTCGGCGACCAGGGTGTAGAGGTCGTCGAGGTTGTCGGGTTCGTGGACCATGCCCATCGCCACCGACCGGAGGATGTGATCAGGGCGGGTGTCGCCGAGGAACCGCATCGACTCCACCAACTGATCAAGACGTTGGTCGAGTCGTTGGCCGTCGTCGACCGACAGGGTGCCCGTAATGTGGGCGACGCCGTCTTCGAACCAGATCGTCACACCCCGCCGCCTGCGCGCCTCCCGGCGCTTCTTTTCGGCACCGTCGGGGTCGTCGACGAACCGGATCTGATCCAACACCAACTGCAGCCGCGGCATGGTGATCCGTGCGATCAGCGGGGTCCCGTCGACATTCGCAGCCGACAGCCGCCGGTCGGCATCGGAGGCTTGGGCGATGGTGAACTCCCGCGTCGCACGCGCGACTTTCCGGATCCGCCACCCATCCACACTCCCGTCATGCAGACACGCATACAGCCGCGGCAGCCGATACGCCAGATCAACCGCGTCGGCGATCAGCGCCCGTGCCCCGTTGGCGGACAGGCCGAGGACGGGGCCGACTTCGGCGACCGCATACTCCGACACCGACGGTGTCCCTGACCCGCCGTACCGGGTCCATTCATTCACCCCACCCGCCCGGGCGAGCGGCTCGACAGCGATCTGCCGCAGATACGCCAACACCGCATCGAACTGTGTAGCCTCGATGCGGGCGAGCTGAGCACGAGCGGCCGCCGCGAGGTCGAGACCATCGGTGGTCTCGACATCGTCGATCAGGTTCGCCGTCCTCATAACCGTCATCATGCCAGCCGCCACTGACAGTCGAAGGGCTCAGAAGCCCTTATCCACAAGGAAAACGAAGATTCTTGAAGAATCTTCTCGGCCGGTCAGCTGAGGGCAGACCGGCAACCGGGAAACCGGCGGATCGGGTCAGCCGACAAGCAACCGAACCAGCCGGAACGGGATCCTCGTCGCCGCCAAAGCGGTCTGCACCGAAGCGCACGAGAAACGATGAAGGCCGGCAACCCAAGGAACGGGCTAGCCGACAAGCAACCCAAACCGCCGAAAACGGATCCTCGTCGTCAGCTGTCGCTGTCAGCTGTCGTCGTCAGCCGGGATGACCGTCGGCCGCAACCATGCCCACAAAGCCATCAGGATCGATACAACCAGCATGCCGATGCCCGCCCACAGGTTCACGTTCATGCCGTCGGCCTTGTCGAGCTCGGCGTCGGTGGCGTTGAAGAGCCCGAGGCAGATCAGCACGATCCCGTAGATCCCGATCAGCGCCCCGATGACGAGTCGGATGTCGAACGCGCCGGCCGTACGGCTGCTGCGACGTTGCGTCGATGCCATGTCGGTCAGTCCCTTCGTACGCTCACAGGAACAACAGGTTCAAGATGATGACGAGCACCAGGGCGACACCCGCCAGCTTCACCGGCGACTGGTACCACGGTAGATGCTCCTGGTCCGGATCGGTCAACGTCTCCTTCGGTGTCAGCGAGTAGACGAGCCCGGTCAGCTCCGACTCCGGCTTCGGTCTGGTGACGAGGGTGACGAGGACGCTCACCACGATGTCGACGGCGAACGCGGCACCCGCGGCGACAAAGCTCGCGCCCTGTCCGGTGAGGTCGAGAGCACCGGTACTCAACGAACCGAGCATGTCCTCGCTGAGGATGCCGACCAGAACTGCCGCGAGCGTTCCGGCGACGAGACCGCTCCAACCGGCCGCCGCGCTCATCCGCTTCCAGAACATGCCGAGGATGAACGTCGCGAACAGCGGAGCGTTGAAGAACCCGAACAACGTCTGCAGGTAGTTCATCAGGTTGTCGTAGCTGGACGCGATCAGGGCCGTTCCGATGGCGAAAACGGTCGCGCCGACCGTCGCCAACCGCCCGATCAACGTGTAGTACGAGTCGTGCCGGTCACGGATCACGTACTGCTGCCAGAGGTCGTAGCTGAAGACCGTGTTGAATGCCGAGATGTTGGCGGCCATGCCTGCCATGAAGGAGGCGACAAGACCTGCGATCGCCACACCGAGCATGCCGTTGGGCAGCAGATCTCGCATCAGGTACAAGATGGCGTCGTTGTAGTCGCCGTCGCTGGTCGCACCTGACTTGTAGTCGGCGATCTCGGGGACGATGATCGCCGCGATCATGCCCGGGATCACCACGATGAACGGGATGAACATCTTCGGGTACGCCCCGATGATCGGCGAGCGCCGCGCCGCCGAGATCGAGTTCGAGGCCATGGCCCGCTGCACTTCGACGAAGTTCGTCGTCCAGTACCCGAAGCTGAGCACGAACCCCAGCCCGAACACGATGCCGACCACCGACCAGAACGGGCTGTCGAAGCCGGTGAGTCCGAGACCGGGCCACGACGACATCTGCTCGGAGCCGCCCGGGCTGTCCGAGACGGCGTCGGTCAGGCCGTCCCAGCCGCCGATCTTGTGCAAGGCGACGATCGTCAGCGGCAGCAACGCCGCGACGATGATGAAGAACTGAAGCACCTCGTTGTAGATCGCCGCCGACAGGCCGCCGAGCGCGGTGTAGCTGAGTACGACCACCGCGGCGACGACGAGCGAGACCCAGAGATCCCAGCCGAGCAGGGCTTCGACGATCGACGCGAGCAGGTACAGGTTGACGCCCGCGATCAGGATCTGGGCGAGAGCGAAGCTCAGCGCATTCACCAGGTGTGCGCCGGTTCCGAAGCGTCGGCGCATGAACTCCGGCACGCTTCGTACGCCAGACCCGTAGTAGAACGGCATCATCACGACACCGAGGAACAACATGGCGGGGACTGCGCCGATCCAGAAGTAGTGCATCGTCGCCATGCCGAACTGCGCGCCGTTCGCCGACATACCCATGATCTCGACCGCGCCGAGGTTCGCTGAGATGAACGCGAGACCGGTGACCCACGCGGGCAGCGACCTTCCCGAGAGGAAGAAGTCGATACTCGACGACACCCGCAGCTTGGCGGCGTACCCGATGCCGAGCACGAAGACGAAGTAGAGCGCGATCAGCGCGTAGTCGAAGAAGTCGGTGTCGAGGCGGAGCGATTCCTGTGCGAGTACCACGCGTCGATCCCTTTCGAAGCCAACGTCGGTTGCAGCCTGCACCCGACACGGTACGCCCGCCGACCGCACTCCGCTCACCGGCGCGCCGCCACCGCGATCGGGTCGGCCTACACCCGACGGCCGCGCGTACTCGCCGCGCTTGGCGATGCTCGCAGCGTCGGAGATGATCGCAACATGGTGAATCGGCGAGGCTTCCTGGTCGGGCTCGGCGCAGTCGCGCTCACCGGTACGGCGTGCACCGACGACGACCCCGGTGCCGAACCCTCCGACAAGACCGCTGGATCGCGGAGCAAGGCGAATACAGACGGGCCGGATGCCGGATCGGACAGCGCCGGATCCCCTACTCTGACAGTCGCATCGACCATCGCCACCGGGCTCAACGTCCCGTGGTCGATCGTCTTCGAACCTGCGGGAACGGCGCTCGTCTCCGAGCGCGACAACGCCCGCATCGTCCGCGTGAGCGCCGATGGAGACGTACGCCCGCTCGGCGACGTGCCCGGCGTCGCACCCAGCGAGGGCTTCGGCGAGGGTGGTCTACTCGGCCTCGCCCTCGACCCCGACGATGCCCGCACGGTGTACGCGTACCACTCGACGAACACCGACAACCGAGTCGTCCGCATCCGGATCGACGGGAGTCGGCTCGGGCGACCGGTGCCGGTGCTCACCGGGATTCCCGTCAGCACTCACCACAACGGCGGTCGTCTCGCATTCGGCCCGGACGGCATGCTCTACGTGTCGACGGGCGATGCCGAGCAGTCCGACCGCGGGCAGGACACCGACGACCTCGGCGGCAAGATCCTGCGCATTCGCCCCGATGGTCGACCGGCGCCGAACAACCCGCTCGACAACGAGATCTGGTCGTACGGCCACCGCAACGTCGAGGGCATCGCGTTCGATGACTCAGAAAGGTTGTGGGCCTCGGAGTTCGGCGACTCGTCCTTCGACGAGTTGAACCTGATCGAACGCGGCGACAACTACGGCTGGCCGGAGGTGGAAGGCAAGGACGGCTCGGAGTTCACCAATCCGCTGCAGGTCTGGTCGCCGGACAAGTGCTCCCCCGCCGCCGTCGCGATCACCGGCGGAGTCGCGTACGTCGCCGCACTGCGAGGCGAGCGCGTCATCGGCGTACCGCTCGACGGCCGCCGCACGGGTGCGCCGAAAGACTGGTTCGTCGGAGAGTACGGCCGGCTCCGCGAGATCGCCGTCGCCCCTGACGGCGATCTCTGGGTGAGCACGAGCAACACCGACGGAAGGTCCGAGCCCGGGCCGGACGACGACAGAATCCTGCGCGTGACCGTCTGACGAGCACTCTCGTTCGATAGTTCCGTTCGCCCCGAATCCGGCGTCGTTGGCGCTACCCTCGGACCGAGATCAGCAGTCTTCAAAGGGGGAAACATGGGTATTCGCAGAGCCGGAGTCGCGGCACTAGGCGTACTCGCAGTCTGCGGTACGACGCTCGCTCAGCCTTCGGCACAGGCGAGCGCGCCGCCAGCGGATGAGCAGAGTCGGCAGACCGCCATCGAACCCGGCACCCTCGACCGAGGAGAGCGTCCGCAGTCGCTGTACAGGCACAAGCGCATGATCTTCGACGGCAAGCGGTCGTTCAAGATCCGGGGGCCGAAACAGCTCGACCTCGTCGGCAAGGGCGCCGGCGGCTACACCGCGGTCCGATACGGCCGGTACAACGGCAACCTGTGGCAGATCCGCCCGCACCGCAAGGCCCGACGCCTCGGCGTCGTTGCGCAGGCGGCGTACAACGGCGGCGACAGGTACTCCGTCAGCGGCAACGGGAAGCTCCTCGCGATCACCGAGCCCGAGCGCACCGGAAGGGAGATGCTGTGGGTACGCGCGCTTCCTTCGGGTAAGCAGATCCGTTTCCGCTGGAGGATCGGAGGAACCCGCGTCGTCGCGTTCTGGAAGAACCGTCTGCTGGTCTCGAACCTCGCCGAGACGTATTGGTACGCGCCGAAGAAGGACAAGCGCACCTTCTTCACCGATAGCACCGCAGCACTCGCCGAACCAGCGGCGAATCGCATGGTCCTGTTCGGCAGCGAGCCCGGTGAGGCCAAGTACCGCCTGGTCGCATTCGACGAAACGTCCACGACGCTCGCCGGCTGGAACAAGGGACGTCCGCTCGTCGCCTCACCGGACGGCAAGCGATTCCTCGCCAAGGTCGGCGAGCACAAGCTGCAGGTTCGCAGTCTCGTCAACGGCTCCGTTGTACGCACGTTCTCAGCCGCCGGGCGTATCGCAACCTCATCGGCACGCTGGGAGTCGAACCGCAAGGTGCTGTTCACCGCCAAGGGTCACAACGTCGCCGCCAACATTCGCTGCACGGTCGGCGGAAAGTGTGAGCGTACGACCCGGTTGGCCAGCGGTCCGGGCAAGCTCGGCATCGACTGGCCGTAATACTCGTCGGTGGCAGTCGCGCCGCGCACGTCACGACGCGACTGTCACCGCACAGAACTTCTCCACCTTGTGCGTCGGGCCCGAGACGATCAGCTCATCGCGTTCTCGGATCATCGTGTCGGCCTGGGCGTACGTGAAGTCCTGGGCCGGCCGCTTGATGCCGACGACCGTGACGCCGTACCGACTCCGCAGCGCCGACTCCGTCAACGTCTTGTCGTACGCCTCTTCGGGTGCGCGGGTACGCGCGATCGCGAAGCCGTCGTCGAACTCCATGTAGTCGATCATCTGACCGCTCACCATGTGCGCGACCTTCTCGCCCATGGAGCGTTCGGGATAGACGACATGGCTTGCGCCGACCCGTTTGAGGATCTTGCCGTGCTTGATGTTCACGGCTTTCGCCCACACCTCGCTGACGCCGAGCTCGACGAGGGTCAGCACGGTGAGCACACTCGCCTCGATGTCGCTGCCGATGCCGACGATCGCCCGGTCGAACTGGTCGGCGCCGATCTGGCGAAGCGCCTCCTCGTCGGTCGTGTCGAGCTGGACGGCATGCGTCAGATCGCTCGCCCACTTCTGCACCAGTTCGGCGTCTTCGTCGATCGCGAGTACTTCGTGTCCGAGCCGGATCAGCGATGCCGCAGTGGAAGCTCCGAATCTGCCCAAGCCGATGACGATGACCGGCGCGTCGGGCGGCGGCTGCGTTTTCTTACCCAATGATCGGCCTCTCCTCCGGTAGTCGGTAGCGCCGTATGCGCTGTCTGATGGTGAGCGCCGATGCTGCCGTAATCGTGCCCACTCGGCCGACGAACATCAAGATCATCAGCCCGACCTGGGCAGAGTGCGGGAGCTCCCCGGTGATGCCCATCGAGAGACCGACGGTGCCGAACGCCGAGGTGCACTCGAACAGCACCGCTTCCAGGCGGAAGTCGGTGACGAGCAGTACGAAGAGCGTCGAGACGGCGACGAGACAGACCGACAACAGCGCAATCGCGACCGCCTGCCGCAGCGTCTGCGACCCGATCCGGCGATGACCGATCATCACGTCCCGGTCGCCGCGCAGCTCGGCGAGGATCACGTACCAGAGCAGCAGGAACGTGGTGATCTTGATGCCACCGGCCGTACTGGCGCTACCTCCGCCGATGAACATCATGATGTCCGCGATACCGAGCGTCTCCGGTCGCGCAAGGGCGTAGTCGATGCTGTTGAACCCACCGGACCGCGGCATCACGCCGCCTTCGACGCCGGTCACCAGCTTGTCCCACACCCCGTGCGTGCCGAGCGTCGCCGGATTGCTCCATTCCAGGGCAAGGAAGGTGACCGTGCCGATCAGGAACAGGCCGATCGAGCCCCACACCGTGAGGCGGGTGTGGATCGTCCACTTCGCCGGTCTGCGCCAGTTCTTGAACAGCTCGGCCATGACCGGGAACCCGACGGCCCCGGCGAACACGCCTACGCAGATCGGCAGGATCAGCCATCCGTCGCCGAGGTAGCGCACCAAGCTGTCGCTGTGCAAGGAGAAGCCCGCGTTGTTGAAGGCCATCACCGAGTTGAACGTCGCATGCCAGATCGACGTACCCCAGTCGTCGAAGTACGCCGCGCGGTAGCGGAACGCCAGGATGACCGCGATCACCAACTCGAACGAGAACATGGTCACCGCGACCCGGCGCAGCAGCGGCCACACCTCGCCGAGGTTGACGATGTGCATCTCCGCTTGCGCCATCAGTCGGGTACGCAGGCCGAGGCGCCCGCCGACGAGCAGGCCGAGGACCGTCGCGAGCGTCATGATCCCGAAGCCGCCGATCTGCACGAGCACGAGAATCACGCCCTGCCCGAACGGGGTCCAGAAATGCGCCGTGTCGACCGTGCTCAACCCGGTCACGGTGACGGCCGACGTCGACGTGAACAGAGCCGGCATCACCACCTCGTCGCCATCGCCCGTACGCGAGACCGGGAGCATCAGGACGAGCGATCCCAGCACGATGCCGACGACGAACGCCAACGGCAGCAGCCGCACCGGATGCATCGCGGCTGCGACGATCGCGCGCCGACTCCAAATCCCAGCCACCCGCAGACGTTATCGCGCTGAATGACGGCTTTCGTGCACATCCCGCCCGAAAGTCACTCACCGAGCATCGGCGTGCTGGTGGCCCGCATGCCAGGCGTCCCACAATTGGGCGAACTCACCGCCGCGCTCGATCAGCGCCGCCGGCGGACCGACCTCGACGACCCGACCGGCCTCGAGGACCGCGACCCGATCGGCCACCAGCGCCTGCGTCAGGCGATGCGCGACGACAACGGACGTACGCCCGGCGACCACCGAGTCGGCCGCCTGCTCGAGCTCGGCCGCTCCTGCACTGCCCGCCTCGGCCGTGGCCTCGTCGAGGATTACGACCGGTCGATCGGCGAGCACGAGTCGGGCGAGCGCGACCTGCTGAGCGCGCGCGGGGGTCAGTTGGAGCGCGTTCTCGCCGACGACCGTCGCCAATCCGTCGGGGAGCGCGGCCACCCAGGTCAAGGCACCGACCGCGTCGAGCGCCGCGCGGAGGTCGTCATCACCGGCTTCGGGCGCCGCAAGTCGCAGGTCGTCGCGCAACGGACCGTAGAACACGTGCACGTCCTGGCTCACCATCGAGACCCAACCACGCGCACCCGACTCGCCGAGGTCCCTGGTGGAGACGTCGGCGATCCGCACCTCGCCCTCGGTCGGCGACAGCCGTCCGGCGATGAGAGTGGCAAGGGTCGTCTTGCCCGCCCCGCTCGCACCGACGAGCGCGAGCCTCTCCCCCGGTGCGACGCTGAGCGATACGTCGTGAAGCACCTCGGGTCCGCCCTCATAGCGGTAGCTGAGCCCGTCGACTCGGATCGACGGCGATCCGATCACGCCACGGGTCGGGTTCTCGTCGGTCTCGGCCACCTCGATCACCCCGACCAACCGGGCCAGGCTCACTCCGGCGGACTGAATGTCGTCGAGCGTCACCATCAGAACGCCGATCGGCCCGAACAGCCGGTGGAACAACAACGCGGCCGTCGTCACCTGGCCGACCGATACGCCGTCGGCATCGACCAGCAGGAAACCCACGCACAGCAATGCACCGAGGCCGACGAGCTCCGCCCGGTTCATCCAACCCGAGAACGTCGTCAGGAGCCGGAAGGAGCGGACCCGCAGGTTCATCGCTTCCATCGACCGGCCCGAGATCGAGGCGACCATCCGATCGCCCGCGCGGTACGCGCGTACTGTGTCGGTGCCGTCGAGGGCACCGACGACGGTCTGCGCCCGCTCTGCGACCGCCAGCCGCTCTCGTTCGTACAGCGGTACGGCTCGCCGTACGTACCAGCGTGCGGCGAGTCCGTAGATCGGCGCACAGGCGAGTCCGGCGAGTCCGAGTCGCCAGTCGAGCCCGAACAGCGAGACCGCCGTGAGCCCGGTGGCCAGGCCCGCACCCACGACCATGGGCAGTGTGTTGTTGATCGCCTGGGTCACGTTCGCGACGTCGTCTCCGACCCGCGTCAACAGATCGCCGCTGCCGGCGCGGTCGAGGACCGACGTAGGCAGCCGAAGGGCTCGAGCCACAACGCGTTCTCGCAGCGCCGCAAGAACGCCCTCGCCGAGCCTCGCCATCATGACGTAACCGACCAGCAGGAAGCCGCCCCCGCCCAGCGCAGCTGCGGCGAGGACCGCGACCGCGAGGACGACAGCGGAACGTGCGGCGCCGTCGATGGCCGCGTCGACCAACCAGCCGAGGGTCCACGGCGCCAACAGGCCGCAGATGTTGGAGAGGGCGAACGCGAGCACGGTGACGACCGCCGTGCCCCGGCGCACGCGGAGCTCGCGTCCGAGTACGCGCCAGGTCGTACGCCGGTCGGCGATCGGGAGCACCCGACGCTCATCGCGATGCTCGCTCGACTCGATATCGCTCATCGCGCCACCAGCGCGCGGTACGCGTCATGCTCTCCTAGCAGGTCGTCGTGCGTTCCCTCGGCCACGACGGTGCCGTCGACGACGACAACCCGGTCGGCGCGGGCGAGCAGCGCCGGACTGGCCGCGACCATGATCGTTGCGCGGGATCCGCCGTCGGCATGTCGTACCGCCGTGAGGCCGGCCGCGATATCTGCCTCCGTGACGGCGTCGACGGCGGTCGTCGGGTCGTGCAGGACGAGAACGCCGGGATCGGCCAGGAGAGCGCGCGCAAGCGCGATGCGCTGACGTTGTCCGCCCGAGAGATCACGGCCGCGCTCGGACAGAACGCGGGCGAGCCCGTCCGGATGCGACGCAACGACGTCGTCGGCGCTCGTCGCAGCGAGTGCCTCATCGAGTGCGCTCTCGCCGCGGTCGACTCCGGCGAGCCGTAGGTTCTCTTCGAGATCGCCTTCGAACAGCGACACATGGTGCGGTTCGACGAGCAGCGCCGCACGTACGCTCTGCTGGCTCGCGTCCGCGACCGATACGCCGCCGACCGACACCGAGCCCTCGACCGCTGCCGCGTCGGCACGTCCGGACAGCACCTCGACCAATGCCTCGGCGTCCTGCGGATCGAGGGCGACCACACCGACCAACTCTCCCGGAGCGACCCTGAGGGTCAGGCCGGTCAGCGATCGGTACGTCAGGCTCTCGACCGCGATCCCGCTGTCTCCCGGAGCCTCCCGATCGCCGTCGTCGGCGAGGTGCGGTGCGTTCAATACCGTCGCGACACGGTCGGCGGATGCGCGGAACGATGCGAGGTCCTCCGCAACGCCGCCCAGCATCTTGACGGGCTCGGAGATGAACTGGGCCAACCCGATCACGGTCACCAGCTCGCCGACGGAGATCCGCCCCTCGAGGGCGAACCAGCCGGCCGTACCTGCGACCGCCGCCAGGAACAACCCGCTCGCGGCCTCGCTGGCGCCGAGTAGCAGTCCTCGCCAGCGAGACGCCCACAGCGCGGCTCCGAGAGCCTCCTGGCTGGCGTCCGTATACCGTCGCGTGCCTTGGTCTTCGGCGCCGATGCCGTGTAGGACCCGCACTCCGCTGACCAGGTCGGTCGCCATCGCGGTCGTCCGTCCGATCGCCGCCTGCTGGGCGGCAGAACGCCGCGTCATCCAGGGCGCGAGGAGGTGCAGCAACCCGACGATCGCGGGCGCCCCAACGATGACGCCGACGCCGAGTACGACGTCGATGCGCAGCAGCACGACCGCCGACGCCACGATCGCGGTGATTCCCCCTGCGGCGAACGCCGACAGTCGCAGGGTCATGCCGGTCAGGTCCGCGTCGGTCGCCGCGATCGACAGCAGCTCACCCGATCGCAACGACGTCCGTGCGCCGCGCCCGTGCAGCGAATGCTCCGCGATCGCGACGCGCAGCCGATGGCTCTCTCGCTGCGTACCGTAGAAGAGCACCCGGGCGCCCGTACGGTAAGCGAGCATCAGCACGGTGAACAGCGCCGTCAGGCAGACGATGCCGACGAGTAGCGCCGATGTGTCGCGCGGGACGACGGCATGGTCGATGATCAGCCCGATCGCGACCGGGACCATCGCCTCACAGAGCTGATGGAGCGACAGACTGGCCGCTCCGCCGACGACTCGTGGGAACTCGCGGCGGTAAGCCCGCCCGATCAGCCGTGCCCCGGTGAGCGGCATCCCGCCCGCATACGAGGTCACAGCCCGGCGGCGACCAACTGCCGGTCGACTTCGTCGGCGAGCTCCTCCTCGCCCTTGCCCGCGGCGGCACCTTCCTCGTAGATCACCCGCAGGTCGATGCCCGACGACTCGAGCCGGCGGTTGAACTCCTCCGAACGCGCCGTCCAGTAACCGATGACGCTGTACCGCGCCGCGGGCAACCGGCACTCGTGACGCAGGTAGCGCCGCACTCCGCGGGTCGCTGCCGCCTCACCCGCCGCGAACGTGTAACCGTCGCCGTCGGGTAGGACCGCCGTACGTACGAGATCGTCGAGCCGGCTCTCACCGGAGTTGTGCACCCATTCGACGCTCACGTTGTCGCGCTCGGGCAGTGGAACCGTGTCGGCCGGGTCGGCGAGCTCGATGCGGACGACCGTCGGGACCGAATCGGACTGCTCCTCCAGGATGCGCGCGATCGCCGGAACCGCCGTGATGTCGCCGACGAGCAGCTGCCACGCCGCATCGGCCGGGCGCGAGTACCAGTTGCGTACCGACGACAGCCCGAGCCGGTCGCCCACCTGAGCGCGGCGTACCCAGCGCGTCGCGAGACCGACGTCATGGCCGACGACGTCGATGGTCAGCTCGCGGCGTGTCTCGTCGAAATGACGCACGGTGTACCAGCGGCACCGCTCGTAGTTGTGGCCGTTGAGCTCGGAGGGGAGGTCGACCGATCCGTCGGCATCGGGTACGACGAGGAGCACCGCTTCGTCCGGCACACCGCTGCTCTGCCAGAAGTCCAGCTGCCCACCGCCCAGGACGATGCGGCGAAGATGTGGCGTCAGCTGCTCGCTGCTGCGTAGCGTCGTCTCGAAGTACGAGAGTTGCCTGGTCATCGAGCGGCTCCTTCTACGAGGTCGTGCGAGGCGATGTCGACGACTCGCGCGTCGTCGTCGCGTCGGCTGTGATGTCGACCGATCGGCACGACCATCGGGGTTCCGGAGACCGGATCGGTCACGACCTGTGACTCCATTCCGAACACCGCATCGACGGTCTCCTCGGTCACGACCGACGAGGGAGAGCCCTCGCCGATGATCTCGCCGTCCTTCATGGCGATCAGGTGGTCGGCGTACCTCGCAGCGAGGTTCAGATCGTGCAGGACGATCACGATGGTCGTACCGCGCCGACGGTTGAGGTCGGTGAGCACGTCGAGCACCTCGACCTGGTGGCTGACGTCGAGGAACGTCGTGGGCTCGTCGAGTAACAGCAGGTCGGTGTCCTGGGCGAGCGCCATCGCGATCCACACCCGCTGCCGCTGCCCTCCCGACAGTTCGTCGACGGAACGCGTTGCGAGCTCGAGGGTGTCTGTCGCCAACAAGGCTTGTGCCACGGCCTCATCGTCGTCCTTGCTCCAGCTGCGGAACCAGCCCTGATGCGGGTAGCGGCCGCGGCCGACGAGGTCGGCGACCTTGATGCCTTCGGGTGCAACCGGCGACTGCGGGAGCAACCCGAGCATCGTCGCGACCGTCTTGGTCGGCATCGAATGGATGCTCTTGCCGTCGAGGCAGACGGTTCCGGAGACCGGTGAGAGCAGCCTGGCCAACCCGCGCAGCAGTGTCGACTTACCGCAGGCGTTTGCGCCGACGATCACGCTGACCATGCCCGCCGGCACGGCAACACTGAGGTCGCGTACGACCGGGCGGCTGTCGTACGAAAGGCTCAGGTCGCGCGCTTCGAGGGTGTGTTCGGTCGTCATCAGATGTCTCCTCATCCACCGCGTCCGACACGGTTCGTCGTCACGAGTAGCCAGAGCAGGTACGGGGCGCCGACGATGCCCGTGACAACGCCGACCGGGAACTGCGTATCGGGAATCGCATGCTGTGCTACGAAGTCGGATCCGAGCATCACCACGGCGCCGACGAGTGCCGCCGGTACGAGAGCGAGGCCGTTGTGGCCGACGAGCCGCCGCGCGATCGGCCCGGCGACGAACGCGACGAACGCGACCGGACCGGCTGCCGCAGTCGCCACCGCAGCAAGGGCGACGGCGATCACGATCAGCGACAGTCGAGAGCGTTCGATTCGGTGGCCGAGGCTCTTCGCAGCGTCGTCACCCATCTGCAGCGCGTGCAGACCACGGCCGAACATCACCGCAAGCGGCATCAGCACCACGCTCGCCCACGCGACGATCTGCACGGTCGCCCACGTCTTCGCGTTCAGGCTGCCGGTCAGCCAGACCAGCGCCTGTTGTGCGTCGTACACCTCGGCGCGGGTCATGAGGTACGAGATGACACTCATCAGCATGGCCGCCATCGCGATGCCGATGAGTACGAACCGGTAGCCGCTGATGCCCTCGCGCCAGGCGAGCAAGTAGATCGCGAGCGCCGTCGCCAACGCACCGGCGAACGCTCCGACCGAGACGGCGAAGCCACTGAGGCCGAAGCCGAGGATGCAAATGACCGCCGAAGCGCTCGCGCCCTGGGTGATTCCGATCAGATCCGGGCTCGCCAGCGGGTTGCGTACGAGCGTCTGGAAGATCGCACCGGACAGTCCGAACGCCGCGCCGGTGAGTGCCGCGGTCAGCGCGCGCGGAAGCCGGAGGTCGCTGATGATGAACTGCGTCGCACGGTCGCCGCCGCCGAAGAGCGTCGCGACCACATCGGGCAGCGGGATGTTGAAGTCACCGACCGACAGCGACACGCAGAAGATCGCGAAGCAGACCGTCGCGAGCACGGCGGTGACTGCGGTGACCCGCGCGGCGCGGCGCTTACGGGCACGGCGGACCGTCGCCACCGGCGAGCGGTCGGCGAGCTCTGCGTACAGCTCGTCCTTCAAGGTCGTCATCGCTACAGCTCCGCGAGCTTGCGACGGCGCACGAGGGCGATGAAGAACGGGGCGCCGATGACGGCCATCACGATGCCTACCTGCAGCTCGCCGGGCTTCGCGACCAAGCGACCCACGATGTCGGAGATGAGGAGCAGGATCGGCGCAAGCACCATCGAGTACGGCAGGATCCAGCGGTAGTCGGGGCCGGTGATGAGCCGCGCGACGTGCGGGATGGTGAGTCCGAGGAAGGTGATCGGACCGGCGAGTGCGGTCGCCGCTCCGCACAGCAGGACCACTGCCCCGGCCGACAGCGCCCGCGCAAACACAACGCGCTGACCGAGGCCACGCGCGACGTCGTCGCCAAGCGACAACGCGTTCAGCAGGCGCCCGGTGCACAAGGCGAGTACGACGCCAGCGGCGATGAACGGCGCGACCTGGAGGACCAGCTCCAGCTTGCGGCCGGCGAGCGACCCGACCGTCCAGAAGCGGAACTTGTCGAACGTCGCGACGTCGGTCAACAGGATCGCGGTCGTGATGGACTGCAGCGCGGCGGTCATCGCCGCTCCCGCGAGAGCCAGCTTCACCGGGGTGGCGCCTTCGCGACCGAGCGATCCGATGAGGTAGACGGAGACGGCGGCAACCGCGGCACCGAGGAAGGCGAACCACACGTACCCCATCGCCGTGCCGACCCCGAGAATGCTGATCGCACATACGACGGCGAGCGCGGCGCCCGCGTTGACGCCCAGTAGGCCCGGGTCGGCGAGCGGGTTGCGCGCAACGCCTTGCATCACCGCACCGGCGAGCCCGAGCGCGACGCCGACCAGGATGCCGGCCAACGTACGCGGCACCCGCAGCGTCCAGACGACAAGGTGGTCGGTGTTGGTGCTGTCGTAGTGGAAGAACGTGTCGAAGATCTGGCCGGGTTCGATCGTTCGGGTGCCGAGAAAGACGCTGAGCAGCGCCACGACGAAGAGCACCACCAACGCCACGGCAAGCCCGCCGAGCAGCACACCGCGAGACCGGCGACGTTCGACGTCGTGGGTCTGGATGCGGTCGGAGTCGTGGCGCGCCGCCGTGGCAGTGGACATCAGTCGAGCGCCCCCGAGATCTTCGGAGCGAGGTGCTCCAGCGAGTACGGGATGCTCAGCACTGTCGTGTACGCGAGGGACTGACCGAGGGGGGCGGAGGGTACGTAGACGACTCCCCCGCGTTGGTTGACCGACAGCTGCTGGAACGGCTTGTCGTTCTTGAACCGCTTCTGCTCCTTGGCGTCCCCGATCGCCACCACGACGTCACCCTCGAGCAGATCGGTCTTCTTGGCGTCTATGTCGATCCAGTAGCTGCTGCCGTCGTCGAGCTTGGCGAGCTTCGGCGGCAGGTTCACACCCAGCTCGAACATGAACTGCCCGCGGGCATCGACCGGCGTGTACACGTACCAGCCGCCCTTCGGGTTGGCCCGCACGATCGCGCCGTTCGTACCGTCGATGCGCGGGTTGGCCCGCAGTGTGTCGTTGATCGCGACCTTGGTGTCCTCGATGATCGTCTTCGCCTCGTCGGGTCTGTCGACCGCGGTGCCGATCATCGTCGTGGCGACCTCCCAGGAGACGCCGTAGTCGATGGCGCCCTCTGGCCGGACGATCGTCGGCGCGAGCTCGGAGAGCTTGTCGTACGTCGCTTCGTCGACGTCCGCGCTGACGGCGACAATCAGATCGGGGTCGAGCGCGGCGACCTCGTCGACGTCGATCTGACCGGAGTCGAGGATCTCGGGGTCTGCGTCGTCAAGAGCCTTCTCCGCCCACGGACCGACTCCGTCGACGCCGTAACCAGGACGGATGGCGATCGGCTCAACCCCCAACGCCAGAAGTGGATCGGCGTCGGTCAATCCGAGGCTGACAACGCGTTCCGGCGTGCCCTCGATGGTGGTCTCGCCGTACGCGTGCTCGACGATGCGTGCATCGCCGTCCTCGGCATCGGTCGGGTCGGAGTCGTCGTCGGTGCAGCCTGCCGCGACCATGAGCGTCGCCGCGAGAACGGCGAGCGTACGGATCCAAGGAGTTCTCATGGCGTCAACCTAGTGCCCGCGGATGCCCGCTCAGACGACTGCCGCTTTCGCCTGCTCGGCCTTCCAAACACGGAATCCCTCTTCGTCGGCGCCCTTGCGCCAGTAGCCGGAGAAGGAGAGGTCGCCACGGTCGACGCCGCGGTCGTCCAGCAGATGCGAGCGAAGGGCCTTCAACAGGCCGGACTCACCGTGGATGAAAACCTGCGCACGGCCCTGGGGCCAATCCATCGAGCGCACCGCATCGGTGATGAGCGAGGTCGAGCCGGCAGGGGCGCCGTCGCGGTGCAGCCACGTCACCGTGACGTCCGCGGCCGTCGTGATCGGCTGCTGGTCCTGTGGGCCGTCGACCTCGATGAACGCCTGCACCTTCGCGCCGTCGGGCATCGCCTCCAAGGCGGCACACATCGCGGGAAGCGCGGCGTCGTCACCGGCGATCAGGTGCCAGTCTGCGTCGTCGGCCGGGGCGTAGGCGCCGCCGGGCCCCAACAGATGGATGCGGTCGCCGACCTGCGCACCTGCGGCCCACGGACCCGCGATCCCGTCGTCGCCGTGTACGACGAAGTCGATCGCGATCGTGCGAGCCTCCCGGTCGATCCAGCGCACCGTGTACGTACGGCGGACCGGCCAGGCCTCGCGCGGCAGCGTCTCGCGTACCTGCTCGAGGTCGAGGGGCTGCGGGTAGGTCGTGTCGGGGTCGCAGAAGACCAGCTTGACGTACCGATCGGTGAAGCCGCCGTCGCGGGAGAGGAACGTCTCGAAGTCATCGGTGGTGAGTACGACCCGACGCATCGACCGCGTCACCCAGCTCGTTTCGACGACCGTGAACTCGCGCGGGTATCTCCGACTACTGTCGGACTTGGGCATGAACGTACTCCTCGGGGCGGTTATTAGATGAGGCAACCCTAACTCTCACCCACCGGTCACGGTCAAGCGCCTGTCCACCAGGTGTGACGCAGCAATCACCGCGCCGCACTCACGAGGTTCCAGGTCCCGGCACGCGCGGTTGGTCGGCTGCCGTAGCGTGGCTCGCGTGAATGGAATCGACACCAGCGAGCTCGACCCCGAGGTACGCCCCGCCGACGACCTGTTCCGACATGTCAACGGCCGATGGCTCGACCGTACGGAGATCCCGGCCGACCGTGCCGTCGCCGGATCGTTCAGCGACCTGCGCGACGATGCCGAGGTCGCTGTACGCGAGATCCTCGACGAGGCCCGGGCGTCCGATGCCGCCGAGGGCACCGAGCAACGCAAGATCGGCGATCTGTACGCGAGCTTCATGAATGAAGACGCGATCGAGGCGGCGGGTCGCGGCCCGATCGAGGCCGACCTCGCCGACGTCGACTCCGTGACCACCGTCGCCGCGCTCGTACACCAGCTCGGCGTTTTCGAGCGCATCGGCGTCGGCGGGGCGTTCGGGCTCTACGTCGCGCCCGACGCGCTCGATCCCGAGCGCAACGTCCTGCACGTCGTACAAGGCGGCATCGGCCTGCCCGACGAGTCGTACTACACCGACGAGCAGTTCGCCGACGTGCGTGCGGCGTACGTACGCCACGTCGCTGCGATGCTCGATCTGGCCGGCCTCGACGACGCGTCAGCGCGCGCAGAGCGGGTGATGCGGCTCGAGACCGACCTCGCCGCAGCCCACTGGGACCGCGTCGCCTGCCGCGACGCGCAGCGTACGTACAACCCGATGGACCGTGCGGGCCTCGACGAGCTCTCCCCCGGCTTCGACTGGTCCGGGTGGCTCGACAGCTCTGAGTTCGACCCGGGGGTCATCGCCCAGGTCGTGGTCTCGCAGCCCTCGTACCTCACGGAGTTCGCCGGGCTCCTGCGCGACGACCGCCTCGAAGACTGGCGCGACTGGGCGCGCTGGAACATCGTGCACGCGGCCGCGCCGTACCTGCCGGCGGCGTTCGTCGACGAGAACTTCGACTTCTACGGGCGCACCCTCAGTGGCACCGCACAGCTACGCGACCGCTGGAAACGCGGCGTCGGCCTGGTCGAGATGTCGATGGGCGAGGCAGTCGGCAAGCTGTACGTCGAACGGCACTACCCGCCGTCGGCCCGGGTACGCATGGATGAACTGATCGCGAACCTGATCGAGGCGTACCGCGAGTCCATCAACGCCCTCGACTGGATGGGCGAGGAGACCCGCAAGAAGGCACTCGCCAAACTCGATGCATTCACGCCGAAGGTCGGCCATCCGCTGGAGTGGCGCGACTACGAGGCGCTGATCGTCGACCGCGACCACCTGTGGGGCAACGTGCGCCGGGTATCGGCGTTCGCGACCGCGTACGAGCTCGCCAAGCTGGCCAAGCCGGTCGACCGCAACGAGTGGTTCATGACACCGCAGACGGTCAACGCGTACTACAACCCGACGATGAACGAGATCGTGTTCCCGGCCGCGATCCTTCAGCCGCCGTTCTTCTATCCCGACGCCGACGACGCCGTCAACTACGGCGCGATCGGCGCAGTCATCGGCCACGAGATCGGACACGGCTTTGACGACCAGGGGTCGCACTACGACGGCGACGGTCGGCTCGCGAACTGGTGGACCGACGACGACCGCACCGCATTCGAGGAGCGCACGACGCGCCTCATCGACCAGTACGACGTACTGTCGCCCGAAGACGCACCCGACCGTACGGTAAACGGGTCCTTGACCATCGGCGAGAACATCGGCGACCTCGGCGGCCTGTCCATTGCGTACAAGGCCTTCCGGATCGCGCAAGGCGGTGTCGAGCCGGCCGAGATCGACGGCATGAGCGCCGCCCAGCGGTTCTTCCTGTCGTGGGCGCAGGCCTGGCAGAGCAAGGTACGCCCCGCGGAAGTCGTCCGCCGCCTGACGATCGACCCACACGCGCCGCCGGAGTTCCGCTGCAACCAGGTCGTCCGCAACATCGACGCGTTCTACGATGCGTTCGAGGTGACTCCCGGCGATGCACTGTGGCTCGACTCGGAGCAGCGCGTCTCCATCTGGTGAAACGTCGCCGGTCGTACTCAGCCACGCCGCTCACCGGCAAGTTGTCGCCACTCACCGGCAAACTTGCGCCGTAGCGGCGTGGAATACCACGGGCCCATGGCAAACCGCGCCGCTCACCGGCAAACTTGCCCGGTAGCGGCGACAGTTTGCTAGGGAGTGGTACGCCCCCCTGACCGCGATTTACACCGGCCGGGCGGCCGCCAGCATCGAGTCACTGAACAGGTCGAACTCGTCTTCGCGACGACGCCCGGTGCCCGCTCCGATGAGCAGGTTGGCGAGCTCGGCGGCGGCACGGTCGACCCGCTCGCTCAAGCCGCGTGAGCCGTCGCCCGCGTCGCCCCAGTCTCCCGGGCCGGCGAAGACGCCGGTCGGTACGACGAGCGCCTGCAGGTAGGCGAACAGCGGGCGTAGCGCGTGGTCGAGTACGAGCGAATGGCGGGCCGTACCACCGGTGGCGGCAACCAAGACCGGCTTGCCGATGAGTGCCTCGGCGTCGACGACGTCCATGAACGACTTGAACAGTCCGCCGTACGAACCCTGGAAGGTCGGCGTGACGACGACCAGCGCATCGGCCTCTTCGAGAGCCGCGAGCACCGGCCGCAGCTTCTCACCCGCGAAGCCGGTGAGCATCGCATCGGTGATCTCGTGTGCGAGCCCGCGCAGCTCGTAGGTGTCAACGCTCGCAAGCCCGCCGGACTCACCGACGTGGCGTCGGATCGACTCGCCGAGCCGATCGCCGAGCATGCGCGTCGTCGAGGGCTGCCCGAGTCCGGCCGAGATCACGACGACCTTCGTACCCGTGGTGGCTTCGCTGCTGGTCATGCGGTGGTCGTACCTTCCTTGTCCTCGGCCGCCTCGTCGGCGGACGTCTCTCGTGCGGCGAGCAGGCTCTGGTGCGTCGGCGCATCGGGTACGCCGGCGGGGGTCCGCTTCGCGAACTCCTCGCGCAGCACCGGTACGACCTCCTCGCCGAGCAGATCGAGCTGCTCGAGCACCGTCTTGAGCGGCAGGCCTGCGTGGTCCATCAGGAACAGCTGGCGCTGGTAGTCACCGAAGAACTCACGGAATGTCAACGTCTTCTCGATGACCTGCTGCGGGCTCCCGACGGTCAGCGGTGTCTGTGCCGTGAAGTCCTCCAGCGACGGACCATGGCCGTACACGGGCGCGTTGTCGAAGTACGGCCGGAACTCGTTGACAGCGTCTTGGGAGTTCTTGCGGATGAACGCCTGGCCACCGAGCCCGACGATCGCCTGCTCCGGCGTGCCGTGGCCGTAGTGCGCGTACCGCTGTCGGTACAGGTTGATCAGCCGGATGTAGTGCTCCTTTGGCCAGAAGATGTTGTTGGCGAAGAAGCCGTCACCGTAGAACGCGGCCTGCTCGGCGATCTCCGGACTGCGGATCGACCCGTGCCAGACGAACGGCGGGACTCCGTCGAGCGGCCGCGGCGTCGAGGTGAACGAGTTGAGCGGCGTACGGAACTTCCCCTGCCAGTCGACGTCGGTCTCACGCCACAGCTTGTGCAGGAGGTGGTAGTTCTCGATCGCCAGGTTGAGCCCCTGCGAGATGTCCTTGCCGAACCACGGGTAGACCGGAGCGGTGTTGCCGCGGCCCATCATCAGGTCGACCCGACCGTCGGCCAGGTGCTGCAGGTACGCGTAGTCCTCGGCCAGCCGTACGGGGTCGTTGGTGGTGATCAGCGTTGTCGATGTCGACAGGATCAACCGCTCGGTCTTCGCCGCGATGTTCGCGAGCAGGACGGTCGGGTTCGCGGGTGCGACGAACGGCGGGTTGTGGTGCTCTCCGGTCGCGAAAACGTCCAGGCCCACCTCCTCGGCCTTCTGCGCGATCCGGACCATCGCCTTGATCCGTTCGTACTCAGTCGGCAGGTTGCCGTTGGTGGGGTCGACGGTCAGGTCGCCGACGCTGAAGATGCCGATCTGCATGATGTCGCCTCCGCATTCGTGGTCTCTGTTGAATCTTCAACCACTGCGGGTACGAGTCTATTCCTGCGAGGTCTGCGCGCCAACCCCAGCCGACTCGCCGAAGGCCAGAAGCACGCGCGCAACCCGGGCTTCGTCCCATTCGAGGTCCGGATCGGGCTCGATATAGGCCAGCGCGATACTCGCCATCGCAATGGCAACCGGCGACCATTCGGCCGATCCCGGCGACCCGAACGGACTCGAGTGCACCTTATGAGCCGTGATCTGCGGTAGCGCCGGCGCCACGATGATCGCGCCCCGAATGAGCGGCATGGTCACCGCCGCCACCGTCTCCGCATCCGCGTCCAACTCGGGCCTGACCCGGTAGCCCATCAGGTCGAGATAGCCCGCGAAGGTCTTGGCGGTCTTTCGTACCAAGGCACGCTCGGACTCGGCAAGACTCTCGCCGATCTCCTCACGTAGCTCACCGTCGTCCAGGCTGAGGTACGTGGCGTGCAGGGCCATGTACGTACGCCACGCCGTCGACTCGGCCATCGCAGCAAGGTCGGTGAGATTGCCGATGCGCAGCATCTCGACCGCCAGCGCGTGTCGGCCCTCCTCGGTCCGTAGCAAATCGGGCCGATCGACAACGACCGAGCGAATGTGCTCGAGCGACGGCCGCGCATCGGGGACCTCTGCCGGCCCCGTCGCCCGGGCCAGCGCGCGGAGCAGATCGCTGAAGAACAGGTCCTTGTACGGCCAGCGCCGGTAGACCGCACTACGCGAGACGCCGGCCTCACGGATGACGTCCTCGAGGCTGATGTGCTCCAGGCTGACCGTCAGCCCCATCCGGTTCACCACGGCGAGGGCCGCATCGACCATCCGCTGCTCGGTCTCCTGGTCGGAGAGGCGGCGCCGGCGGCGGGTCGGCCCCTGACGCGAGTTGCCGTCGTCATTCACTGCGCTGTACGCTCCTTTGAGACACGATGTTTCAAGTTCTAAGTCCAAAGCTTCAACGGGGTTGAGGCTACCAGCAGGAGGAGACCGCGATGCAGACCTCGACCACGACCAGGACTCCGGGCGCGACGAATCGCGCCGCCGCGACGATGTACGCAGGACTCGCGTTGAGTGCACTGCTCGCCGTGCTCACGTTCATCGACCAGATCGCGATCGACGGCATCAGCGACGCGATGTGGGAGGAGTACCCGGACTACACCTCCGGTGAGGTCGCCACCGAGGCCGGGGCGACTGCGGCCGGCCTCTACGTGATCGCCGGGCTCGGCATCGCGTGCTGGCTCTGGCTGGCCACCGCCGCGCGTCGCGACTGGCGACGGATTCGCTGGGTGTCGAGCACCGTATTCGCCCTGGCCCTGATCGCCGCGATGGCCATGGCGTACGTGCCGATGCCCGGATACCTCGCCACCGCGATGTGGCTACCGTGCGTCGCCGGGCTGGTTGCGCTGGTGCAGCTGTGGATGGCGCGCTCGCGGTAGCCGATCGCGGAGTACCAGCCGGAGAGCCGCTTGCGAGCTACTTCGTGGCCTTAGCCGCCTTGGCGGCGGCCTTCTGCTCCTTCTTGAAGGCGCGTACCTCCTGCAGGGTCTGCTCATCGACGACATCGGCGATGGACCGCCGAGACCCCTCGTCGGCGTACGCTCCGGCGGCCTCGCGCCATCCGACCGGGCGTACGCCACGCTGCTTGCCGAGCAATGCCAGGAAGATTCTGGCCTTCTGGTCGCCGAACCCCGGTAGGGCCTTCAACCGCTTCAGCACCGTCTTTGCGTCGGGGTCACCGGTCGTCCAGATACCCGAGGCATCACCGTCGTACTCGTCAACGACGACGCGGCATACGGCCTGGATGCGCTTGGCCATCGCACCCGGATAGCGGTGTACGGCCGGTGGCGTGCTGCAGATCGCGGCGAACTCGTCCGGGTCGTACGCGGCGATGCGCTCGGCGTCGAAGCCGTCGATGCGGTCGACCAGCTTGTGCGGACCGGAGAACGCCGCCTCCATCGGGTACTGCTGGTCGAGCAACATGCCGATCAGCAAGGCGAGCGGGTTCTCGTCGAGCAGGCGGTCGGCGGTGGTGTCGCCGGTGAGATGAAGGGCCATGGTCAGAGTCTCCCAGATTCGTGCCGCGTGCAGCGGGGCCCGACTCCCCCCCCCCGGGACAAATCGGGCACCGCGAGCACCCCGCCGTGCGGCATGGTGCTCCCCAGTCAAAGGTCGTTGCGCTGGTCGGTTGGTGATCAGACGACGCGATCCCACAGAAGTCATCGGCGCGGGAGAGAATCCTGTGATGGACCAAGCAATCAACCCGCTTCCCGGTGAAGACCACGAATGCGTTGAGTGCGGCTTCACGTACGCGAAGCTGGGCGCCCCGGAGGCACTGAGCATCGTTCGAGCAGTACCCGATCGGGCACGGTCGACGGCACACATGGCCGCCGACCCACGCCACCGCCCGGAACCGGACGTCTGGTCGGTCCTGGAGTTGGTGTGCCATCTTCGCGACGTGTACGTGAGCTCGACGATTCGCTTGCACCGCGTACGTACCGAGGACGATCCAGTGCTCGAGCCCATGCTCAACGACCTTCGTACGAGGCGCTTCCGGCACAACGAGCTCGACCTCCTGTCGGTCCTGGTCGAGCTCGAACTGGTCGTAGACGGCTTCGGGGACGAGGTCGCGCGGGTCAAGGACGACGGCTGGACGCGCACCGCGACCCGCCTCCCCGGCGAGCGCCGAACGGCGCTCTGGTTCGTACGCAACGCCGCGCACGAAGGCGTGCATCACATCCGCAGCATCGAGCAGATCGCAAGCAACGCGGAGACCTGAGCGTCAGCGGAACAACCGAGATGCGCTCCGTTCGTCCGCCCAGAGTGACGCCGGGTCGACGTAGGGTGCGACGAGGTCGGTGAGTGTCGAATCGCCGTTCCCCTTCAGCTCGTTCGACGAGATCGCGCGGGCGGTTCCGGCCAGGAAGTCCGCGACCTGGATCCGAGGATCCGATGACGCGGCAGCGAACCGGATATCGGCGATCACGCCCGACCCGGAATCCTCGACGACGTGCGCGAGACGCGCACCCTTCAACGTGGACTGGCGATCGTGCACGATCAATACTTGCCGGTTGCCGCTCCAGCGCTGAGCGGAGCGTACGACCGCCGTCGGCAGGGGGTCCAGGACGGGATCGGCCGGCCCGGGAGGGTGACGGACATCGCGGATCTGCTCTTGCGCGTCGGTGAGCAACCGAGTCCAACGGTCATGACCCAACGTACGCTCGCCTCTGCGGTAGAGGTCTGTGGCGGCAGAGTCGGGTACTTCCCCGTCAGATCCGCCGGTCACCAACTCGATGAGCTTCCGTACGACGAGGTAGCGCTTGTCGACGAGGTAGACACTTCCAGATCCGCTCAACGGGCCGTCCTCGGACAAGAACCACTCCAGGACGCGCCGGTGCTTCGTCCGGAGCAGGTGGTTTGCCTTGTACTCCGTCGCGGGCGAGCGAATGCGCCGACGTGCCTCGTCGACGATCCATGCAGCGTGCTCGGGCTTCAGCCGTACGCTCGCGTGCGCGAACACGTCGGTGTTGCCGTCGAGGAGGTTCTCGCCGGACCATCCCGACTCGTCGCACGCGATCTCGATCGGTGCCGTCTCGTACTCGATGCTGTGCAAAATGTTCGACTCCTGCCGACACGGTCGCCTGCCGAGCCATCGGGTCGAGGGCTCGGGCGGATACGTAACCGGTCAGAGGTCGGCGTCGGCCATACCAGGATCATCGAACATCGGCGGCGACGACGCCACCGCATTTTCGGTTTGGAGCTTCACCCGGCGAGGAGTGCGACCCCGGCGACAAGCAGGGCGACCACCTTGGCCGACTCCAACCCGACGAACGCCAGATGCGCATGCGAACGCGGAGCGTCCTGGCCCGCGAGCACCCGGTCGGATCGTTTCGTCAACCGCGGGCGTACGAGCGCCAGCTGCGCGAGCAGCAGCAGTACGGCCACTCCCCCGGCGACCGCTGCGGTACTCGCCGACCCACCGACGATGAGTGCGACGACGAGAACGACTGCGAGCACTGCCTCAACGGTGTTGAGTGCGCGAAAGACGAGCCGCCCGATGCCAAGACCGATCGGGATCGTGACCCCGGGCGCGCGGAACTTCAACGGCGTCTCCAGGAAAGAGATCCCGAGCACCATTCCCAACCAGACAAAGGTGATCGCGGTCGCGACCGCGACTGAGGTCTCCATGCTTCTCCTTACCGATGAGGCGGACCCGATGACGACGACGTGTCGGTGCATGTGAGGGTTGATGGATGCAACACGTCAACAGCTCCGCCACGATCCGGCGCCTCCTGACGAGTCCCGCAACGTGGGCGGTGGTGGGCCTGTCCGCCAACACCGACCGCGTCGCGTACGGGGTCGCGGAGTTCATCCGTGACCGCCTCGGCATGCGGATCGTGCCGATCAATCCGCGCGCCGAGGCATGGCAAGGCGAGCCCGGGTACGCGCGGCTGGCCGATGTGCCCGGCCCGATCGACGTGGTCGACTGCTTCGTGAACAGCAAGCGGGTCGGCGGCGTGGTCGACGACGCCATCGCGGAGCGCGACCATCTCGGGGTGGGTGCGGTGTGGTTGCAGCTCGGCGTCGTGGACGAGACGGCCGCGGCGCGCGCCGAGGCCGCCGGTCTCGATGTCGTGATGGACGCCTGCCCGGCGATCGAAGGACCCCGACTCGGGCGGTGACGCGGTCACGACACCGCGACGGCGTCCGGCGTACGCAACCGACCTGTGCGCTCGGCCCAGACCTCGAATACGTATGTCGCGAACGGCGGGATGCTCGCGACGAGCCCGAGCAGTGTCACCGGCTTACTCCAGCCGCAACTGCGACCGGCGACCAAGGTCGCCACGACGTACGCGACGAAGATGGCGCCGTGGATCGGCCCGAAGATCTGTACGCCGATCTCGTTGTCGCTGAGCACGTACTTGAACAGCATGCCGATCAGCAACCCCGCCCACGAGATGGCTTCAGCGATCGCGATCGCGCGGAACCACGCGACGGCGCGACCGGTCGCTGGGCGTTGGGTGGTGCTCATTCGTGCTCTCCTGGCATGCGGCGACAGTACGGACCACACTACGACACTGCGTAGTAGGTCTGCCACGCGGACCCGATGTTCGGCGCAGTCACCTGGCCGACCAGGCAGTGCCTCCCAGCTCCCGCGAGATGCTCCGCGCCGCATCCCTCACCCCAGCGACGACAGCGTCGTCGAGCGGCCAGCCGCTCGACGGAGCGACGACCGCTAGGGCGGCAACCACCTGACCACTCCCACCCAAGACCGGTGCAGCGGCAGACACCTCGCCGACGATCGCCTCTTCGTTCTCGAAGGCGATCTCGTTGCTGCGAATATCGGCGAACTCGCCGCGCAACGCGTCGGGCTCGGTGAGCGTGGCACCGGTCAGACTCCGAAGCGGACGCGACAGCACCTCCGCGGCATGGTCGTCGTCATACGCCAAGAGCACCTTCCCCATGGCCGAGACATGACTGGGGATCGCGATTCCGGTCTCGGGCATCTGCGCAGTGCCGTCGGGCCGCGGCTCATGATGCACGACGAGGACCTCACCGAAGTGCTCGACGCCGATGCGGGACGCGAGGCCGACCTTCTCGGACAGCCCGTGCATCCAGTGCATCGCGCGCGAACGCACCTCGAGCGAGTCGAGATAGACACTGGACAGCTTCAGCAATGCCGGACCGAGCATGTAACGAACCCCGCCGGGCTCCTTGGCAACAAGGCCGTGCGCCTGTAGCGATTTGACGATCCCGTGAATCGTCGGCGGTGGCAGATCGAGCGCGCCGGACAGCTCGGTGATGCCGAGGCGACGTGCGCCGCCGAGGAGACCGAGCACCTTCGCGGCGCGGTCGATCGACTGGATCATGCCGGTCTTCCCTTCCTGCCGCAGCGGACTACCCGGTCGTCGGCCGACCTTCGCACCTGGGGGGTTGACACAACCGTACCGGACCTGTTTCATTCATCCATCACGAATACTATTCGACATTACCGAAAAATGGGAGGTGGCAATGGGCACACCTGCCGGCTGGCAACGGCTGGGAGCCGAGTGCTTGGGCACCGCCTTCCTGATCTTCATCGGCGTCGGGTCCGTCCCGGCCGCAACGATCCTCAACGGCACGACGCCCTTCACGATGGCGAGTGTCGGGTTCGTCGCGCTCTCTTTCGCGACCGCCGTCATCGCATGTGTGTACGTCTTCGGCTCGATCTCGGGCTGCCACATCAACCCGGCCGTGACCCTCGCTCTGGCCGCGACCGGCAGGTTCGCCTGGCGATCCGTTCCGGGCTACCTCATCGCGCAGGTCGTCGGCGCCGGCGTCGGAGCACTGGCGATCGTAGGAGCGCTCGGGACCCACGCGAGCGACCTCGGCCTTGGAGTCGCCTCGTACGAGGGAATCCCGGTCGGACAGGCGTTCACCGCCGAGTTCATCGGCACCTTCATTCTGGTCTTAACCGTGTTCGGCGTGACGCATAGCAACGCAACACCGGGGTTCGCCGGACTGGTGATCGGTCTGGTCGTCTTCGCGGCAATCGTGCCGATCGCGCCCGCAACCGGAGCGTCGATCAACCCGGCCCGGACAACAGGTCCGATGGTCGTTCAGCAGCTCTTCGACGCAAGCGTGCACTGGGAGCAGTGGCCGGTCTATGTGAGTGCCGAACTGCTCGGCGGGATCGTCGCAGGTGCAGTGTTCCTGCTCCTCGTCCGGGTGCCGGCGAACAAGCCCGAGGAGCTGACCCTCGGCATCGAGGACGGGGGGTCAGTCCACGATGGCGAGAAGGTCTGACCTGTTCGACGTCGACGACCTCGGGTGCTGGCTCAAGGGATTCGCCGACGAGGTGGCCCGCAACTCGGCCTGGCTGAACGCCTTGGATTCGGCCATCGGCGACGCCGACCACGGCACGATCCTGGAATCCGGCGCCACTGCCGTCCTGCGCCGCCTCGACAGCGCCCAGCCGGAGAGCCCGCGCGAGCTCATCAGCATCTGTGGCCGAACGATTCGCGAGACCGCCGGCGGAGCGGGTGGCGCGCTGTACGCCTCGTTCTTCCTCGGTATGGCCGCAGGCATGCGCAAATGGGCCGCGGTCGACGTCACCGCACTCGCCGGCATGCTCGAGAGCGGACTGGCCAGCGTCATCGACCGCGGACACGCGGGCCCCGGTGACAAAACGTTCGTCGACGTCCTGGCGCCGGTCGCCCGATCAATGCAGGGCTCGGCAAGCAACGGCGCCTCGCTCGCCACCGCTCTGCGCGCCTGCCATCGCGCCGCAATGTCCGGGCGCGACGCGACCACGCCCTTGTTGGCGAGGAAGGGCCGCGCGAGCTACCTCGGAGAACGCAGCGTCGGCCATCTCGATCCCGGTGCAGCATCGGCCGAGCTGCTCTTCCGCGCCTTGGCGCAGGTACGCCCTTCGTACGCACCCCTCAGCACCGTGTCCGCCACCTGACCGCAACGTCCACCTGCGACGACTGGAGACCCCATGCCGACAAGCCAACGACAACTGATCAACGAACCCGACTCTGCCGTACGCGAGGCGCTCGAAGGTCTCGCGAGCGTCAACCCCTCCCTCGTGACGCTCGATCCCGCCATGCAGCTCGTCTCGCGTACCAAACCGGCAGCGAACAAGGTGGCGCTGGTTTCGGGCGGCGGATCCGGACACGAACCCCTTCACGCCGGTTTCGTCGGCAACGGAATGCTCGACGTAGCAGTGTGCGGAGCTCTTTTCGCCAGCCCGACGGCGCACCAGATCCATCGTGGCACGACCCTCGCCGACAACGGCGCCGGCGTGCTCCACATCGTGAAGAACTACACCGGCGACGTGCTCAACTTCCAGATCGCCGCGGAGCTGACCGCCGAGGAAGACACCGTGGTCGAGGCCGTACTCGTCGACGACGACCTCGCTTCGGCCAGCGCGGACGGACCGGGCCGCCGGGGCACCGCGGCGACGCTCGTCGTCGAGAAGGTCTGCGGCGCCGTAGCCGAGTCCGGAGCCGAGCTGGCCATCGTCGCCAAGATCGGCCGGGATGTCGCCGCGCGCTCGCGGAGCCTGGCACTCGCGCTCGAAGCCTGTACGCACCCGGGCGCCGACCGTCCCGCCTTCGACCTATCCGATGACGAGGTCGAGTTCGGCGTCGGAATCCACGGCGAACGAGGCACCGCTCGCGTTTCGTACGCCTCTGCGGACGAGCTGACCGAGCAACTGGTCTCTCCGCTCGCGGCCGATCTGCAGCTCAACCGCGGCGCCGCCGTCATTGCGATCGTCAACGGCCTCGGCGGGGCGTCCCCGCTCGAGCTCAACATCGTTGCTCGAAACGTCCACCGACTCTTGGACGCTGCGGGCATCACCGTCGCGCGTTCCCTCGTCGGGTCGTACGTGACGTCACTCGACATGCACGGCGTTTCGGTCACGTTGACCGTCGCCGACGACGCCCTCGTCGGCGCATGGGACGCCCCGGTGCGTACGCCCGCACTTACCTGGTAGATCCGAGAAGAGGTACGAACTGTGAACGGAACGAACGCCTACGACTGGATAGTCGGATTCTCCGACCGCTTTGCCGGTGCGCAGGAGCAGCTGTCCGACCTCGACCGCCAACTCGGTGACGGCGACTTCGGCACCAACATCGCGTCGGCGCTGACCCGAGTGGACCAGGCGCTCCCCTCGCGAAGCGACGCGTCCCCGCGCGCCGTGTTCACGGCCGTCTCAACCGGCTTCCTCGCCACCGGCGGGACCAGCGGCCCGTTGTTCGGCATGTTCTTCCGGGAGATGAGCAACGCCTTCGACTCCGACGAGCTGACCGTCGAGGCCCTCGCACGGGGCGTTGCGAACGGCCTCGCAGCCGTCGAGCGGCTCGGCAAAGCCGCGGTCGGCGACGCCACGATGGTCGACGCGATCTCACCGGCCGCGGATGCGCTCGGAGCGCTCGCCGGATCCGACTGCACGACCGAACGCGCGCTGCACGAGGCCGCGACAGCGGCGCGAGCGGGAGCGCAGTCGACCGCCGACATCGTCGCCGCTCGCGGCCGGGCGAGCTACGTCGGCGAGCTCGGTCGGGGCGTACTCGATCCGGGAGCGGCCATGGTCGCGATGTTCTTCGAGGCCGGAGCGGTGATGGCAGGGGGCGAGGTCCCAGCTCGAACCTGATAGCCGATGGCCGACGGGGCGGCGGCTCGCACAGGTGTCCGGTCGTCGAATCGAGTATGAAAGGATGGCGGCGTCCCTACGAGTCGCCATGCGGCTGTCTCCTGCGGAGGCTCGATCGACAGGCGGGAATCCCGCGCCATGCCACTACCGACCGCCCATGCACGACGTTGGAATCTGTGGCGAGGCCCTGCCACAGCGTCGCTCATAACGGGCTCGCACCAATCGCCATGCCTGGCGCCACAGAGGACGGGTCCGCGCGTATCGTCGTCACCGGCGTCAGATGCGCCCCTGGTTCGAGCCATGCCCAGCGCAAGGGATAGGTGTCATGCGGGCAAGCGACATCGCCGTGCAGGTTCCGACGGTCACGCTCGGCGACCCGGTTTCGCATGCGGTACGTGTGATGACCAAGAATCATCTGCCGGGCCTGATCGTCATCGACGAGAACCGCAAACCGCGGCTCGTGATTCCCGGAACCCAAGTGCTTCGGATGGCCGTGCTGCACAGCTACCAGGACGACCCGGCACTGGTCCGTACGATCGACGAGGCCCATGCCGACCTGTTCTGGCAGGAGCCGGGCAACCGCACCGTCGGCGACTGTCTGCCTCCCAAACCGGAGAAGGCCGTCACGGCGCTGCCCGATGCCACGATGCTCGAACTGGCCACCTCGATGCTGCGCAAGCGCAGTCCGCTGGTCGCGGTTGTCGACAAGGCGGGCGTACTGATCGGGGCAATCACGCTCAACCGACTTCTGGACATCCTGACCGTGCCCGAGTAGCGGCGGGCGAAGCCCCGCTCGTACGTGGGCGGCGCAGATGAGCGCGGCGATCGCGCTCGCGATCTTCGTCGTCGCGTTCTACTTCATTGCCACCGAGAAGGTGGACAAGGTCAAGGTGGTGCTCGTTGCGGCGGGCGCGATGGCCGTGCTCGGCCTCATCCCGGGGTCGGAAGTGTTCTTCTCCGAACACGAAGGCATCGACTGGAACGTCATCTTCCTGCTTCTCGGCATGATGATCATCGTCGGTGTGATCAAGCAGACCGGGTTGTTCGACTATCTCGGCATCTGGGCGGCGAAGAAGTCACGCGGCCATCCGTACCGCCTGATGGTGCTGCTGATGGCGATCACTGCGATCGCGTCACCGATCCTCGACAACGTCACGATCATCATGCTGGTCGTTCCCGTGACCATCGTCGTGTGCAACCGCCTGCACATCGCAGCGCAGCCGTACATCATCGCCGAGGTGCTCGCGTCCAACATCGGCGGAGCCGCGACCCTGATCGGTGACCCGCCGAACATCATCATCGCCAGCCGTGCCGGGCTGACCTTCAATGACTTCCTGATCCACATGGCGCCGATCGTCGTGATCGTCTTCATCGCCTTCGTCGGGTTGAGCTGGTTCCTGTTCCGCAAGTCGTTCGACTACAACGCCGAGCACGTCGAGGCCGTCATGGCGCTGCAGGAGCGCAGGGCGATCACCGACGTACGCCTGCTGGTGCGCTGTCTGTCCGTCCTGGGGCTGGTGATCGTCGGCTTCTGCCTGCACGCCGTCGTACACGTCGAGCCGTCGATCGTGGCGCTCGTCGGCGCCGGGGTGATGCTCCTCGTGACGGAAGTCGACATCTCCGATGTGCTCAGCGAGGTCGAGTGGCCGACCCTGGTGTTCTTCATGGGGCTGTTCGTGATGGTCGCCGGTCTCGGTCACACGAACGTCATCTCCGGCATCGGCAACTGGGCAGTCGATGTGATCGGGCACGACTACTTCAGCGCCGCTACCGCTCTGCTGTTCGGATCCGCCGCGCTCGGCGCCTTCTTCGACAACATCCCGTACGCCGCAACGATGGCACCGATCGTCGAAGGGCTCGACGACCACATCGACGACCCGGAGTCCGGCAATGCCCTGTGGTGGGCGTTCGCACTCGGCGCCGACTTCGGCGGCAACGGAACCGCGGTTGCCGCGAGCGCCAACGTCGTTGCGATCGGGCTCGCCGGCCGAGCGGGCCACCCGATCACGTTCTGGCAGTTCACGAAGTACGGCATCCCGGTCACGATCTTCAGCGCCGTGCTGGCGTGGATCTATGTGTACCTTCGCTATTTCGCGGGCTGACCGGTGAGTCACGGCCTCGGCCGCACACTGACCATCGACCCGACCACGACTACCCTCGAGAACGCGAAAGGCCGGACCCCGATGCGGTCCGGCCTTGTCGCCGATCTCTTGAGACCGAGCTGTGGAGCTAAGGGGATTCGAACCCCTGACCTCCTCCATGCCATGGAGGCGCGCTACCAACTGCGCCATAGCCCCAGATGCGGAGTCGACTATATATCGTCGGCCCCACCCGTACGAAATCGCCTCCGCCGAAGTGACGACTCAGCCGTGCAGAACCGCCGAGTCAGCGGTGCAAGACCGACGAGTCAGCCGTTGGCGTCGTGCATCTCGTCGGAGAGCACGGGCTCAGGGAGCTGGCCGGCGTTCCACTCGGCGATGCGCCACCCGTGACGGGTGTCTTGCAGGGCGGCCCAGGCGCAGTTGTTGAAGCCGCCGAGCGAGCGCCAGTGCTCCTGCGGTAGACCGAGGAACGCACACGTACCAACCCGGATCGCGGCACCGTGCGCCACGAGTACGACGGTCTCGTCATCGCCCATCACGTCGACCGCGGCGCGAATGGCCGCAGCTACGCGCTCCGCGGTCTGCGCGTACGTCTCAGCGCCGTCCATCGCGATGTCTTCACCAGCGAGCCAGCGACTCATCAGCTCGGGATGAGCGGCTTTCGCCTCTTGCATCGTCAGGCCCTCACGCACACCGAAGTTCATCTCGCGCAGGCGGGTATCGACCTCGACCTCGAGATCGGAGAACGCGGCGAGCGCCTGCGCCGTGACGTACGCGCGAGACAGGTCGGAGCTGACGATTCGGTCGGGGCGAAGCGATGCGAGCCGCGCTGCTGCCGAGGCCGCCTGCGCCATGCCGACCTCGTCGAGCGGTACGTCGGTCTGCCCCTGGACTCGCCCCGAGGCGTTCCATTCGGTTCGGCCGTGCCGCCAGAGGATCAGCTGCCGGCTCATTCGCCGACCCCGAGATCAACGGTCGGGCAGTCGCTCCACAGGCGCTCGAGCGCGTAGAACGACCGCTCCTCCTCATGCTGGACGTGCACGACCAGATCGGCGAAGTCGAGCAGCACCCAGCGCCCCTCGCGCTGACCCTCGCGGCGGACCGGCTTGGCTCCGATCGCCAGCAACTGCTTCTCGACCTCGTCGACGATCGCGCGTACCTGCCGGTCGTTCTTCGCCGAGCAGATCAAGAACACATCGGTGATCACGAGCTGCTCGGATACGTCGAACGCGATGACGTTCTCGGCGAGCCGCTCATCGGCAGCCCGGGCCGCCGTACGGGCGAGCTCGAGCGCCTGGTCGGTTGCCGTCAAGGTCGGGTCTCCTGCTCGGCGGGGTCGGGTAACGGACGATAGAGGCGGTACTTGCCGATGTACTGGACGACGCCGTCCGGTACGAGGTACCAGACCGGCTCACCGCGCTGAACACGCTCGCGGCAGTCGGTCGACGAGATCGCCAACGCCGGGATCTCCACGATCGTCACCCGATCGCTCGGCAACCCCTGCAGGGTCGCCGCGTCGATCTGGTGGCCGGGTCGCGTACACCCGACGAAGTGGGCGAACTCGAACAGCTCGCCCGGCTCTCGCCAGGTCACGATCGCGGCCAGCGCGTCGGCACCCGTGATGAAGTAGAGCTCGGCGTCGCCGTACTCGGCTTCCAGGTCGCGCAGTGTGTCGATCGTGTACGTGGGTCCACCACGCTCGATATCGACCCGACTGACCGAGAACCTCGGGTTGGCGGCGGTCGCGATGACCGTCATCAGATAGCGGTCCTCGGCCGGCGAGACCTTACGGGTGGACTTCTGCCAGGGCTCGCCGGTCGGAACGAACACGACCTCGTCGAGGTCGAACCACGCCTGCACCTCGCTCGCGGCGACGAGGTGTCCGTGATGGATCGGGTCGAACGTACCGCCCATGACGCCGATCCGCGGGCGCTGCCCGGAAGCGTGGGGCAGGTTCATCAGCTGTGTTCGCGGCCCTTACCGAACGACAGCACACTCAACATCAGGACCAGGAAGAAGGCCAGGACGACGATGCCGACGACCCACGGGTTCACATCGGGGCCGTGCTCGGCGGCTTCGGCGAGAATCGACATGGGCCCAATCTATCCTGTCCGGGCGCTCGCGCCGACAGGGGCGTACGACTCAGCGCACCTGACCCGATCCGGTGACGACGTACGTCGTGGTCGTCATCTCGGTGAGCCCCATCGGACCCCGCGCATGCAGCTTCTGCGTCGAGATGCCGATCTCGGCGCCGAAGCCGAACTCCGCGCCATCGGTGAACCGGGTCGACGCGTTGACCATGACCGCGGCCGCGTCCACCAGCAGCGAGAACCGGCGGGCAGCGTCGATCGACTCCGTCACGATCGCCTCGGTGTGCCCGGAGGAGTACGTACGGATGTGCTCGACGGCGTCGTCCAGTGACTCGACGACTGCCGCGGACAGGTCGAGTGAGAGGTACTCCCGCGACCAGTCGTCGGCCTCCGCCGGCACGACCTCACTGGACGCCGCCTGGAACGTCGAGTCGCCGTGCACGCGCACGCCGTGCTCGCTGAGCGCGACGATCGCGCGCGGAACGAAGGAGTCGGCGACCGCTTTGTGCACCAGCAGGGACTCCGCCGCATTGCAGACGCTCGGGCGATGGGTCTTGGCATTGACCAAGATGTCGAGCGCCTTGTCGAGATCGGCGTCGGCGTCGACGTACACGTGGCAGTTGCCGACGCCCGTCTCGATCACGGGCACGGTCGAGCGCTCCACGACCATCTGAATGAGACCCGCGCCGCCCCGCGGGATCGCGAGATCGACGAGCCCCCGGGCCCGCAGCAGGTGCTCCGTCGTCGCCCGGTCGGTCGGGTCGATCTGGCAGATCAGATCCGCCGGAAGTCCGGCCGACTCGACGGCGTCGCGCAGTACGCCGACGATCGCTGCGTTCGAGCGCCGCGCAGACGACGATCCGCGAAGGAGTACGGCGCTGCCGGCCTTGAGGCAGATCGCGGCGGCGTCGACCGTGACATTGGGCCGGGCCTCGTAGATCATCGCGATGACGCCCATCGACACCCGCAACTGCGTCAGCTGCAGACCGTTCGGAAGCGTCGACCCACGGATGACCTCGCCGATCGGGTCGGGCAGCGTGGCGACGTCGCGAGCACCGTCGGCCATCGCCTGAATCCGGTCGGCGTCCAGCCGCAGCCGGTCGATGATGTGCTCCGGCGTTTCGTCGGCTCGGGCGGCGGCGACATCCTCGGCATTGGCCGAAAGAATCTCGTCACGCCGCTCGGTCAGCGCTGCGGCGATCGCATGCAGGGCAGCATCCTTGGCCACGCGCGTCGCAACAGCGAGGTCGGCCGAAGCCGCCTTCGCGGCACGGGCTTGGGTCTGGACGTGCGTACGCGCCGTGTCGTCAGTCACTGTTCAAGAATAGAAGACCGCCGTCACGGGAACGGGGTCGGCGAGGGACGGTGCAGGCCGACGGCCGGACCCGCGCTCGCGGGGGCCCTTCGTTGGAACGTGTCGCGTTCGAGAACCTCGAGGCCGACGACCTCCCAGGCGGGAAGCCCGGCGCTCGCCCGATGCTCGTTCCAGACCCGCATCGCCATCGCCGCCGCATCGAGCATCTCGGCCGCCTGCTCCCAGTACGCGATCTCCGCCCGGTCGGTCGCGTAACGCATCGAATGCAGGAACGCGTGCTGCTCGCCCAGTCGGCTCATCGCATCCCGTACGACATCGGCCGCATGAGGGGTGCCCGAAACCGTCACTGTCACATGCCACAGCCGCTCGGGCCCGTTGTTCATGGGACCTAACCTAGACACCCGCTCGCTGCGGGGTCAGGTTGCATCCGATTCGTTACCATCGGCGCCGCGCTCAGGGCGCGCGAGTACGACCAGATCATCACGGTGCATGACCTCGCGTTCGTACTGCGGGCCGAGCTCGGCCGCGAGATCCTTGGTCGACCGGCCGATCAGCCTGGGCACCTCAGCGCTGTCGTAGTTGGTGATCCCCCGGGCGACGATCTCCGGTTCGGCGGCATCGCCGTCGTCGTCGCGGGCCGCCACCAGGTCGACCGGGTCACCGGCGACGAACTCGCCCTCGACGGCGACGATACCGGCCGGCAACAGCGACGCACCGCGGTCACGCAACGCGCGTACGGCTCCGTCGTCGACGACGATGCGACCACGCCCTTCGGTCGCATGCGCCAACCACAGCAGGCGGGTCGGCCGGCGGCGCCCGGTCGGATGGAACCGAGTGCCGACCTCGCTGCCTTTCAGCGCATCGGCAGCATGGGTGGCGTCGGTCAGCACCACCGGGATGCCGGCCCCCGTGGCGATGCGCGCGGCCTCGACCTTCGTGACCATGCCGCCCGTACCGACCTTCGAGCCGGTCGAGCTCAGGTCGACGCGTTCTAGGTCGGCCTCGCCGTACACGTCGGTGATCGGCGCCGACCCAGGGCTCTGCGGCCTGCCGTCGTACAAGGCGTTCACGTCGGAGAGCAGGACGAGTTGGTCGGCATGCACCAGATGCGCGACGAGCGCCGCGAGACGGTCGTTGTCGCCGAACCTGATCTCGGAGGTGGCGACCGTGTCGTTCTCGTTGACGATCGGGAGTACGCCGAGCTCGAGCAGCTTCGCGAGCGTCTGGTACGCGTTGCGGTAGTGACTGCGCCGGGTGACGTCGTCGAGGGTGAGCAGCACCTGCCCGACCACATAGCCGTGCCTCGCGAAACGCTCGGTGTAGTGCGCGACCAGCAGGCCCTGCCCCACGCTCGCGGCCGCCTGCTGCGTGGGCAGGTCGCTCGGACGACCGCGCAGGCCCAGCGGTGCGATGCCGGACGCGATCGCGCCCGAGCTGACGAGCACCACCTCATCACCACGGGAGCGCGCATCGGCGAGCGCATTCACCAGCGCGGTCAGGCGTGCGTTGTCGATTCCGTCGTCGGCCGTACTCAGCGACGACGAACCGACCTTGACGACGACCCGCATCAGTCGTCGCTCTCGGTGTCTACCTCGGCCTCACGTGCCGCGCGCGCGGACGCCTCGAACTCTCGCGTGGCGGCGAGCTCCTCGCGCCGCTCCTTGGTCGTACGCCGGGTGGGCCGGTCGAGTCGGTGATCTTCGCCGCGGCGACCGAGCATCTCGGCGCCGGCCTCGAACTCTCGCGTGGCGGCGAGCTCCTCGCGCCGCTCCTTGGTCGTACGCCGGGTGGGCCGGTCGAGTCGGTGATCTTCGCCGCGGCGACCGAGCATCTCGGCGCCGGCCTCGACCTGCGGGTCGAAGTCGAAGACGACAGCGTCACCCTCGGGGCCGATCACGACGTCGTCGCCGGGCTCCGCTCCGAGCGTCAGCAGTCGCTCCTCGACGCCGAGCCGGGCCAACCTGTCGGCGAGGAAGCCGACTGCCTCGTCGTTGCCGAACTCGGTCTGCTGAACCCAGCGCACCGGCTTCTCGCCGCGTACGAACCACTGATCGCCGACCCGCTCGACCGTGAAGTCGTCGTCACCGCCCTGCCCGGGTGGTCGCAGCACGATCCGGGTCGGCTCCGCGACCGGCCGGGAGTCGCGACTGACCCGGACGATCCCCGCCATCGCGTGCGCGAGCTCCTTGAGCCCGTCGTGGCTCGCGGCCGAGATCTCGTACACCTCGTAACCGCGTTGGAGCAGGTCGGCGCGCGCGAGGTCGGCGATCTCGCGGGCATCTGGCACGTCGAGCTTGTTCAGTGCGACCATCCGCGGGCGGTCGTCGAGCCCGCCGTACGCCGACAGCTCCGACTCGATCACGTCGAGATCACTGACCGGGTCGCGTCCGGGCTCGGGCGTCGCGCAGTCGATGACGTGCACGATTGCCGCACAACGCTCGACGTGGCGCAGGAAGTCATGGCCGAGGCCGCGCCCTTCGCTAGCGCCCTCGATCAGCCCGGGAACATCGGCGACGGTGAACGTGGTCGAACCCGCGACGACGACGCCGAGGTTGGGGACGAGCGTCGTGAACGGGTAGTCGGCGATCTTCGGCCGTGCCCGCGACAGCGCCGCGATCAGGCTCGACTTGCCCGCGCTCGGAAAGCCGACCAGCCCGATGTCGGCGACGACCTTCAGCTCGAGGGTGACGGTACGTTCCTCGCCGGGCTCCCCCTTCAGTGCGAACCCCGGCGCTTTGCGCTTCGACGATGCCAGCGCCGCGTTGCCGAGCCCACCGCGTCCGCCGGCGGCCACGACGAGCTCGGTGCCCGCACCGACGAGGTCGGCGATCACGTTCGCGTCGGTGTCACGCACGACGGTGCCGTCGGGAACGTTCAGCACCAGCGATTGTCCGTCGGACCCGCTGCGGTTGCCGCCCCGGCCGTGCGCGCCGCGTTCGGCGCGTCGGTGCGGCTCATGGTGGAAGTCGATCAGCGTCGTCACATCGGGATCGACCCGCAGGACGACATCGCCGCCATGACCGCCGTTGCCGCCGTCGGGGCCGCCGAGCGGCTTGAACTTCTCGCGGTGAACCGATGCGATACCGCTACCGCCTGCCCCACCGCTGACGTGCAGCGTCACGGTGTCTACGAAGGTCGGTACGGCCATGGCTGCTCCTGTCGGGCTCAGAGAGTACGAAAAGGGTGGGCCGCCAACTGCGGCCCACCCCAGACGTCGAGAAACGTAGGTACGCCTACTGCTCCGACGGGACGATGTTGACGACGCGACGGCCGCGGCGGCTGCCGAACTCGACCGCGCCCGCGGTGAGGGCGAACAGCGTGTCGTCGCCGCCGCGCCCGACGCCGGTGCCCGGGTGGAAGTGGGTGCCGCGCTGGCGGACGATGATCTCGCCGGCGTTGACCTGCTGGCCGCCGAACCGCTTCACGCCGAGGCGCTGGGAGTTGGAATCGCGGCCGTTCTTCGTGGAGGCCGCGCCCTTCTTGTGTGCCATGAGAGTGAGTCCTTCGTACTGAGTCGGTGAGGCGGCCTCAGGCGGAGATGCCGGTGACCTTGACCTGGGTGTACTGCTGGCGGTGACCCTGCCGTTTGCGGTAGCCGGTCTTGTTCTTGTACTTGACGATGCTGACCTTGGGTCCCTTGGTCGCGGCGACCACCTCTGCGGTGACCTTGGCCTTGTCGAGGGACGCGGAGTCGGACGTCACTGTCTCACCGTCGACCAGCAGCACGGCCGGGAGCTCGACCGACTCACCGACGGCCGAGGCCACCTTGTCGATCTCGATGACATCGCCGACGGCGACCTTCTGCTGGCCGCCGCCACTGCGCACGATCGCGAACACGACTCACTTCCTCGGGTGGTGTTTCGGGTGTCGACGCGGGGCCGACGAGAACAAGGGGCGCGCGATAGCACACCAAGGACTAATAATACGGATGCTCGGCTGGGTCCGTCAAAGCGGGTCTGCTCGTACGTACGCCCGACCGGTCACGCGACAGGTGTCTCGGCCGGCGTATCGCCGTCGGCCGAAGCGCCCGACTGATCGTCGTCACGCTCGTTGCCGTCGTCACGCTGCTTACCGCTACGCCGTCTGCCGCCGCGTTTGGGCTTGTCGGTGTCGGATTTGGCCCCGTCGGTCTGCTGCTTGATCTGGCCGTCGCCGGCCGACGAGTCGGCCTGGGCATCGTCGGCGTTGCCCGACTTCTCGTTGTTCGACTTGTCGCTACCGGACTTGTCGTTGTTCGACGACTTCTCGTTGTTCGACGACTTCTCGTTGTTCGACGACTTCTCATTGTTCGACGACTTGTCGTTGCCCGACTTCTCGTTGCCGGACTTCTCGTTGCCCGACTTGTCGCTACCGGAGGAGTCGGTCGCCGACTTGTTGTCGCCGCCTCGACCCTTGCCTCGGCGGCGCCCGCGCGACGACTCCTCCGTACGCTTCTTCGGCTCGACCGGCTCGTTGTGGATGATCAGGCCGCGGCCGTTGCAGTGCTCGCAGGTCTCACTGAACGCCTCGACCAACCCGGTGCCGATCCGCTTGCGGGTCATCTGCACGAGGCCCAGCGAGGTCACCTCAGCGACCTGGTGGCGTGTGCGGTCACGTCCAAGACATTCGACCATCCGCCGGAGTACGAGGTCGCGGTTGTTCTCCATCACCATGTCGATGAAGTCGACGACGATGATGCCGCCGATATCGCGCAGCCGGAGCTGTCGCACGATCTCCTCGGCCGCCTCGAGGTTGTTCTTCGTCACCGTCTCCTCGAGATTGCCTCCCGAGCCGGTGAACTTCCCCGTGTTGACGTCGATGACGGTCATCGCCTCGGTGCGGTCGATGATCAGCGAGCCGCCGGACGGCAGCCACACCTTGCGGTCGACGGCCTTGGCGATCTGCTCGTCGATCCGGTACGACTCGAAGACGTCCTTGTCGTCGTTCGTCCAGTGCTCGAGTCGGTCGGCCAGATCGGGAGCGACGTGCTGGACGTAGCCCTCGACCATGTCCCATGCGTCGGCGCCCTCGACCGTCAGCTTCGCGAAGTCCTCGTTGAACAGATCACGGACGACCTTGATCATCAGATCCGGCTCGCCGTACAGCAGCTGCGGGGCGTTCGGCTTCTCGGCCTTCTTCTCGATATCGCCCCATCGCGCGGTCAGTGCCGACACATCGCGGTTGAGCTGCTCCTCGGTCGCGCCCTCGGCCGCGGTGCGGATGATGACGCCCGCTTCCTCGGGCAGGATCTCCTTGAGCAAGCCCTTGAGCCGGTTGCGCTCGGTGTCGGGCAGCTTGCGCGAGATGCCGTTGGTGTGCCCGCCCGGCACGTACACCAGGAAGCGGCCGGCGAGGCTGATCTGGCTGGTCAGGCGCGCGCCCTTGTGACCGACGGGGTCCTTGGTGACCTGGACCAGCACGGTCTGGCCCGACTTCAGCACTTCCTCGATCTTGCGCGGCTTACCGTTGCCGAGTGCCTTCCAGTCGACCTCGCCGGCGTACAGGACGCCGTTACGTCCCTTGCCGATGTCGATGAAGGCCGCCTCCATGCTGGGCAGGACGTTCTGTACGCGTCCCAGGTAGACATTGCCGATCATCGACGACTGGGACGCCGCCGCAACGTAGTGCTCGACGAGTACGTCGTCCTCCAGCACCGCGATCTGTGACATGTCGGGGCGCTGGCGGATCACCATCTCGCGCTTCACCGACTCGCGGCGGGCGAGGAACTCCGCCTCGGTCACGATCGGCGCGCGACGACGCCCGGCCTCGCGACCCTCGCGGCGTCGCTGCTTCTTGGCTTCGAGCCGGGTCGAGCCCGACACGCTGGTGATCTCGTCCTCGGCGCTGCGGCGCTCCCGGACCTTCGTGACGGTGTTCGCCGGATCGTCGGTGGCAGTGCCGGAGTCCTCGCCGCGGCGCCGGCGGCGTCGACGCCGGCGGCTTGAACCTTCGCCGGACTTCTCCGAGGAGTCGTCGTCCGACGAATCGCCCGAGTCGGCGTTCGGAGCGGTTTCGGTGTCGCTCGATTTGTCTTTGGCGGCGTTGTCGCCGGTGTTCTCGCTCGTGTCGTCGTCGCTGCGGCGGCGACGGCGCCCACCGCGACGGCGGCGCCGACGGGAGCCGGATCCGTCCTCGGACCCGTCCTCGTCATCGCGTGAGTCATCGCGTGAGTCATCGCCGGAGGGCTGCTCCGGGGCCGGCTCCTCTGCGGCCTTGGGCTTCGCCTTGGCGCGCACCGGATCGGGTGCCTGGAACAACGGCGCGGCGAAAGGTGACGGCGCCGGGGACTGTGCCGGTGCCTCCGCGGACTCTGGGGCGTCGGCCGTCGTGGCCGTTTCACCGTCGCCCGAGTCGTCCTTCGCGGCGGCCTTCTTCGTGGACTTCTTCGCGGTGGTCTTCTTCGCGGCCGCCTTCTTCGTGGACTTCTTCGGGGTCTCGGGCTCCGCAGTCGGATCTGCGACGGGTGCCTCGGCCGCGTCGGAGGCGGGCGGCTCCTGTTTGCGGGCCTTCGAGGCCTTCTTCGCGGGCTTTGCGGGTGGCTCGGCGGCCGAGAAAGTCGTCGCCGCCGGTGGGCCCGCCGGGCGCGAAACGGCGCGCCTACGCTTGGGGGCTTCGGCCGTACCGGAGGTCGTAGTGCCGGTCGATGTGGCCGAGCCGCTGTCTTCGTCGAGCATCTGCTCTCCTCTGGCTCCCGGGCGTACGCCTCACGGAAGCCCGTGTCGGTCGCTCGCTGCCACGGAGGCGCGAACGCAAGCTTTACGGTCGCGGCGAAACCCACGGTGTCACTCAGCGACCTGCGCCGCCGCGGTCGACACGCCGAACTCTCGTTGGCCGTGTGTCGCGGTCGGGTGCAATCTCGTCGCCGCCGTAGCCGATCGCGTCTGTGCGACTCGGCCGAAGCATCGCCGGGTTGTGCGAGGTGGCGTACGCCATACCGCACAACCATCGTCAGTATCGCACACGCAGCGACCGGATCCCGAACCCGAGCGCCCGGCACGGCGATCTGTCGTTGCGTCGTGCACCATTGTTCCGTGGTGTCATCCCCTGCGGCTCACCCGCGGCCAGCGCATCGCGTCCTCGCACTCACCTGCCTGGTCGCGCTCGCGCTCAACCTGCGCAGCGTGGTTTCCAGTGTCGGCGTGTCGCTCGAGGCGCTCGTGCCCGCGCTGTCGATGTCGGGACCGGCCGCAGGCCTGCTGACGACCCTGCCGGTGCTCGCCTTCGCGTTCTTCGGAGCCACCGCCAACGGAATCGCGAGAACCGTCGGGCTGCATCGCACCGCCGCCGCATCGCTGGCCGCGCTGGCCATCGGCATGGTCGTACGCGCGTTCGTCGACTCGACCTGGCTCTTCATGCTGGCGACGACCGTAGCCCTCGCGGGCGCGGCAACCGGGAACGTCATCCTGCCGCCACTGGTCAAACTGCACTTCCCCGACCGAGTCGGCACGATCACCGCGGTGTACACCGCAGCCCTGCTCGCGGGCGCGTCGCTGCCGCCTGCCGTGACCGTCCCGATCGCGGACGCCGCCGGCGGGTGGCGCACCGGACTACTTGCATGGGGCATCCTCGCGGCCATCTGTCTGTTGCCCTGGCTCGGCTTCCTCGGCCACGACGTCCATCCATCGGTGACTCGCCGGAAGAAGCTTCCGCTCTCGGCGGTCGTTCGCTCACCGATGGCCTGGGCGATGGTGGTCTTCTTCGGTGTTCAGTCGTCCAATGCGTACGTCGTGCTCGGCTGGCTCGCGCAGGCGTACAGCGATGCCGGCCTGAGCCGGGCGGCCGCTGGCGTCATGGTCGGCATCGTCCAGGCACTCGGGATACCGATCGCCCTGCTGCTACCGCAGTTGACCCGACGACTGCCCGATCAGACGATGCTGCCGATCGGCTTCGCGGTGCTCTCGGCCGGCGGCTGGCTCGGCGTCATGGCCGCGGCCGACACCGTGCCGTGGCTGTGGGCGGTGCTGCTCGGCGTCGGCGGCGGCTCGTTCCCGTGGGTTCTGTCGATGATCGCCCTTCGTACCAAGACCCCGGCCGGCACCGCCGCGTTGTCCGGGTTCGTGCAGTCGGGCGGTTACCTCCTCGCGGCGCTCGGACCGTTCGGCGTCGGGCTCCTACATGACGCGACCGACTCCTGGACGGCGCCGATGCTTGCGGTTGCCTGCGCTTCGTTGCTGCTCCTGATCGGGCTGGTATTCGCGCGACCTCGCTGGTTCGAAGACTCCGTTCGCTGACTCGTCACGCCTGCACCGTTGAGTCGTCAGGACGTGACCGACGACTCAACGGATTCGGCGGTCAGAGGTCACCGGCGCCGGCCGCTCCGAAGCGCCGCGGCCGTCTCGACGGCGCGCCGAGCCTGGTAGCGAGCAGCATCCAGCTCGACGTCGCCGGGCACCCCGTCCTGTCCGCTGACATGCGACGCGCCGTACGGGTTGCCGATCGCGAACTGGATGGGGTCGGTGAACCCGGGCGGCACGATCACGCCGCCCCACGCGGCGAAGACGCTGAACAACGAGAGCAGTGTCGTCTCCTGGCCCCCGTGCGCCGTCGCGGACGATACGAACCCGCTGTAGACCTTGTCGGCCAGACGTCCCGCATGCCACGACGCCCCGGTGGTGTCGATGAACTGCTTCAGCTGGCTCGAGACCATGCCGTACCGGGTCGGCGTGCCGAAGAGCACTGCATCCGCCCATTCGAGGTCTTCGACCGTCGCCTCCGGAACCTCCTGCGCCTGGTCGACGTGAGCAAGCCATCGGTCGTTCGCGGCGATCGCCTCTGCCGGAGCCAACTCGGGCACCTTGCGAAGTCGTACCTGCGCCCCCGCCTTCTCCGCGCCCTCCGACGCGGCGGTTGCCAGCGCATGCACGCTACCGGTCGAGCTGTAGTAGACGATCGCTGCTTTCACTTCGGTCATCAGACCTTCTCCTTCGTTGGTTGTTGCGAAATCGGTGTCCGCCGCATCGGGCGGAGCAGGCGCAGGGATGCGCCGAGCGCGCCGGCCGTGACGACGAGGGGTACGACCGCAGCGGCCCGCAGACCGGTGATCCCGTCGCCGGCGAGCGCCCATACGGCCGTCACGAGCGTCGGACCGAGCGAGAAGGCGAGCTCGCGAACGAGACTGCTGGTGGCACTGACAGTGCCGATGAACGCGGGCGGAGCGGCGACGATCAACTGGGTCATGTTCGGGCCGAAGAACAGGCCCATCCCGACGCCTGTCACCGCGAGCCGCCAGGCGACGTCGATCGCCGACCAGCCGCCGGACAGAGGCACCAAGGTCGCGGATCCGGCGACGAGGACGACGGCGCCGACGGTGGTCGTACGCGCCAGACCCCAGGCGTCGGCGAGGACGCCCGCGATCGGTCCGACGACGGCGGTCGCGGCGGGGAACGCGAGGATCGTCACACCGGCCTCTGCGGGGCTCAGGTCGAGTTCGCGGATCGTGAAGAACGGCAGGAGGAAGAGCAACGCAGCGTTAGCGGTGGCGACCGCACCGAGACCGAGATGCGCGTACCAGACGGTGCGCTCGCGTACGGCGGAGACGATCGCTGGGCTCGTCGGCATCCGGTACCACGCGTACAGGGCTGGCACGGCCGCCGCGATGAGCAACAGCCAGGCGAGCTGACCGCCCGCGGCGAACGTCAGCGCCAAGAGCACCGCCGAGCCCGCAACACCGATGAGTCCGGTCTCGACGAGCATCGACCGCGCCGGCCGAGCGAGCGGCCCCGTCCGGTCCATCCGGGTGGCAGCGACGTACATGACCGCGGCTGCGACCGGGATGTTCACCCAGAAGATCCAGGGCCATCCCCAGGTCTCGACGAGTACGCCCCCGACGACCGGACCCGCTACCGACCCGAGAGGGCCAAGCGTGATGGCGATCGACATGGCGCGACCGCGGGCCTCCGGCCGCACGGCTCCGGTGACGACGACCGGCAGCAGCGCGAACAACATGCCGGCGAAGGCGCCCTGCGAAGCGCGTGCCGCGACGATGAGCGCGAGCGTCGGCGCGAACCCGACAGCAAGACTGCTGATCGCGAATCCCCCGACCGACATCAGCATCGCCGCCCGCGCACCAGTGCGGTCGAGGTAGCGCCCCGAAGGCAAGGTCACGGCGACGAGCGGCAACAGGTAGCCGAGGATCACCCATTGACTCGCGTCGGTACCGACGGCGTACTCGTCCTCGATCACCGGAAGCGCGACGTTCACGACGCTCATGTCGAGGGTTGCCATGAAGATGACGAGCCCCATCGCGGCGACGACCGACCAGCGGTTCTTCGGCTCGGTCGCCTTCGTACGTCTCGTGTTCACGACTCCTCCAGAAAGTTCACAGTGCGTGTAGTTTAGACACAACTACACATGGCGTGAAGTTATTTCCTGGACTCGTGCCGAGTCGCGATGAGAAGGTGCGTGAGATGTCTCGACCCGAACCCGTCAACGCGCGCGGCAGGCGTACGCGAACGGCGCTGCTCGACGCCGCCTGGGCATTGGTCGAGGAGGTCGGGCCCGCAGCCATGACGATGGCGTCGGTCGCGGACCGCGCGGGGGTGTCGCGCCGCGCGGTCTACCTGCACTTCGCGTCGCAGCCCAAGCTCGTCAATGCATTGTTCGACTACGTGAACGAGGTCGAGGACATCCGAGCGGCGTTGGCACCGGTCTACGACGCGCCGGACTCCCTCAGCGCCCTACAGGAGTACGCGAAGTTCCTTGCGACGTTTCGGATTCGGATCCTGTCCGTGTCGAACGCGATCTACCACGCCATCCGCCACGACGAAGGCGCTGCCGCCCACTGGGCCACCGCGATGCGTGCCCGCCGCAGCCTCTGCACGACGTTGGTGAAGCGACTCGTCGACGACGATCGACTGTCGCCACAGTGGACGGTGGAAACCGGATCCGAGATGCTCCTCGCGGTCTCGTCCAACGAGGTCGTCGAGACGTTGCACAAGGACGTCGGGTGGTCGGCAGAACAGATCGCCGAACACCTCGGCACGGTCCTCGAGTCGACCTTCGCCACACCCCGCTGAGTCAGTAGCGCGAGCGCTGGAGCCGCGAGCGTACGACCACGCCGAGACCGTGCCGCTGCTCCGTACGCCGATGGATGTTCAGCAGCAGTCCGACGGCCATCATCGAGGCGAACAACGACGTGCCACCCGACGAGACGAACGGCAGGGGTACGCCCGTCACCGGCATGATGCCCAGGCACATTCCGATGTTCTGGAAGGACTGGAACCCGAACCACACGACGATGCCGACCGCGGCGAGCTGGCCGAAGAAGTCGTGGGCGTTGCGCGCGATGCGCAGGCCGCGCCAGAGGACGATCGCGAACAACGCGATCACCGCGCCGGCTCCCACCAGGCCGAGCTCCTCGCCCGCGACGGTGAACACGAAGTCGGTGTGCTGCTCGGGCACGAAGCCGGACTGCGTCTGCGAACCGTGGAACAGACCTTGCCCGAAGATGCCGCCGTTGCCGATCGCGATCCGCGCCTGCATCGTGTTGTAGCCCGCGCCGCGCGGATCGAGCGTCGGGTCGGTGAACGCGGAGAACCGTTCGAGCTGGTACTGCTCGAGCACACCCGAGATTATCGCCGCGGCGATGACACCTCCGGCGACCACGAGCAGCCCCGCGAGCCACCGCTTCGGCGTACCCGCCACGACGAGCACCCCGAACACGACGGCGATCAGGACCATCAGCGTGCCGAGGTCGGGCTGGGCAAGGATCAGCGCCGCCGGAACGGCCGCGATCGCCAATGCGGGCACCAGATCGGATGCGCGTACGGACTCCCGGTTGCCGCCCTCGGTACGCTCCGCCAGCACCAGCGCCATCCCGACGATGACACCGAACTTCGCGAACTCGGCCGGCTGGATCGACAGTCCGCCGATCAGCAGCCACGAATGGGAGCCGTTGATCGTCGCGCCGACCGAGGGCACGTAGATCAGCAGCAGGCCGACGATCGAGAACAGGTAGACCGCAGGCGCCCACACCCGCAGCCAGCGGTGGTCGGTCGAGGCGACAAGCGCACCGAGCACTGCGCCCACGACGATGTTGATCACCTGCTTCGTCAGGTACGCCGTGCTGTCTCCCCCGGTCAGCTCATCGCGCCCCGACGTGGCCGACCACACCAACACGGCACCGATGACGGTGAGCGCCGCGACCGCTGCGATAAGGATCCAGTCGAGCCCCGCCCAGACGGTCTCGCCGCCCTTCTTCTTACCCGCCATCGACCGGTGCATCAGCGTCCCCTCGGGGCCACTATCGTGCCGTCGCGCTTGAACTCCGGCAGCCCTGCGGGCGGCTGCGTACCCGGAATCAGTGAATCGGCGCGGTTCACCTTGGAGCCCTTGACGCCGTAGAGCGCCTCCCACACACGGCGTACCGCGTCACCGGACGACCCCGAGCCCGTGCCGCCCTGCTCGATCATCGAAACCACGACGTAGTTCTTGTCGTACGTCGCGAGCCAGCCGGTCGTCTGACGACCGTGCACTTCGGCAGTACCCGTCTTCGCCCGGATGCGCACCTTGTCGAGCGGGAACCCCTGCAGCTTCCAGGCGTACGTACCGACTCGCGACGTGCCTTGCAGCGCACGGTCGATGTAGCGCAGCTTCGCCGCGGGCACCGGAACCTCACGCGCCTTCTCCGGCGCGATCTTCTTCACCACTTTGCCTGCGGGGTTGACGATTGCCTTGCCGATCCGGGGCTTCCAGACCGTGCCGCCGTTGGACAGCGCGGAGTACGCGACCGCGAGCTGAATCGGCGTGATGATCGTGTCGCCTTGCCCGATGACGAAGTTGACCGCGTCGCCGGCACGGTACTTGTATCCCTCGAGACAGAACTCATGCGCGTACAGGGCCTGGAAGCTGCGCGGGTCGGTCTTGCTCAGACGCTTGTCCCGCTTGCAGTAGTAGCCCTTCATCTGCTCGTAGTACGCCTGCTTCCAGGCGGGGTCGGCGACCCGGCCGTCCGACTCGCCGGGCAGGTCGATACCGGTCTCCTTGCCGATGCCGAACTCCCTCGCCATGTCGGCGAGCACTGCGTCGGCCTTCGCGCCCTTGGACTCGCCGCCGGCCCGCAGCCAGAGCTCATACCCCACGCGGTAGAAGAAGGTGTTGCACGACACCTGCAGCGCACGGTCGAAACCGATCATCCCGTACGCCTCGGACTCGAAGTTCTTGAACGTCTGGTTGCCGACCTGGAAGGCATTCGAGCAGTTGAGACGAGTCTGCGTGCTGAAGCCGTGCGTCAACGCACCGGCGGTCATGATCGGCTTCCAGGTCGACCCCGGCGACAGCTGTGCCTGGGTGGGTCTGGAGAGCAGCGGCTCGCTGGCCTTCTTCGAGTACAGCCGGTCGAGTTGCTTGTCGCTGATGCCATCGACCCACACCGACGGGTCGTACGACGGGTAGCTCGCCATCGCGACGACTCGACCGTCGTTCGGATCGAGCACGATCATCGCGCCAGACGATGCCTTGTAGTTGCGTCCCGTTATCTCGTCGTGGGTACGCCGGGCAGTCATGATCGCCTTGTGTAGTTGACGTTCGACGACCGCTTGCACCCGAGAGTCGATGCTCGTGACGAGAGTGTCACCGGGCCTGGCGGGCGTTCCTTCGTCGTCGCCGATGACTCGCCCCATCGCGTCGACGGTCTTGCCGTCGGAGCCTGGCATGCCGCGCAAGTACTTGTCGTAGGTGTACTCCAGCCCCGATCGGCCAACGACAGAAGCAGCGTTGAGGCTCTCGACATCATCGCGCTGCGCCTTGTCGTACTCGTCGCCCGTGATCGGCGTGAGATAGCCCAGCACATGTGCAGCGTTGATCCCGTACGGACTCGGGTACGTGCGGACGGGGCGTTCGTCAGCGGCGATGCCGGGGAAGTCCTCACCACGCTCCTGGATCGCCGCCGCGGTCGTACGCGGTACGTCCTTGGCGACCGGGACGGGTTCGTACGGCGAGCCGTTCCAGCATCGCGGCGGCTTTGCCGCGCCCTCGGCACCGCACAACTCGATTCGTGTCTCGATCGCCTTCGGAGCAAGGTCGATCAGCTTCCCGAGTCGTTTGAGCACCCGATCGCGCTCGTCCGACGACAGATCGCCGATCACGTCACGGTCGACGGTGACGACCCAGGAGGTTCGGTTCGCGGCGATCGGCCGACCCATGTCGTCGACGATCAGGCCGCGCGGCGGCTGCTGGACGACGTCGCGCACCGCGTTGCTCTCCGCCTTGGCTTGGTACTCGTCGCCGCCGACGACCTGGAGGTACCACAGCCGCGCGAACAACGTGATGAACAAGGACAGCACCAGTACGTAAACGACGACGATGCGGCCGCGCAGCACGCTGTTCATCGCACCGCCTCCAGCGGGCGTGGATCGAGTTTGCGGAATGCGGCGATGACTAGGGGCATCACGAGCGGCGCGAGGATCACGTCGTAGAGCACGGCGAGTGGTACGACTGTGAACACCCGGGCAACCGTGACGCCGTCGTCACCGAGAAGCAGGCCGCTGAGGGCGAACACCGAGGTGGCGACGAAGGAGCAGCCGGCGACGGTTGCGACCGCGGCGACAGCCGACTCCTCGGCATCGCGGCGTACCAGACCGGCGAGGTAGCCGGCGACCACGAACGCAAGTGCCCAGCGTCCGGCGACGTGGTCGGCCGGAGGTGCGAGGTCGACGAGAAGCCCGGCCACGAATCCGAGGATCGTGGCGTACTGAGGTCCGCGTACGATCGCCGCGCCGATGACGACGAGCAGGGCGAGGTTCGGTACGACGCCGGAGATCGACAGCTGCGCGAACAGACCGACCTGCAGGGTCAGCGCGACGATGACGAGCCCGAGGGCTACGGCAGCACGAGCCATCCGCCTACTCCTCCCCTGCCGCCTCTGTCTTGTCGTTGCCCGCGCCCGAGCCGACGACGACGGTGACGACATCGAGCGAGGAGAAGTCGACGTACGGCTCGACCACGGCCGCGCTCGACTGGTTACGTGGGTCGTCATCGACCTCGACGACCTCTCCGATCGGTACGCCCGCGACGTACGGGACGCCCTTGCGCGACCCCCACGTCACAACGGAGTCGCCCTTCTTCGGCTTCGCGGTCTTGTCGAGGGCGGCCATCCGCAGCCGAGCGTCACCCGACAGGTCTCCGTCGCCGGTGAGGAAACCGAGCTCCATCGATGCACCCAGCCGGCCGCCGACAACCGATTCGGAGTCGATGATCAACAAGACCGTGGCGTTGTCGGGCGATACATCGATCACCCGGCCGACCAGCCCGTCGGACTCGAGCACCGTCATATCGGTTGCGATTCCTGAGTTGGAACCTTCGTCGATGGTGACGGTGCGCCCGAAAGACTGCGCGGACTCGTAGCCGACGACGTTCGCGTTGACCGTGTCGAAGCCGGCGTCGCGCGTCACCCGGTTGACTCGCTGGAGCTCGCTCGTACGTGCGCTGTCGGCTCCGGCACTGCGCAGACGCGACTTCAGCTCGGCGTTCTCCTTCTCCAGCGCGTCGTTGCGGTCGCGCAGCGTTTCATCGGAGGTGAAGGTGTCGCCGAGGTCGCTCAGCGGCCGGGTCGCCGCGGAGAAGCCGGACTGAACGGGTCCGACGACCGTGCCGGTAGCCGTGCGTACGGGGTCGACCGGCGAGTCGTCACCCGACCCCGCGTCGATACTGATCAGGCTGATCGACGCGAGCACGAGCAGGGCGAGGACCGTCCGCGACCGTTCGTCGTCTCGTAGGTTGCGCATCGGTCTACCGTCTGGGCTCGGAGACGAGTACCTGCTGCAGTGCCTCGAACTCCTCGACGCATTTGCCTGCGCCCATCGCGACCGAGTGCAGCGGGTCGTCCGCGAGATGCACGGGCATCCCGGTCTCGTGCCGCAGACGTTCATCGAGTCCGCGCAGGAGCGCGCCGCCGCCGGTGAGCACGAGACCGCGGTCCATGATGTCGCCGGCCAGCTCGGGCGGCGTCTTGTCGAGAGTCGTACGTACGGCGTCGATGATGTCGTGGAGCGACTCCTCCATCGCCTGGCGCACCTCGGCACTGGAGACCGAGACCGTACGAGGGAGTCCACTGATCATGTCGCGGCCGCGGATCTCGGCCTCGGGCTCGTCGGCGAGCGGGAACGCAGATCCGACCGCAACCTTGATCTCCTCGGCGGTCCGCTCGCCGAGCATCAGCGAGTACTCCTTCTTGAACCACGAGATGATCGCCTGATCGAGCTCGTCGCCGGCCGTACGAACGGACATGCTGGTGACGATGCCGCCGAGCGAGATCACGGCGACCTCGGTCGTACCCCCGCCGACGTCGACGATCATGTTGCCGGTCGCCTCGTGCACGGGCAGCCCGGCGCCGATCGCGGCGGCCATCGGCTCCTCGACGATGTAGACCTGCCGGGCGCCCGCTTCGTACCCGGCCTCCTTGACGGCACGCTGCTCGACCGAGGTGATACCGCTCGGCACGCAGACGACGAGGCGTGGTTTGGCCAGGTAGCGGCGGCGGTGGACCTGCCGGATGAAGTTCCGCAGCATCTGCTCGGTCGACTCGAAGTCGGCGATCACGCCGTCCTTGAGCGGGCGGATCGCGGTGATCGCTTCGGGCGTACGCCCGAGCATCCGTCGCGCCTCGGTCCCGACGGCGAGCAGCTCGCGGGTCTGCGCGTTGAGCGCGACGACGGACGGCTCGTTGAGCATCACGCCGCGGCCCCGGACGTACACGAGAGTATTCGCGGTGCCGAGGTCCACGGCCATGTCCCGTCCGATGAGACTGTTGGCCATGCCGTCAGGCTAAGCCGCGTAACCCCGGAATCTCGGGCGACACGCACGGGCCGGCGGTGACGCATGTGACGAGTGGGACTGCTCCGACGCTCGCGTCGAGGTACGGAGTCCCGCCGATAGAGCGACCCTGATCGGCGGGACTCCGTACTTCGGCGCCGGCCAGGGATTGACATTTGCCGATAGTCTAAAGATCCTTAGATCATGACTCTTAGCGATCATTCGGAACGCGGCGGCTCTTGGCGCGAGCTGTTCAACCGCGACAACCGCGCCGCGGTGACGGTCTTCGCCGGCGGCGTGGCCCTGTTCTCGACCAACGTGTACGTGACGACCAGCTTGCTCCCCAACGCCGTCGACGACATCGGCGGCGAACAGTTCTACGCCTGGGCGATGACCACCTTCCTGATCGCGGCGGTGTTCAGCTCGATGCTCGTCAGCGGACTGCTGACCGGTCGCGGTGCGCGCCGCGCGTACCACGTCGCACTCTTGCTGTTCGGGGCCGGAAGTGTCGCCGCAGCGCTCGCGCCGACGATGCCGGTCCTGCTGAGCGGACGGACCCTGCAAGGCCTCGGCGGCGGCCTGCTCGCCGGTCTGGGCTTCGCAGTCGTACGACAGGCCTTGCCGGAACGCCTGTGGAAGCGCGCGTTCGGACTGATGTCGGCGATGTGGGGAGTCGGCAACGTGACCGGACCGATCATCGGCGGACTGTTCGCCGAGCTCGGAGCGTGGCGGTACGCGTTCGTCCTGCTCGCCGTTGCCGCACTCGTGATCGCCTGGCTCGCCCAACGCTCCCTTCCCGCCGTCGCCGGATCGAGTTCACGCAGCTCCGTCGCCGTCGGCGCACTGATCCTGCTGGCGCTTGCCACGACCGCGATCAGCCTGTCGTCGATCGTCGACTCCGGTGCGCTTCGCGGCGGCCTGATGGTGGTCGCGGTGCTCTTGGTGCTCGGCTTCATCCTTCGCGAGCGAGGATCGGACGTACGCATCCTGCCGGCAGTGACCTACCGCCGCGGACCACTGATGTGGATCTACCTGAGCCTCGCGATCCTCGCGATCGGCTCCACCTCGGAGGCCTTCCTGCCGCTCTTCGGTCAGCGCCTCGGCGGGCTGTCTCCGCTCGGCGCCGGACTGCTCGGCGCCTCGCTGTCGTGGGGCTGGAGCGCAGCCCAGATCGCGACCAGCGGTATTGACCGCGAGCGAACCGTGAACGCACTGCGAGTCGGCGGCCCGTTGTCGCTCGCCGTCGGACTCGCCGCGTACGCCGCGCTCCAAGCCGACGACGCCGGCGCTGTGCGGATCGGTCTGTGGTTCGTCGCCTTGATCGTGGCGGGCTCTGGAATCGGCATGGCCTTCGGTGCATGGATCCCCGCGGCGCTGGCGAGCACACCGGATCCGGAAGAGGCACAGAAGGCGGCCGCGGGGATCAACACCGTCCAGCTCATCGCCAACACGTTCGGCTCGGCGCTCGCCGGCGTACTGGTCACCGCGGGCGGACCCGAGACGCTGGGATCTGCTCGACTCCTCGGCTTCGGCTACGCTGCGCTGGCGGGACTCGGCATCGTGATCGCCGTCCATGCCATCTCGGTCGGGAGGAATCACCATGAGCACGTCGGCGCACGGCAGTGAACCCGAAGGCTTCGACCCCGACAACCTGCACTGGGACGACGAGGTCTACGAGCAGCTCGCCCGACTCGGCAAGGCACTGTCGAACCCGATCCGCATCCGACTGCTCGACCTGCTCGAACAGGGCGAGCACACGGTCGAGGAGCTCGCGAGCGCCGCATCACTGCCCGTCAAGAACACTTCGGCGCAGCTGCAACAGCTCCGGGCGAGCCAGCTGGTCGCGACCAGACGCGAGGGCGTACGCGTGCACTACCGACTAGCGGATCCGTCGGTCTCGACGTTTCTCGGCGGGTTCCAGGCGTTCGCCGAGGAACGCCTGTCCGGGCTGCGGGTCGAGCTCGACCGGCTCCATACGTACCCGGGATCCATGGAGCGGGTGAGCGTCGACGATCTCCAGCGCCGACTCACCGACGGCAGCACGATCCTGATCGACGTACGCCCGGCCTCGGAGTACGCACGGGGCCATCTACCAGGTGCCGTGTCGATACCGCAGAGCGAGCTCCACCGGCGGATCGACGAGGTACCGGCCGGAGCAGACGTCATCGCGTATTGCGAGGGGCCGTACTGCTTCGCATCTGCGCGTGCTGTCCGTGCGCTGCTGGAGTCCGGGCGTACTGCCGCTCGCATCGACGGCGGGCTGGCGCGCTGGGTACGCGCAGGCGGCGAGCTGGTCGACTGAGCGACCCTGTCGGCGGCGGCGCGTACTGTCACGGGCATGGCGTACGACGAGGATCTCTCCGACCGGGTGCGAGCGCTGCTCGGCGCAGAGTCACGGGTGAGCGAGCAGCGCATGTTCGGCGGGTTGGCATTCCTGATCGGCGGCAACATGGCGGTCGCGATCGGCTCCGACGACATGCTCGTCCGGATGAGCCCGGCCGACGCCGAGGAGCTGGTCGCCGCCGGCGAAGGCGTTGCAGCGGTCATGGGCGGCCGGCGCATGCGTGGCTGGGTCGAGGTGTCTACGCAGCAGCTCGAGGCCGAGTCCGCGCTGGCGGCATGGGTCCACCGCGGGGTCGAGTACGCCCGTTCGCTGCCGCCGAGGGAGCGCCGCCGCTGAGCCGCGGATATCGCGTTGTGCCGACGGTCGCGACCTGCTTGGTTGGTTCCCGATGACGACCTTCACAACGACCGGGATCGCATACGACCACGCCGGACCCCGTCATACGACACCGCTCGTACTGATCCACGCCGGCATCGCTGACCGACGCATGTGGGACCCCCAGTGGTCCGCTCTCACCGCCGAGCGCCAGGTGCTCCGACTCGATCTGCGCGGATTCGGCGAGTCCGTGACCCGTCCCGACGACGCACTCGACCCGATCGCCGACGTCGTCGCGACCCTCTCCGACGCCGGAATCGAGTCGTGCGATCTGGTGGGTGCATCATTCGGAGCCGGGGTCGCCGTCGAGGTCGCACTGACCCACCCCGAGCTCGTACGCTCGCTGCTGCTCACCGCTCCCGGCGGATCGCTGATCCCGGACGCAACTGCCGAGGAGCAGCCGGAGCTGCACGCATTCGTCGAGGCCGAGGACGCTGCACTGGAGGCGGGCGACCTCGACGCCGCAGCCGACGCCGACGTGCGCTGGTGGGTCGATAGCCCCCGTCGCGAGCCCGACCAGGTCGACCCCGCGGTCCGCGAGCTCGTGCGGCAGATGCAGTGCCGCGCATTCGAGCTGACCGACGACTGGGACGAGATCGTCGAGCATGAGCTCGATCCGCCTGCGCTCGAGCGTCTCTCCGAGATCCGCGTACCGACGCTGGTTCTCCTCGGCACGCTCGACCTCGATGCGATCCACGACGCCGCACGACGCGTGGTCGAGGGCATCACCGGCGCGCGTCGGGTCGACTGGGACGACGTTGCACACCTGCCGTCGATGGAGCGTCCGGCTGACTTCTGCGCACTCATGGAGCGCTGGCTCGACGGCCACCACATAGCGCATTCGTGACGACCGTTGACTTTGCTATAGACGTCTGCCTACGCTGCACATGTTCACCCACATTGAACACCGTTCATCGCAGGGAGCGCAGATATGGGCGACGAAACGGGCGGCGCGGGTCCGGCCGTCGGTGCGCGGATCCGCCGGGCGCGCGATGAACGCGGGCTCTCCGTACGCGAGCTCGCGACCCGTTCGGGCCACTCCGCCGGGCTGATCAGCCAGGTCGAGCGCGGCCTGACCGATCCGAGCCTGCAGACGCTGCGCGCGATCGCGAAGGTCCTGAACACGCCCTTGTTCGACTTCTTCGCCGACGCAGAACCCGAAGACGTCGCGATCGTACGCGCGGACTCGCGAATGTCGATCCGTTCACCGCACGGCGCGTTGACGTACGAACGCCTCTCCCCCGGCTCCGGGCGGCTCGAGCTGCTCGAGGGCGTCCTCCAACCGGGCGGCAGCTCCTCGGAGGATGCATGGGCGCACCCGTCGGAGGAATGCGTCGTCGTCACGACAGGCACGCTCGTCGTCGAGGTGAGCGGCGAGCAGAAGCGCCTCGGGCCCGGCGACTCCTGCTACTTCGACTCCCGTCTCCCCCATCGCTATGTCAACGACGGCGATGAACCAACCCGCTTCACCCTGGCGATCACCCCGCCGAGCTACTGAGAAGAGGTACCCATGGACCACCCGAGCCCCGCAGACTTCCGGCGCAACTTCCCCGCCCTTGGCGACACTGTGCACCTCGCGAGCTGCAGCCAGGGCGCATTCTCAGATCAGCTCAGCGGCGAGCTGTTCGAGTTCCAGCACACCATCCGAGAGTTCGGCGCGCCGTGGGACCTGTGGATGGGCAAGGTCGAGCAGGCCCGGGCCATGTTCGCCGATCTCATCGGCGCGACTCCGGACGAGATCGCCGTCGTCCCGTCTGCGTCGGCGGGCGCGTACCAGGTGGCGTCGACACAGGACTGGACGACGCGATCGGGGCTCGTCACGACCGATCTCGAGTTCCCCTCGATCGGCCATGTCTGGCTCGCACAGCGAGATCGCGGCGCCCAGATCGCGTACGCGCAGGAGCATGACGGCCGCGTCGGAGCCGACGACTTCGCCGCAGCCGTCGGGCCCGACACCGCACTGGTGTCCGTGCCGCTGACCTCTTACCGCAACGGATACCGTTTCGAGGTCAAGGAAGTCGCCGCCGAAGCACATCGGCACGGCGCCAAGGTGTTCGTCGATGCGTACCAGAGCCTCGGAACGGAGCCGGTCGACGTCGCCGACCTCGACTGCGACTACCTCGTCTGCGGCGCGCTGAAGTACCTCCTCGGAATCTCCGGAATCGCGTTCCTGTACGTACGCGGCGGACTCGACGACGAGGTCGACCCGCCCGCGACGGGCTGGTTCGGCCGCCGTGACCCGTTCGAGTTCGACCCACGCAACCTCGACTATCCGACCGACGCCCGCCGGTTCGAGTCGGGCACGCCGTCGGTGCCGTCGGCGTACGGCGCCGTCGCGGGGTTGCGGCTGCTCGCCGATCTCGACGCCAAGGCCGTACGTACCCATGTGACCGAGCTCGGCGCCCAACTCAGCAGCGGGCTGCAGGCCGCCGGTGAATCACTCGCATCGCCGTCGGACGACGACCGCCGAGGGCCGCAGGTCGCATTGCGCGACACCGATCCCGAGGCATTGAGCGCGTACCTGAAGCAGCGCCGCATCGTCGGCAGCCCGCGAGGCGACGTGCTGCGGCTCTCGTTCCACTACTACAACGACACAACCGACGTCGAAGCCGCCCTGGCGGCGATCGCTGACTACCGCCGCACCAACTGAGGTGAGCATGTACGACCCACCGGCGCTCGAGCATCCCGTACGCGTGATGGTCTTCGGCGCCTGCCGAGAGACGTGGTACGCCGCATCCGACCACGAGCGGGAGGAGCAGGCGCTGCCTGCGCTTCGCGCGCTGCTCGACGACTGGCGCGAGATGGGCCTCGACGTGATCGCGTCGTTCGACGACGACTATTTCCTCGTCGGGCAACCGGGTTCGCTGCAGTACGCGTTCTTCATCCTGGCCGAGGTCGAGTCGATCGAACGGCTCGTCGCGATCGTCAACCGCGCGCGTACGACCGTCGACGGGATGCGCGCCGACCGCTACTTCCGCTTCGAGGCGAGGGCCGGCCGGAAGCTCTTTCTTCTAGACAACTGAGCCTGCTGGACAACTGAACCTTCACGACCGAGCCGAGCAAGAGGGGCACCACACACCACCTGGGGGCACGACGGGGACCGCAGACCACCAACGGAGTCACCAATGGACACAACCGAACAGACCAGACCCGAACGGCTCACCTTCCGGATAGGGATCGCCGGCGCCTTCATCGCCCCGCTGTTCTTCATCATCGGAGCGGCGTCGTACTTCCTGTTCTTGAACGCGTTCGACATGAACGCACTCACCATGTCCGCGCTCGTCGGCATGATGATCGCCGCGCTGTTCGCCACCGACTACGAGGCATTCTGGGACGGCGTCGTCAGCGGCATCGCGACCCCGATCGCGATCACCGTGACGTTGATCTTGTTCATCGTCGGCCCGCTCGCGGCGCTGGTCGAGTCCACGGGCGTCTCCGAGGGCTTCGTATGGCTAGCCACCGAGCTCGGAGTCGGTGGCGACATCTTCCCGGCGATCGTGTTCCTCGCGGCGTGCGCCATGTCCATGTCGACCGGTACGTCGCTCGGCACGATGTTCACGGCGTTCCCGATCTTCTACCCCGCAGGAGCGGCGCTCGACGCCAGTCCGACGCTGCTCGCCGGAGCGATCCTGGCCGGCTCGCTGTTCGGTGACAACCTCGCGCCGATCTCCGACACGTCGATCGTCTCGGCGGCGACGCAGCGGTACCGGACACGCCCCGGCGTCGCCGACGTCGGCGGCGTCGTTGCCGCGCGCGTCAAGTACGCGCTCACCGCCGCAGTGATCAGCTTCGCTCTGTATCTCGTCATCGGCGCCGTGTTCATCGGCTCCGACAGCTCGGCAACGGCCGACGCGGACGCCTCACCGCGAGGCCTGCTGATGTTGATCCCGATCGCGGCCCTCTTCGTCGTCGCGTTCTGGAAGCGCAACCTCTACCTCGCAATCACCGTCGGCCTCATCGTCGGCACCGTCACCGCGCTCGCCACGGGCCTGATGGAGCCCAGCGGAGTCGCTTCGGTAACCGACGGCGTCGCCGAAGGCTTCCTGGTCGCAGGGGTCGCCGACATGTTGCCGATCATCGGGCTGAGCCTCAGCGTGTTCGGAATGCTCGGCATCCTGCAGCGCGCGGGCGTACTCGAGCTCGTCATCAAGAAGATCACCGAGTCGAAGTTCGCGGGTACGCCCACTGGAGCCGAGGTGGCGATCGCCGGCGGCCAGTCCATCGTGACCGTACTGTTCGCCGGCGCGGTCGGACCATCCATCGTCACGTTCGGCTCGGTCGTCGACCGCATCGGTGCGAGCGTCGGGCTCCATCCGTACCGCCGCGCCAACGTGATGGACTGCTTCGCGATCGGCATCGCCTGCGTCCTTCCGGCGCTGAGCGCGTTCCTGTTCATCGCAAGCCAGCTGACCGGCGGTGTCGACGGCATGCCACATCTCTCGCCGACCACGATCTTCGTTGCCTGCCTCTACCCGCTCGTGCTGACCGTGATCATGGTGATCTCGGTGGCCACCGGGTGGGGCCGTACGTTCGAGGGTCCCGGCGGCATCCAGGTCAAGGAACGCCCCTCGGAGCCCGTATCCGCAGACCCAGCTCTGTAACCACCACCAGGCCGTAGTCTTACCGCCACCACCGCTCCGCAGGAGGAACCATGTCCGTACTTTCCGACCTGACCACAGCACTTCGCTCGGGTGCGATCGAGGTGGTCGATCTGACCGCGCCGCTGTCGGCGGAGACGCCCGTACTCGAGCTACCGCCGCAGTTCGGGCAGACCGCACAGTTCGAGCTCGATGAGATCAGCCGGTACGACGACCGCGGGCCGGCGTGGTACTGGAACAACTTCCGTACCGGCGAGCACACCGGCACGCACTTCGACGCACCGAACCACTGGGTCAGCGGCAAGGACGGCGCCGACATCGCGTCGGTGCCCGCGCGCCGGCTGATCGGCCCGGCAGCGGTGCTCGACTTCTCCGCCGAGGCCGACGCTGACCCCGACTTCCTGGTCGAGGTCGACCACATCCGCAGCTGGGAGGCCGAGCACGGTTCCCTCCCCGACGGCGGCTGGCTGCTCGTACGCACCGGGTGGGATGCGCGATCTCACTCCCAGAAGGAGATGACCAACGCCGACGAGTCCGGGCCGCACACGCCGGGTCTGTCGGTCGAGGCAGCCCGGTGGGTGGCCGAGGAGTCGCCGGTCATCGGCATGGGTGTCGAGACGGTCGGCACCGACGCAGGTGCGGCGGCCGGGTTCGACCCGATGTTCCCCTGCCACTCGATGCTGATGGGCAACGACAAGTACGGACTCACCCAGCTGCAGAACCTCGCCCAGCTGCCGCCGACGGGCGCGGTGATCGTCGCCGGGCCGCTCCCCATCGTGACCGGCTCCGGCGCACCGGCCCGGGTGCTCGCGCTGGTCGAACACCCGTGAACGTCGCGGAAGCCGTCGGCCGGGCACTCGTCGGGGCCGGCATCGAGCGCACCTTCGGTGTCGTCGGATCCGGCAACTTCGCGGTGACCAACGCGATGGTGGCCGCCGGCACATCGTTCGTCGCAGCCAGGCACGAGGGCGGCGCGGCGACGATGGCCGACGCGTACGCGCGTACGAGCGGCCGGGTCGCAGCGGTGACCGTGCATCAGGGCTGCGGGTTGACGAACGCGATGACCGGTATCACCGAAGCGGCGAAGAGCCGCACACCGATGGTCGTCGTCGCGGCCGAGGCGACGGCTCCGCGGTCGAACTTCTACGTCGACCAAGCGGGTCTCGCCGAGGCGGTCGGTGCCCGGTCGTTGCGGGTCGAAGCCGCCGAGTCGGCGGTCGAGACAGCCGTACGCGCCGTTGCGATGGCACGGCACGAACGTCGTACGGTGCTGCTGAACCTGCCGATCGGCGTAGCGGAGGCCGAGGTTCGCGATCTCGCAGCGCCGACCCCCGCCCCCGAGGCACCTCCGCCCGTCGCGCCCGACCCAACGGACGTACAGGCGCTGACCGCGGCGCTCTCCCGCGCCGAGCGGCCGGTGTTCATCGCAGGTCGTGGTGCACGCAGCGACGCCGCCCGCACGGCGCTCGAAACCCTTGCGGAGCAATGCGGTGCGCTGGTCGCCACGTCTGCGGTGGCGAAGGGCCTCCTCCGCGAGAACCCTTGGACGCTTGACGTCTCGGGTGGCTTCGCATCTCCCCTGGCCGCCGAGCTGATCGCCGATGCGGACGTCGTGGTCGGTTGGGGCACCGCCCTGAACATGTGGACCACCCGGCACGGCAGGTTGATCGGTCCGGATGCGTACTTGGTCCAGGTCGACGATGAGCAACAGGCGCTCGGCGCCCATCGCGAGATCGGCCTCGGCGTGCTCGGCGACGTTGCGGAGACTGCGCGCGCCGTTGCCGACGAGCTCGGCGTACGAACGACAACCGGCTATCGGACCGACGCCGTCGGCGCCGCGATCGCCGAGCGCGGCGAGTGGCTGCGCACTCCGTACGACGATACGAGCACCGACGAGCGCATCGACCCGCGTACGTTGACCGCGGCCATCGACGCACGGCTACCGGCCGAGCGCGTCGTCGGAGTCGACTCGGGCAACTTCATGGGATACCCGAGCATGTTCCTGCGGGTACCGGACGAGCGCGGTTTCTGCTTCACTCAGGCGTACCAGTCGATCGGCCTCGGTCTCGCCACGGCCATCGGTGCCGCGCTCGCGCAACCCGAGCGGCTGCCCGTCGCCGCAGTCGGCGACGGCGGGCTGCTGATGGCCGCGGCCGAGTTGGAGACGGTCGTACGCCTTGGCCTGCCGATGCTCGTCATCGTGTACAACGACGCGGCATACGGCGCCGAGGTGCACCACTTCGCGTCGTCGGGGGCCGACCTGTCCACCGTACGGTTCCCGCAGACCGACTTCGCGTCGATCGCCAGGGGCTACGGCTACCAGGCCGTCACGGTGCGGAGCCCGGCCGATCTCGGCCCGCTCGACGAGTGGCTCGCCGGACCACGTACGTCACCGCTGTTGGTCGACGCGCTGGTCACGACCGATGAGCCAGCGTGGTGGCTCGCAGAGGCCTTCGGCCACTGATCGGTTTCGTTCCTTCGGTGCGACTACCCGGGTGTCCGAGTCCTCGTCGCTGTCGGCTCTCCCGCATCTTCGGTACGATCACCCGTCTGCCCGATTCCGCATCGCTGTCGGCTTTTCCCCTGCTTCGGCTGGGCAAAAGACGCGGCGACGCGGGAGCCGCAGCTACCGGCTCGGGTTGCTCGCCGGCTTTCCCGATTCGGCTGGCTATTGCGGGGTCGCTCCTTGGTGCTTTACCAAGTGAACATGGTGAAGCACCGCTTCGCATGGCAGGTACGCAGTGCAAAGTGAGTCGTTGCCGTGCTCGTTGGTACGTACGTGGCCCCCGTGGCAGAAGTTCATTCGCTCGTACCGCCGCACCCCGCAGGCGTACGCCCAAGCCAAGTGGTCACTCTCCCAAGGGACACTTAGCGTGGACAGCGACAAGCTGCCTTGGAAGGCAGCCACCGCTAGTCAGCGGGCTCAGAGGTCGGGGAACCAGAGCGCGATCTCGCGCTTGGCGGAGTCCGCGGAGTCGGATCCGTGTACGAGGTTCTCGCGGTTCGACAGGCTCAGGTCGCCGCGGATCGACCCCGGTGCCGCCTTGCGTCCGTCGGTCGCGCCGTTGAGGGTCCGAACGACGTCGATCGCCTCGTCGCCCTCGAGCACCATCGCGACCATCGGGCCCGAGGTCACGAACGCGCGCAACGGCGGGTAGAAATCGCGCTCGACGTGCTCGGCATAGTGACGGTCTGCTTGCTCGCCGTCGATCGTGCGTGACTCCAGCGCGACGATCGACAGTCCTTTCGCCTCGTAGCGGCCGATGAGCTCTCCGACGAGGCCCCGGCTGACGGCATCGGGCTTGAGCAGGACGAGTGTGCGTTCTGACATGGCCGAAAGACTAGACGGTACGGCGTGTCGACTACTTCGCGGCCTGCTCGAGATAGGGCTTCATCTGGTCGAGGGCGTACGGGATCGACAGTGGCGTGGGCGTGTTGATCCCGACGACCGTCGCGTAGTCGAGCACGGCGACCGCCCCGGACTTCGACGCCGGCAGCTGGTCGAACCCGGGGATATCGACGAGGTCGCTCTCGTCGCCACCGTTGACGAGGAAGGCAAGGAAGTCGGCCTCCAGCAGATCGGAACGTTCCGGCGAGACGGTGACGCGCGGCATGTCGGCTTCCTCCCCTTCCTTCTTCAGCGTTGGCAGCATCGTCATCCCGAGCGACTTGAACAGGACGCTCGATCCGTCGTTCTCGTCGGCGACGGCGATCAGTGAGGAGTCGCTCACCAGGTACTGCGCGAGAGCGAACGTCTTGCCCTGTAGGCCCGGCAGGTCCGATGCGACCGAATCGACCTCACCCTCGACGCCGGCGATCACGTCCTTCGCCTCGTCCTGCTCATCGAGCAACTCGCCGGCCGTCGTCACCAGGTCCTGCCACGGCTCGACCGCCATCTTCGACTTCGCGGCGACCGTTGGCGCGATCTTCGACAGCTGCTCGTACGTCTGCTTGTCGGCGATCGAGTACGTGCCGACGATCAGATCGGGTTCGAGGGCGGCGATCTGCTCAACAGGTACGCCGTCGTCGAGACTCAGCTCCTCACCGGTCCGCTCGCCCTCTCGCCAAGGCTCGCCGCCCTCGGGCATGAGCCCGTCGACGCTGTAGCCGACCGGCTCGACGCCCATCGACAGCATCACATCGGTCCACTGCACGTCGATGGTGACGACCCGCTCCGGAACTCCGTCCACCTCGGTCGTGCCGTACTGATGCTCGACCTCGACGGTCGGCCCGGACGAGTCGGACGCATCGGAGCCGGAGGAACCGCACGCGGTCAGGGTGGTGGAGACGAGGATGCCGGCGAGGGCAAGCGCCGAGCCAACGGCGAGACGGGAACGTACCATGAAGGTGAGCCTAACCTAACGCTCGACCGCGCAACCGCCACCCCCGTGGGCCGCACGTTCCTGCCCCAAATCCGGCGATTTCGGGGCCGAAACGTGCGGGCCAGCGGGGAGGGGTTAGGTCGAGCGCGCGGCCTTGTCCGCCTCGATCTTGCGGCCGAGCAGGAACGCCCCGAGCCACAACGCCGCGAACATCGCACCGATGAAGAACATGATCGGCACCAGGATCCCGAGTGCGATCGCCGCGATCTGCAATGCGTGCCCGAGGTTGTACGCCCACGGCCAGCGGAGCAGGCCGGAGACCACCAGCGCCGCGAGCGCCAGACCGAGACCGGTGACCAGGGCCACCGTCGTGTCGACGTCCTCGACCGCGATCATCACCGGCGTCGCGAGGCCGAGAACGATCGCCTCGAAGAACAGCATCGCCGCACACATACCGCGCATCAGCGATCGTCCTCACTGCCGCCGAGCAGAATCCGCGCCTGACCGGCGGTCACGACTGACCCGGTGATCAGCACCCCGCCGAACTCCGCGAGCTCGATGGCCCGCTCGATCGCGTCGTCGAGACGCGGCGCAAGGTGCACGCGGTCGACGCCGAAGATCCCCTCGGCGATGTCCGCGAGCTCGGCAGCCGGCATCGCCCGGTCGGTGGTGTTCTGCGTACACACGATCTGGGCAAGTGCCGGTTCGAGTTCGTCGAGGATGTCGTCGACCTCCTTGTCGGCCATCACACCGACAACGCCGACCAACGGGCTCAGCGCGAACGCCTCCTGCACCGCCTCGACCGTCGCCCGGACTCCGTGCGGGTTGTGCGCCGAGTCGAGCAGCACCGTTGGGCTGCGGCGCAAGACCTCCAGCCGCCCAGGCGACGTCAACGATGCGAACGCCTCGCGTACGAGGTCCTCGTCGAGCTCCTTACCGCCGACGAAACCCTCGACCGCCGCGATCGCGCAGGCGGCGTTCTGCGCCTGGAACGCGCCGTGCAAGGGCAGGAAGATCTCGTCGTACGAGCGAGCCGTGCCCGCGATCGTCAACAGCTGACCGCCGACGGCGATGTTGCGATCGGACACACCGAAGTCGATGCCTTCGCGTACGACGGTGGCTCCGACCGATGCCACCCGCTCGAGCAGCACATCGGCGACTCCGGCCGACTGGTTCGCGAGCACGGCATGCGAGCGCGCCTTGATGATGCCGGCCTTCTCGACGGCGATCTCCTCCGGAGTGCCGCCGAGGTACCTGCTGTGGTCGACGTCGATCGGCGTCACGACGGCAACCTGTGCATCGGCGACGTTGGTGGCGTCCCAGGTGCCGCCCATACCCACCTCGACGATGCCCGCCTCGACCGGTGCGTCCGCGAACGCGGCGTACGCCATTGCCACGATCAGCTCGAAGAACGACAGCGGATGCTCCGATGAGTCATCGACGACCTGCGCGTACGCGGCGACGTCGGCGAACGCGTCGACGAACAGCTCCTCGCTGAGGGGTTCGCCGTCGATGCAGATCCGCTCGCGCATCGACTCCAGATGCGGGCTGGTGAAGCGACCGGTACGAAGGTCGAGCGCGCGCAGCAGGTTGTCGATCATCCGGCTCGTCGACGTCTTGCCGTTGGTGCCGGTCAGGGAAACGATCGGATACGAGTTCTGCGGATCACCGAGCAGATCGCACAGCGCTTTGATCCGGGTCAGCGATGGCTCGAGCTTGGTCTCTGGCCACCGGCCGAGCAAGGCATGCTCGACCTCGGCGTACGTGGGTCTCATCGCGGTAAGTATCGCAGGCGCCGCGCGGCCGTCCGCCGCATGTGCCCGCTGGCCCGACGTCAGCTCAGTAGGCCCTTGCTCCGCGCGAGCGCTGCCGCTTCGGTACGGCTGCCCGCACCGAGCTTCGCGAGGATGTTGGAGACGTGCACGCTGACTGTCTTCGCGCTGATGTAGAGCTGGCGCCCGATCTCGCCGTTGCTCCGGCCGAGGGCCACGAGCGCGAGAATCTCCTCCTCACGCGGGGTCAGCGAAGCGTCGGTCGCCGCGGTGCGCCTCGGAGCGGGACCGGCGGTGCCGAGCTCTTCGAGCAGCGGCTTCGCGCGGAGCTCCGTCGCGACCGCGCGCGCTCGGTCGGCGTGCTCTCGGGCGTCCGAACGTCTGCCGAAGGCGTTGAGCACCGATGCGAACCGCGTGCGCGAACGGGCGAGCTCGAACGCGTGGCCGAGCCGCTCGAACGCGGCGACGGTGTCCTCCCAGGCCGATACGAGCTCGGCCTCGTCGGGGGCGTCGACGCCGAGCCGCCAACGCAGACGCAGTGCCTCAGCGTTGATTCGCCGGTGCCACGCGATGCCCTCCGGACCCATCGGCCGACGTCTCTGCTCCGACTCCCGCACCACCCCGTCGGCAGCGGCAACGAACCCGTCGGCGCGCTCGACGAGCGATCGGCGCTCGGACTCGGACGACTGCGCAGCGTGGTTCGCGAGCTGCCCGAGGACCAGCGCGCCGAGGCGGATCCTGGCCGGGAACCAAGCCCACTGCAGCCTCTCGACCGCCGCGACGATGTCGTCGTAGGTCTGCAGCATCGCATCGATCTCACCGCTGTCGCCCTGCAGATCGATCTCGGCACCGCCGCCTTGGACGGCAACCATCCCGTCGCGGACCCACCATGGTCGCAGCATCGGGGACAGCTGGATCGCCTTGGCCTGGCCGCGGCCCGCCGCAACAAGCATGTCGAGCGCGGCGAGGTTGGCCTCGGCGATCGGCGGCGGTGACTCGCCGCTGACATCGGTCAGCTCGGCGACACCGTCCCAGTCACCTGCGAAGTACGCCGTGAGCGCCGCCAACACCCGGCCGTCGAACCCGTATGGTGCCCAGGGGCGTCCGGCCTGACGCGCCTTCTCGTACGCGGCGAGATAACTGGCGATCGCGTCGTCGAACTCGCCGGCCTCGTGCTGGACGGCGCCCAGCTGATGCAGGCCCTTCATCTCGCCGGCCAGGTCGTCGGTCTCACGGGCATGCTCGATGACGCTGCGCAGCGTGCGTTTGGAGCTCTCGGGGTCACCGGTGCGGGCGTCGAGCCGCCCGATCGTCGTACGCGCCTCGGCCACGATCTGGGGCAACCCGAGGTCGTTGCCCAGCTGGATCGCCTCTTCGGCCCACCGGACCGCCTCGTCGTCTCGCTGGCGTTCGGTGTTGGCGAGCGCGTGCACGCTCAGCACCTCCGCACGGGTCGGTGTGGGTTCCGCCGACACCAGGGACAATGCCTCCGTCGTCAGGGGCAAGGCGTCGACGTCGGACTCGCTGACGAACGCCGCCCGGACGAGCGCGACGAGCAGGCGTACGCGCTCGGTGTCGGCAAGTGACTCGTCACGCTGGAGCAGCTGCTCCCGGACGACCCCGACGGCGCGGTGCGGACTGCCCGCCGCCGTGACGGCGTCGCCGGCCTTGACGGTCAGGTCGACGGGATCGACGCCCGAGGCCGCCTCGTCGACCTGGGCGAGCAGCTCGAGTGCCGCCTCGTAGTGCCGCGCCGCCTCCTCCGGCCCGCCGACCGACATCGCGTCATCGCCCGCCTCGATGCTCGCGCTCAGCGCCGTGTCTAGATCGTGCGCCGCAAGTGCGTGGCGGGCGAGGTCGGCCGCCGTGCCGCCCACCTCACGGCTGCGCAACGCCTCGGCGTACCCCGCGTGCATGCGTACGCGCTCGCCGGGGAGCAGGTCTTCGTAGACGGCCTCGCCGAGAAGTGCGTGCCGGAACGCATAACCGTCGCCGGCCTGCACGAGGATGTTCTGCTCGACGGCCTGGCGGAGCGCGAGGTCGAGCTGTGCGACATCGAGATACACGACCCGCGAGAGCAGCGCGTAGGTGACGCGGCGGCCCGCAGCCGCGGCGGCGCGTACGGCGAAGCGCGCATCGTCGTCGAGCCGATCGAGGCGGATCAACATCAGATCCGCGAGATCGTCGGGCAATCTGCCGCGACCGAGCTCGGCGGCGCCGACGAGCTCTTCGGTGAAGAACGCGTTGCCCTCGGCCCGGGAGATGATCGCGTTGGCGTCGGCCTCGGTCATCGGTGCCGGGTGCAACGTGGCGATGAGCGAACGTACGTCGGCATCGTCGAGGCCCGAGAGATTGACCCGGGTGACGCCCGCGAGCCGCGACCACTCGGCCACCAGCTTGCGTAACGGATGGCGACGGTGCAGGTCGTCACTGCGGTACGACGCCACGATCGCAACAGGTGCGCTGAACCGGCGTGTGAACAGGTACGTCAACAGCTCACGCGTCGACGAGTCTGCCCAGTGCACGTCTTCGAGCACCAGGAGCAGCGGTCGCTGCGCTGCAAGCCGGTCGAGGCTGCGATACACCGCCTCGAACAGCTCGCTGCGATCGAGCCGCGCGACGTCCTCCTGTTCGCCGGACATCACCCGCTGATGCGGCAGCAGCCGGCGAACCGCCGGGAGAGCATCGGCCAGCTCGGCGGCGACATCGGGCTCGGATGCGGCGAGCGCGCCGAAGACCTCGGTGAACGGGAGGTACGGAAGCGCGCTGTCGCCGAAGTCGAGGCAGTGGCCGAGGAGGACTCGCCGATCGGCGGCGCCGGCGAGTCGGACCAGCTCGCCGAGCAGACGGCTCTTGCCGACACCTGCATCGCCGGACAGCAGCACCGACCCACCGCTCGCTTCGTCGCCGGAGATGCCGGTGAGTGCCGTGAGCCGGGCGAGCTCGGCATCTCGGCCGACGAGCGGGCGTACCCCCACGGAAGTATCGGTCACGCCCCCATCATTGCGGGTTCCGCCGACAATGACACTCTCTTATCGCCGCGGGCGAACACTCGCAGCTGCCAGGCGGTCTTCGTGCCGGGTCCGCGGCGTACGAAGAACCGGACTGCGCGCGCGATGCGCCAAACCATAGGATGGTGGGCTATGACGTATGTTCCCGACAAGCCCGCGCTCGAAGGTCTCGAGACCAAGTGGTCCAAGACCTGGGCCGAGCAGGGCACGTATGCGTTCGATCGCAGCAAACAGCGTGCCGAGATCTACTCGATCGACACCCCGCCGCCGACGGTATCGGGATCGCTGCATGTCGGGCACGTGTTCTCCTACACCCACACCGACACGATCGCCCGCTTCCAGCGGATGCGCGGTCGAGAGGTGTTCTACCCGATGGGCTGGGACGACAACGGCCTGCCCACCGAGCGTCGCGTGCAGAACTACTTCGGCGTGCGCTGCGACCCCTCGCTACCGTACGACGCCGACTTCACGCCGCCGGAGAAGCCCGACCCGAAGCGTCAGGTGCCGATCAGCCGACGCAACTTCATCGAGCTGTGCAACCGTCTGGTGATCGAGGACGAGAAGATCTTCGAGGACCTCTGGCGCACGCTCGGCCTGTCCGTCGACTGGTCGCAGACGTACACGACCATCGGCGACACGGCACGCGCGACCTCACAGCGTGCGTTCTTGCGCAACCTCGACCGGGGCGAGGCGTACCAGCAGGACGCACCGACGCTCTGGGACGTCACCTTCCAGACGGCCGTTGCACAGGCCGAGGTCGAGGCTCGTCAGTACCCGGGCGCGTTCCATCGCATCGCGTACCACGGCGCAGACGGACCCGTGTACGTGGAGACGACGCGCCCCGAGCTCGTCGCGGCCTGCGTCGCACTGATCGCACACCCCGAGGACGACCGTTACCGAGACCTGTTCGGTACCACCGTCCGCTCGCCGATCTTCGACGTCGAGGTGCCGGTGGTGGCGCATCCGGCGGCCGAGATGGACAAGGGAGCAGGCATCGCCATGTGCTGCACGTTCGGTGATCTCACCGACGTCCAATGGTGGCGCGAGCTCGACCTCCCGAACCGTACGATCATCGGCCGCGACGGCCGCCTGCTGCGAGACTCCCCGGACTGGATCGAGACCGAGGAGGGCCGCAAGCGGTACGCCGAGCTCGCCGGTAAAACCGTCTTCTCGGCGCGCGAGGCGATGGTCGCGGCGCTGCGGGAGAGCGGTGACCTCGACGGCGAGCCGAAGGCCACCGAGCGGATGGCGAACTTCTACGAGCGTGGCGAGAAGCCGCTCGAGATCGTCTCGACCCGCCAGTGGTACATCCGCAACGGCGGTCGCGACCCCGAGCTGCGTGGCCAGCTCGTGGCGCGGGGCTCGGACATCGGCTGGGTGCCCGAGTACATGAAGCACCGCTACACGAACTGGATCGACGGGCTGAACAGCGACTGGCTCGTCTCCCGGCAGCGGTTCTACGGTGTCGCGATCCCGGTCTGGTACCGGCTCGATAGCTCCGGCGAGATCGACTACGACAACCCGATCGTGCCCGCGGAGTCCGAGCTCCCGGTCGACCCCGCATCGCAGGCCCCGAACGGCTTCGACGAGTCACAACGCGGCGAGCCGAACGGCTTCGTCGCCGACCCCGACATCTTCGACACCTGGGCGACGTCCTCGCTGACACCGCAGATCGCATGCGGCTGGGTGCACGACGAAGACCTGTTCGCGCGTACGTACCCGATGGATCTTCGCCCACAGGCGCACGACATCATCCGTACCTGGCTGTTCTCGACGGTCGTCCGCTCCCACCTCGAGCACGACACGGCGCCGTGGGCGTACGCCGCCATCTCCGGGTTCGTCGTCGATCCCGACCGCAAGAAGATGAGCAAGTCCAAGGGCAACGTCGTCGTACCCACCGAGATCCTCGAGAAGTTCGGTGCCGACGCCGTGCGCTGGCGTGCCGCGATGGCGCGGCCGGGTGCCGACTCACCGTTCGACGAGCGGCAGATGAAGGTCGGCCGACGGCTGGCGATGAAGGTCCTGAACGCGAGCCGATTCGTACTCGCCACCGACAAGTTCGGCATCGGCGCGACCGTCGACGACGCCGATCCGCGCCGGGTGGTCCAGCCGATCGACCTGGCGATGCTGCGACGGCTCCGACAGGTCGTCGAGGAGGCGACGGAGGCGTTCGAGACGTACGACTACACCTCGGCGCTCGAGGCGGCGGAGAAGTTCTTCTGGACCTTCTGCGACGACTACCTCGAGCTGGTCAAGGAGCGCGCGTACGGCCGCGGCGACGAGGCGGAGACCGCCTCGGCCAAGGCGGCGTTGGCGATCGCGCTGTCGGTGCAGCTGCGTCTGCTCGCGCCATTCCTCCCGTACGTCACCGAAGAGGTGTGGGCCTGGTGGCAGGAGGGCTCGATCCACCGCGCCCGTTGGCCGCACCCCGAGGACGACATCGCAGTCGTGCCGCACAATCCCGACGCGCTGGCCGCCGCCGGCGAGGTGCTGGCGGGCCTACGCGGTGCCAAGTCGAGTGCGAAGGTCGGCATGAAGACCGAGGTCACCGCGGTGGTCGTACGCGGCTCGAAGGAGCGCCTCGAGCTGCTCAGCCGCACGCTCGACGACGTCCGCTCGGCCGGCCGGGTCACCGGAACGCTCAGCACCGAAGAGGACGACTCAGCCGAGACGCTGACCGTCGAAGCCACCCTCGCCGAGTAACGCTGACACGCGAGAAGTCCCTCGCTGACACGCGAGAACTGTCGCGCTGACCCGTGAGTTCCGACGTGCAGAACTCACGGGTCAGTGGAGGACTTCTCGCGTGTCAGCGTTTGGCGGAGACGTACGTCTTGGCGAGAACCTTCTTGCCGCCCGCCTTCTGCCAGTCGATCAGACCGAAGTAGGAAGTGCCCTTCTTCAACTTGGCCGTCTTCAGCCGCCAGTTGCTCGACTTGGCGATGGCGACCTTCTGCTTCTTGGGTTTGACCGACAACGTGCCGTTCGCCTTCGAGCCCACGGTGTACGAACGAACCTTGAAGGAGGTCTTCGCCTCGTTGCCGTGCGTCGACCAGGCTTGGACGAAGACGTAGTACTTACCGGCGACGGGCTTTTCGACCGTCACCGCCTCCTCCGAGCCGCCGGTCGCTGACTGCGCGACGAAGTTGCCCTCCGGGTCGAACACGTACAGATCGAGGTCGTCGGCCGGGTAATCCGCGACCAGCTCGAGCCGAAGTGCCTTCGTCTTCTGCGTGGCCTTCACCCGCTGCAGGTAGTTGCGCGAGTCGTTCGGGTCGAAGTCACCGCGCTCGGTGTTCTCCGCCTCGGCGGCGGTGTCGCGAGCGGGCGCCAGACCGCGTACGCGCGGCGCCAGAGTTGCGCGTACGCCGGCGACAGTGCTGATCTGCTTGGACTTCGCGACCTTGACCGACTCCGGCGCCTGCAGGGGCGTTGGCTTCGCCACGGCTGGGATGCGCACCCGGTGAGATCCGTCTTCGAACACGACGTTGCCGCTGACGTACGAACGCATCGCGGCCTTCGTACGCTCGAACGTCAAGCGTACGCGCTGCGTCGCACCCGGTGCGATCGTGAACGACGCGGGCGATGCCGTCACCTTGACGCCCTTCAGCCCACGAGTGCTCACGCGGTACGTCGACGCGGTGTTGTCGACGTTGGTGACGGTTCGGGTCACCGACTCTCGCCCGGCGAAGTTGTTGACCGCGATCGACGGCGTGTTGGTGTTGGACGCCTTTCGTTTGGTGTCAGAGATCGGCGTGCCATCGGCGTACGTGACGCCCTGGCCGGCGAGGTACGCGGTCCAGTCGTCGAAGTCGCTGTCGAAGACCAGACCCGGGTCGAAGAAGCGACGCGGCGTCACGAACCCGGCGCCCTGGCTGAACGGGCTGTGGTCGCCGTTGAGGTTCTGCGCGGTCGTCATCATCGCGGACTTGATCTGCATCGGCGACCAATCCGGATGCTTCTGCTTGAACAGCAGCCCGAGGCCGGCAATGTGCGGCGACGACATCGAGGTGCCGGTGTAGAGCGCGAAGTCTTCGTCGTTGTTGCGTTCGGGCGCGACGGCGGCGAGCACGTCTGTGCCCGGCGCGGCGATATCGGGCTTGAGCAGGTCGCCGTCGGCCGCCAGCGACGGACCACGGCTGGACCCGCTGTTGATCGCGGGCGGCGGTGTCGTGGTCGTGCCCTTGTTGGTCCGAGCGTGGATCGCTGCCGCGGCACCGTCACGATCTGCGTCGGAATACACGTCGTCGCGGAACTCCGCCCGCAGGTGAACGGTCGGGATGCTGTGCATATCGGCGACCGTGTCGTCGGCGCCACCGGGCACGTTCGTGATGACCGCGCCGACGCCGCCTGCATCGGCGACGACCTGGCTCTTCTCCACGCGCGCGTTGTCGCCACGGTCGCAGATCACGATGTTGCCGTCGACGGCAGCGGGATCCAGCGTGTCGGGCAGGCACAACGCGGCGTCCTCGTCGCTCGCGTCGGACGCCTTGGCGGCAACGGAGGTGACCAGCGGAGCCTCGGGTACGTCTTGGGTGCTCACCGACGCTCCGACGTACTTGTTGCCGTTGTCGAGCTCGAGGGTGCCCTCGTACAGGTAGTGCGTGGCATTCGCCACGGTCGTGACCCATGGGCTCGGATGCGCGACGGTCGAGATGTCGGGACCGCTGTTACCGGCAGAGGTGGCGACGAAGACACCGGCGTCCGCGGCGTACATGAAGGCGAGCTCGACCGGGTCGATCGGGTTGTCCAATGCGCCCGAGATCGAGTAGTTGATGGCGTCGACGCCGTCCTTGACCGCGGAGTCGATCGCGGCCACGGAGTCGCTGCCCGAGCAGCCGCCCGCGTCAGCGGCCTCCTCTTCCCAGCACACCTTGTACGACGCGACTTTCGCCGCGGGCGCCATGCCCGAGATCTCGCCGAAGTCGATGCCGCCGGTGCTCGCCTCGACGCCGCTGTTGCCCGCAGACGTCGAAGCCGTGTGGCTGCCGTGACCGCCGAAGTCTTCCGGGGAGAGGAACTCGCCGTCGTACACCTCGCCGTAGCCCTCGTGGAAGAAGCGGCCCCCGATGAGCTTGTCGTTGCATTCGAAGTCGGCGGCGGGATCGTCGTCCTCGCTCTCGGTGCAGACGCCGTTCCACTTCGCCGGCACCTTGCCGCCGGTGGCGGCGAACGAAGCGCTGTCGGAGTCGACACCGCTGTCGACGATGCCGATCACGGTGCCCTTACCGGCTCCGTCTTTCGGGCTCGGCCCGCCGAGCCGGCGCCATACGCCCGCCGACCCGGTCAGGTTCAGCATCTCGGGGGTATGCCAGGTGTCGAGCTCGCGCATCTCGTCCTCGACGACCGCGAGGACGTCCGAGCGATGCGACAGACCGGCGGCCTGGTCGGCGCTCAGCTTTGCTGCGAAGCCGTTGAGGGCGGTCGTGTAGTGGTAGAACGTCTCGGCGTCGACGGACTCCGCGGCGGCCTCCTGGCGATCGCGCAGGTGCGCCGTGTAGCGCTCGGCGGCCCGGGTCGAGGAGTCGTACGTCTGCTGGCCCCGTGGTGCGGTGCGCGCGAACGCGTCTTTGCCGCCGGAGTACGCCGCTGCGGGCTCCCCCGCCATGATCACGACGTACTTGCCATCGTGGAATCCCTGGACCTCTTCGAAGTCGGGGGCGGATGCGGATGCGGTCAACGGCGCTGAGGCCGCAAGACCTGCGATCAGAACCGCCGCTGAAGCGACGGCGATGGCGGGTCGGGTCGTACGAGAACCGGCGCGGCCAAATGACACGTTGGTGCCCCTCTTCGGCGTCAGGCCGGACGGTTGCCGGCATGCGAAACGGTCACTACCCCGTCGCATCCGTGGTTGACGTGCCCCGTCCATCGGATGCGCCCCACGGCAATATACATGCGTCGGGTGCCACGCAGTCCTAGGCTCGCCACGTACGTACCTGACGCGCTTGTCGGTACGACGGCCCGCCACTGCGATTCGGTTGCTTGGCGGCTTTCCCGCCACCTTGATATGGGATCGGGGCAAGGTTGGACCTTGGCGTCACATCAGTCTCGGTGGCCGCGTGCGTACCAACGGGCATGGCAACGTGTCACTGTGCATGGCGTACGCGCCGTGCACAGTGACAGGTTGCCGTGCAAAGCGCGGAGGAAGTGGTGCTTCACCATGTCTACTTGGTAAACCACCACCGACCGACCCCGCAAAAGCCAACCGACTCGGGAAAGCCGGCAACCAACTCAGCCCCGTAGCTGCGTCTCCCGCGTCGCCGCGTCCTTCACCCAGCCGAAGGAGCAGGGAGAGCCGACAGCGGCGAGAGGTGAAGCGGCGGGATGTCGTCGAAGGATGCCGGAAAGCCGACAGCGAGCGGAATCCGGCAGGCAGGTAGTCGCGTGGCGAGAAGCGGCGACGCCGAAAGCTTCGAGGAGCGGCAATCGCTCCGTCAGCCGAGGGTTTCGGCGAAGTCGAGACGCTGCAGCAGGTGCTCGCCCATCGCGACCGCGGTGGTCAGCTGGCCGCCGCGGTCGGGAAGACCGTCGAAGGCAAGACACAGCGCCGACTCGCCGAGGATGCGTGCGGTCTCGTCATAGCCCGGGTCGCCGCCCGAGACCTGCGTCTCGATGGTCTCGCCGTCGGCCTCGGCAACGAACTGGATCCGGAACCACGACCGAGCCCGTTGCTGCTCGCTCGGGCCGTCACCGGGCTGCTTGAGTCGCAGCAACGCGTTACGCAGCGGCGGAAGCTGCGCGGCGGCGAGCACCCCGCCGAGTCCGGCGGTCGTGCCCGCGGCCATCGCGAGTCGCTTGAACAGCGCGTACTGGCCGTACCGGAAGTCCGGGCCGTACCGGTCGAGGTTGCGAGCGGACCGACGCACCATCGCCGGGTCGATCGTGGGCATCGGCAGCGCCCAGCCGTGGCCGCCTGGGCCGCGTTCGGGTCGCGACGGCAGCGCGCGTACGCGCCGGTCTGCCGGGCGCGCTTCGCGTTCGCGGCGCTGCTTACCGACAGCATCGGCCTGGCGTACGCGCGAGATGCCGTGGATCGCCGAGTGGTAGGTGCCGCCCGAGAACCCGGCCGATGCGGTGACATAGCCGCGCACGGTGATCGGCACGTCATCGGGAAGCTGCGAGACCGTGTAGAACACCCCGAGGTCGTGCGGGACGGAGTCGTAGCCACAGGCATGCACGATGCGCGCACCGGTGCGCCTCGCGAGCGCGTCGTAGCGCAGCCACATCCGGTCGACGAACTCCGGCTCTCCCGTCAGATCGCAGTACGCCGTGCCCGCCTGCGCACAGGCGGCCACGACCGGCTCGCCGTACTCGATGTACGGGCCGACCGTGGTAGCGAGCACCGTCGTCTGCTCGGCGGCAGCGCGCAACGTTGCGGCGTCATCGATGTCGACGCGTACGACCTCCGGCGCGGTGCCGGCCGTGGCGAGCTGGTCCTGGAGGTCCTCGAGCGCTGCGGTGTTTCGCCCCGCGATCGCCCAGGTCGCGCCCTCGGGCAGGTGTTCGGCGAGGTACTTCGCCGTCAGCCTCCCGGCGAAACCCGTCGCACCCAATAGCGTGACGTCATAAGACACAGCTCTGTCTCCTCATCGGGCGGCGACGGTACGGAGTCAGGAGGCCTTCTCGCGCCGCTCGTCGGTCTCGTGGGGTACGAGCGTCGGGTTGACGTTGTCTTCGACGGTCTCGCGGGTCACGACGACCTTCGCGACGTCGTCGCGACTCGGCACTTCGTACATGACGTTGAGCAGCACTTCTTCGATGATCGCCCGTAGCCCGCGAGCGCCGGTGCCTCGCAACAATGCGAGGTCGGCCATCGCCTCGACGGCGTCGTCGGTGAACTCCAGCTCGACGTTGTCGATCTCGAACAGCTTGCTGTACTGCTTGGTCAGCGCGTTGCGTGGTTTGGTGATGATCTCCACGAGTGCCTCACGGTCGAGCTGGTCGACGGTCGCGATGACCGGCAGCCGCCCGATGAACTCGGGGATCAGGCCGAACTTGAGGAGGTCCTCGGGCATCACCTGCGAGAAGATCTTCTCCGGCTCGCTCTTGACGAGCTCCTTGACGTCGACGTTGAAGCCGAGCGACATCTTGCCGCTGCGCGCCTCGATCAGCTGCTCGAGGCCGGCGAACGCGCCGCCCACGATGAACAGCACGTTCGTCGTGTCGATCTGGATGAACTCCTGATGCGGATGCTTGCGTCCGCCCTGAGGCGGCACCGACGCGGTCGTACCCTCCAGGATCTTGAGCAGGGCCTGCTGCACGCCCTCTCCGGAGACGTCGCGGGTGATCGACGGGTTCTCGCTCTTGCGGGCGATCTTGTCGACCTCGTCGATGTAGATGATGCCCTTCTCGGCCTTCTTGACGTCGTAGTCGGCGGCCTGGATGAGCTTGAGCAGGATGTTCTCGACGTCCTCGCCGACATAGCCGGCCTCGGTCAGCGCGGTCGCATCGGCGATCGCGAAGGGCACGTTGAGCATCCGGGCGAGCGTCTGCGCGAGGTAGGTCTTACCGCAGCCCGTCGGGCCGATCAGCAAGATGTTCGACTTCTGCAGCTCGACACCCTCGTCGCGGGTGTGCCGACCTGCGGCGACGCCTGCCTGTACGCGCTTGTAGTGGTTGTAGACGGCCACCGACAGCGACTTCTTCGCGGCGTCCTGGCCGATCACATAGCCGTTCAGGAACTCATAGATCTCGCGCGGCTTGGGCAGCTCCTCGAGGCCGACCTCCGCGCCCTCCGAGAGCTCTTCCTCGATGATCTCGTTGCAGAGGTCGATGCACTCGTCGCAGATATAGACGCCTGGCCCGGCGATCAGCTTCTTGACCTGCTTCTGGCTCTTGCCACAGAACGAGCACTTCAGCAGGTCTCCGCCGTCACCGATGCGTGCCACGTCGCCTGGTCCTTCCGATCGATTCCCGCGCACGAGAAGCGCGCGGACCTTCTTGGCTCGACGTTACCCGTTGCCGGGTCACACGTCAGGTTTCTGGGGCGTGTTGCCCGCAGCGTACGTGAGCGTTACGAACGCCGCGGACAGCAACGCCGTGAGATCAGACCTCGGGCGTCTTCAAGGTGCCGAGCACCTGGTCGACGAGGCCGTACTCGACCGCCTGCTCCGCGGTGAGGATCTTGTCGCGCTCGACGTCGCGGCTGACCTCCTCGACCGGCTTACCGGAGTTGTCGGCGATCATCTGCTCCAGCAGCTCGCGCATCCGGATGATCTCGTTGGCCTGGATCTCCAGATCGGAGCTCTGGCCGTACGTGCCCTCGGTGTAGGGCTGATGGATCAGGATCCGGCTGTTCGGCAGCGCCATCCGCTTGCCGGGCGTGCCGGCCGCGAGCAGGATCGCCGCCGCCGACGCCGCCTGCCCGAGGCACACCGTCTGGATGTCGGGCTTCAGGTAGCGCATCGTGTCGTAGATCGCCGTCAGCGCCGTGAAGGAGCCGCCCGGAGAGTTGATGTAGATCTGGATGTCGCGGTCGGGGTCCATCGACTGCAGGCACAGCAGCTGCGCCATGACGGCGTTGGAGACCTCGTCGCTGATGGGAGTGCCGAGGAAGACGATGCGATCCTCGAACAGCTTCGCGTACGGGTCGATCCGGCGGAAGCCGTACGACGTACGCTCCTCCCACTGTGGGATGTAGTAGTTCATGTTCGGAGCGGTCTGCTGGTGCAGCGGAATATCGTTCATCGCTGGTCCTGAGGTAGAAGCCGTGAGTGCTCGGAGGTCCGTGGCGGTCATGAGTCGCTCCTGCCGGCCACGTCGCCCTCGCGCTGCACGACGTGATCGATGAAGCCGTAGTCGCGCGCCTGCTCGGCGGTGAACCACCGGTCACGGTCGGAGTCGAGCTCGATCTGCTCGACGGACTGGCCGGTGTGGACCGACTGCAGCTGGTTCAGCTGCTGCTTGAGCAACAGGCTCTGCTCCGCCTGGATCTTGATGTCGGAGGCCGAGCCGCCCAGGCCGCCCGACGGCTGGTGCATCATGATCCGCGCGTGCGGGAGCGCGTACCGCTTGCCCTTGGTGCCGGCCGCGAGCAGGAACTGGCCCATCGAGGCAGCCAGGCCCATGCCGACGGTGACGACATCGTTGGAGATGAACTGCATGGTGTCGTAGATCGCCATGCCGGAGTCGACGGAGCCGCCGGGCGAGTTGATGTAGAGCCGGATATCGCCCTTCGGATCCTCTGCGTTGAGCAGCAGCATCTGCGCGCAGATCGCGTTGGC